>JBEPUM010000321.1:0-3730 GCA_041691515.1 Pseudomonadota bacterium | reverse complement strand
TGCTCGGAACGGATCAGCCGCAGCCAGTCGATCCGCTGCGCTTCGCTCAGCCGTATGCCTGAACTCTGAATATCCAAGTTAGCCCCCGGTGCGGAAGTTTTGCGCAAGTCGGCGCGAGAGACAACCCTTGGGTGCGCCATGTCAGAATTGCGCGCGCCTCTTCTGATGCATTGGCGGGGGGGGGCGGCCTTTTTAATGTGATGTTCGTCACGGTGCGGGGGCGCTGCTCCGGCTAAGCGTCATGCTGGCGGAAACAGTCCGCCATGACGGCAGGAGACGATCATGAACAAGGACATTCGCGAACTGGATTTCGAGGAAATCAGCGCCGTCAGTGGCGGCATGAAGTGGGACCACAACTACGTCAGCAAGAATGTCATCGACGCGCGAGGCGGCCAGATGGAAGCCTTTGGATATAGCTTCACATTCGATGTCAACGGCAAGATCAGCAGCGTGACACCGATCCCGACGTGACAACTCAACCCTGAACCACGGAGACAAGATGTGACCAACGATCTTTACGAACTGAACCTTGAGGAAATCAGCGTCGTCAGCGGCGGCATGAAATGGACGCCGGTCGAAAATTCCGACGTCATCGACGCGCGCGGCGGCCAGTTCAAGGTATTCGGCTTCACCGTGACACTGGACGCTCACGGCGACGTCAGCAGCATCACCCGATAGTCCGAGTTTACGCCCTGGCGCCGATCCTGCCCTCGCTGCCTGCGAGAAGCCGCCGGATGTTCTCGTGATGCTTGAACCACAGCAGCAGCGTCATGACCGCGAACAGCGCTGCTAGTTGTGGATGCCCGAACCACCACAGCAACAGCGGCGAGAGCACACTCGCGGTCAATCCGGAGAGCGATGAATAGCGCGTCACCGCTGCGACGATCAGCCAGATCACGCAGAATGCCAACGCGACGGGCCAGAACAGGCCGAGCAGCACGCCGATATAGGTGGCGACGCCTTTGCCGCCCCGAAATTTTAGCCACACCGGAAACAGGTGGCCGATGAACGCGCCGAATGCGGCGGCCATCGCGGCCCCTGGTCCCCACAACAGCCCCGCAACCAGCACGGCCGCGGTTCCTTTCAGCATGTCACCAAGCAGCGTGGCGGCGGCGAGCCCCTTGCGTCCGGTCCGCAGCACATTGGTCGCACCGATGCTGCCGGAACCAATCGACCGCAGATCCTGAGTGCTGGCGAGGCGCGTCAAGATCACCCCGAACGGAATTGAGCCAAATAGATAGCCGATGGCGAGCGCGGTCACGGCAATGGCGAGAGGGGACATCGTTAAAGGCTCCGAGTCGTCAAGCAAATATTAACCATAAACCGGCACGGTCGCACTTGGGCAAATGGAGATTTTCATGCGTTCGCTACGCAAGCGTGTTGAAGTGGTTTGCTTCGGCCTTTACCTGGCCGCGATTTTTCTTGGCACTTCAATGGAAGCGATCGGACAGATTTTCCATTGACGTTCCGGCATCGTTTGCCCGTTTTTCGTTTCCTATAACTTTAGACGTGCTCGAAGACCGTTCGGCCCCCGATAATGGTGCGGGCGACGCGGCCCGAGAAGCGGGACTCGTCGAACGGCGTGTTCTTGCATTGTGATTTGAGATCGGCGGGATCGAGTATCCAGGGCGTATCCGGATCGATCACGATGACATCGGCGGGCGCGCCCGGACGCAACGATCCGCCCGGCAGCCCCAGCAACTCCGCAGGCCGCGTCGACATCGCCCGGATCAGTGTCTTGAAATCCAGTTCGCCGTTGTGCACGAGCCGCAGCGCTGCGGACAGCATGGTCTCTAACCCGACCGCGCCGGCAGCAGCTTCCGCGAACGGCAGCCGTTTGGTTTCGACATCCTGCGGATTGTGATCGGACATCACAACATCGATCAGGCCTGAAGCGAGCGCCGCAACCAGCGCGCGGCGGTCGTCCTCGCTGCGCAGCGGCGGCGATAGCTTCAGAAACGTGCGGTACGGACCGATGTCGTTCTCGTTCAACGTCAGATGATTGATCGACGCCGATGCACTGACCGGGAGTCCGGCATCGCGTGCGCGTTTTAGAATGTCGAGCGATTCTGCTGAGGTCAGAGACGCCGCGTGATAGCGGCCACCGGTCAATGCCACGAGCCGCATGTCGCGCTCCAGCACCACGGCCTCGGCGGCAGCGGGCGCACCCATCAGTCCAAGCCGCGCAGCGAACTCGCCTTCATTCATGACGCCTTCGCCGACGAGATCCGGATCTTCGGTGTGATGCACGATCAGCGCGTCGAAATCGCGGGCGTAGGTCAGGATCCGGCGCATCACCTGCGCATTCGTTACGCTGCGGTCGCCGTCCGTGAACGCGACGGCGCCGGCGGCCTTGAGCAAACCGATCTCGGTCATCTCGGCGCCTGCCATGCCTTTGGTCAGCGCGGCCATCGGATGAATGTTGACGATCGCGGTATCGCGCGCGCGGCGCAACACAAAATCCACCGTAGCGGAGTTGTCGATGACTGGCGAAGTGTCGGGTTGGCAGATGATCGTGGTGATGCCACCCGCCGCGGCAGCGCGGCTGGCGGACGCAAAGGTTTCGCGGTGGCCGGCGCCGGGTTCGCCGACAAAGGCGCGCATGTCGATCAGGCCGGGCGCGACGATCTTGCCGGCACAGTTGATGATGTCAGTGCCTTCGGGCACGCCGGCTGCGCCGATGCCGCGCCGTGAGTCGCGAATGACGCCGTCGGCGATCAGCACGTCGCCGGGGATGTCGAGGTCGCGTGAAGGATCGACGATGCGGGCGTTGGCAAGCAGGATGGGGCGGCGTTCGTTCAGCATGATGTCACGCGTTGGGCAGGTTGCGGGCCAGTGCTTCCAGCACAGCCATCCGCACCGCCACTCCCATTTCGACCTGTTCACGGATCAGCGATTGCGCGCCGTCGGCGACGATCGAGTCGATCTCAACGCCGCGATTCATCGGACCGGGATGCATCACCAGCGCGTCGGGTTTCGCGTAGGCGAGCTTCTTCTGGTCGAGACCATAGTAATGGAAATACTCCGAGCTCGATGGAACGAACGAACCGTTCATCCGCTCGCGTTGCAACCGTAGCATCATGACAATATCCGCGCCGTTCAGTCCCTCGCGCATGTCGCGGGCGACCTCGACGCCCATACGCTCGATACCGGGCGGCAACAGTGTGGAGGGTGCGACGACGCGCACGCGCGCGCCCATGATGTTGAGCAGCAGAATATTGGAGCGCGCCACCCGCGAATGCAGCACGTCGCCGCAGATCGCGATGGTCAGTCCTTCCAGCCGTCCCTTGTTGCGGCGGATGGTCAGCGCATCGAGCAGCGCCTGGGTCGGATGCTCGTGGGCGCCGTCGCCCGCGTTGATCACAGAGCCGTCAACCTTGCGCGCCAGCAGCTCCACCGCGCCGGAGGCGTGATGGCGCACCACCAGAATATCCGGATGCATGGCGTTGAGGGTCATCGCGGTATCGACCAGGGTCTCGCCCTTGCGGGTCGACATCGACGACACCGACATGTTCATGACGTCGGCGCCGAGCCGCTTGCCGGCGATCTCGAATGACGACTGGGTGCGGGTCGAGGCCTCGAAGAACAGGTTGACCTGGGTGCGGCCGCGCAAGGAGGTGCGCTTCTTGTCGATCTGCCGGTTGAGTTCGACGTATTCTTCGGAAAGGTCGAGAAGGCCGGTGATGTCGGCGGCGGAAAGGCCCTCGATGCCCAGCAAATGCCGGTGTCC
>JBEPUM010000320.1:0-3736 GCA_041691515.1 Pseudomonadota bacterium | reverse complement strand
AGGCCAGCATGCCCGGCGCCAGCGGTTGCCCATCGCCCGCCTCGGGATCGTCGGGCGGCTGGGCCAGCGAACGGCCGAGCACGCGCTCGATTTCGGTGCGCGGAACGCCGCCGGGACGCAGCAGCATCGGAGATTCGAAACAGCCGACGATGGTGGATTCGACGCCGACTTCGACCGGTCCGCCATCGACGATGAGATCGATCCGCCCTGCGAGATCGCTTTGCACATGAGCGGCTGTGGTCGGTGAGACATGGCCCGACAGATTGGCAGACGGTGCGACGACAGCTCCGCCGAAACGCCGCAAAATCTCGCGGGCGACGGGATGGGCGGGAACCCTGATGGCGACGGTGTCGAGGCCGGCGGTGGCGAGATCGGCCACCGGGCAGTGCGCAGCCTTCGGCAGCACCAGCGTCAGCGGACCGGGCCAGAATGCGTTGGCCAGCGCGAGGGCGGTTGCATCGAAAACGGCGATCCGCTGGGCAGCTGCGAGATCGCCGACATGGGCGATCAGCGGATTGAACGCGGGCCGCCCCTTGGCCTGATAGAGCCGCGCGATCGCCTCTGCGTTGGCCGCGTCGGCGCCAAGTCCGTAGACCGTTTCGGTCGGGAACGCGACCAGCCCGCCACCGCTGAGCATCCGCGCGGCGGCCGCCACGGTGGCCTCGCCGGCCGCCAGAATCTGGGTTTTCAGGCCTACGGTCACGGGAATTTCGATCCTCGATTCAGCTTCTTGCGGTGTGCGAAACCCAAGGCTATAAGCCGCGTCTTGTCGGAGTGTGGCTCAGCCCGGTAGAGCACTGCGTTCGGGACGCAGGGGTCGCAGGTTCGAATCCTGCCACTCCGACCAATATTTCAATGACTTATAATTTCGATCTGCCGGTCGCGCAACGCAACGCGCAGGATTAACCAACTTGCACGCATTTGAAGCATCTATCGTTTGAGCCGCCTATTGAACGCGACTTCTCGTTTTCGCTCCGCAACATGATCGGATCACCGCGTCATTCTGAAGCGTTGACTGAATTGCGGTTGCATGGCCTTTGATCGAAGGTCGATAGCGAACGGCACGAGCTCTAAAAGTGCCGGAATAATTCAACTTGCCCCGACTACTTCGGTTCAGGCCGTCCAACACCAATCGGCGCCCGCGGCAAAAACTGCTTGCCATTGGCAATCAGAAAGTTGAGCATTTCTTGTGCGGGCGGAAGCAACACCTTGTCTTTTCTCCGTACAACGAACCATTGCCTCACAATCGGAAGCCCGGCGACGTCGAGCGTGATAAGCCGTCCTTCTTCAAGTTCGACGGCCACCGTGTGGGCCGAAATGAAGGCGACCCCGAGACCGGCGATGACGGCTTGCTTGATAGTCTCGTTGCTGCTCATCTCCATGCCGATCTGGGGCTCAAGATAGCTGTTTTCAAAAAGCTGTTCCATCAGGAATCTTGTACCGGAGCCCGGTTCGCGCGAAATGAACGTTTCCTGCGCCAGATCGACCGCCGCAAGCCCGGTGGCGTTTGCAAGCCGGTGTCCTTTCGGCGCGATGACGACATGCGGATGATCGCCAATCAGATGAGTGTCCATCTCGATGTCAGGAGGCGGGTGGCCCATGATTGCAAAATCAAGGGTATAGCCGCGCAACGCCTGACGTATCTCCTGGCGGTTGACGATCGTCAGGCTGATGTCGATCCCCGGATGGAGCTTCGAGAAGGCGGCGATTGCAAAGGGGACAAAATATTTTGCGGTGCTCACCGCACCGATCGATACGCGCCCGCCGGTTTGACCCGCGATCATGTCGAGCGAGGTGGCGCAACTGTCGACCGCAGCTTCAACCCGTTCAAAAAGCGCGAACATCTCCTGTCCCGCAGGCGTGAGGATCATTCCGTCGCTGGTTCGCTGAAGCAGAGGCAGTCCGCACAACTGCTGAAGGTTTCGGAGCTGGAGCGTCACCGCAGGTTGGGTCAAGTGAAGCTTGTGGGCGGCTGCGGTTACGCTGCCGCTGACAGCAACCGACGCCAGGGCTCGAAGCTGGCGAAAAGTGATGTCCCGAAGGGTCGAAGCCATATAAGATAATTTTTGGTTCGATGAAGGATATTGAAATTGTACTTATTACGTATGCCGAGTCAATGTAACTTAACGCTCGGAAACGACGGCGGATCGGCGGCCGGTCGATTTCCTGGGAGGGCTGAATGAATCAACAGCTGACGTTGCGCCAGCGCATGGACACAGAGGCCGGATCGGATCCGCTTCGCCGGGCAGTAAATGACGCCGTAGCTGCTCTTGCGCAGGCTTCGATCGAGATCTCCGACCTCACGGGCCGTGGCCCGTTGGCCGGGATCACCGGCGAGGCACAAGGACGCAACACCGACGGAGACGTCCAGAAGGATCTGGATGTTCGCGCCGATCAAATCATCCGCTCAGCGCTCAGCGCGCTGCCGATTGCAGCACTTGCCTCGGAGGAAATGGCCGACCTCGACATTTTGAATGTCGGCGCTCCAATCAGCGTTGCTTTCGATCCGTTGGACGGTTCGTCGAATATCAATACCAACATGTCGGTCGGCACGATTTTTTCGATCATGCCCACGCCGTCCGATGTCAACGCTGCCTTTGCCCAGGTCGGCACCGCGCAGCTTGCGGCTGGTTTCGTTGTCTACGGCCCGCAAACCTCTCTCGTCCTCACCGTCGGGCGGGGCGTCGACATCTTTACGCTCGATCGCGTCGAGAGGGAGTTCAAGCTCACCGCATCGATGGTGCAGATTCCGGCGGATGCAACCGAATACGCGATTAATGCTTCGAATCGGCGGCACTGGGACATGCCGGTTCGCGCCTATGTCGAAGAGTGCGTGATGGGAGCCGATGGGCCCTGCGGCAAGGATTTCAACATGCGTTGGATCGGATCGCTGGTCGCTGAAGCCTTCCGCATTCTCATTCGAGGCGGCATATTCCTCTACCCCGGAGACGCGCGGGATGGCTACGAAGACGGGCGCTTGCGCCTTGTCTACGAAGCGCACCCCATGGCTTTCATCATCGAGCAAGCGGGCGGTGGCGCCTCCACTGGACGAAGCCGAGTACTCGAAATGGTGCCTACCAGCCTCCATCAGCGATGCCCGCTGATCATGGGTTCGATCAATAACGTTCAGAGGCTCGAACGCATGCACATCGGTCCCGACGTCGCTCTGGAACAGAATGCGCCGCTGTTCGGGCATCGCGGCCTGTTTCGCGTCTGAATCGAAGGGTTCCCGCAATCGTGTCGAGAAAACATCCCATCATATCAATTACGGGTTCGTCGGGCGCAGGCACGACATCCGTCAAGCGGACCTTCGAGCAGATTTTCCGCCGCGAGAATGTTGTCGCCGCCTACATTGAGGGAGACGCATTCCACCGTTACAACCGCGTCGAAATGCGCACTCACATGGCGACGGAATCGGAGCAGGGCAACAAGCATTTCAGCCACTTCAGTCCTGAAACCAACTTGTTCGCCGAATTGGAGGCCGTGTTCCGGAGCTATGGCGAAAGCGGGACCGGCAATACGCGATACTATGTCCACGACGACGTGGAATCGGCGCTGCACAAAGTCCCCCCCGGGGAGTTTACCGACTGGCGGTCGCTGCCCGAAAATTCGGATCTGTTGTTTTATGAGGGCCTGCACGGGGCGGTCGTCACCGACAAGGTGAATGTCGCTCAATATGCGGATCTCAAGATCGGCGTCGTTCCCGTCATCAATCTCGAATGGATCCAGAAGCTGC
>JBEPUM010000319.1:0-3754 GCA_041691515.1 Pseudomonadota bacterium | reverse complement strand
CATCGACCTCGCGAATGGTGGCGAGGAACTGGTTGCCGAGCCCCTCCCCCTTTGACGCGCCGCGTACGAGGCCTGCGATATCGACGAAGGTCAGCCGGGTCGGAATGATCTGCGCGGATTTGGCAATGCCCGATAGAGTATCGAGCCGCGGATCAGGAACGGCAACTTCGCCGACATTGGGCTCGATGGTGCAGAACGGATAATTCGCCGCCTGCGCCGCCGCCGTTTCGGTCAACGCGTTGAACAGGGTCGACTTGCCGACATTGGGCAACCCGACAATACCGCATTTGAATCCCATGATGTGTCCTGAAGTCCGTTCGTGACATCCGATGCGTTAAGTCGCGCCGTTGTCGTCCTTGTCGAAAAATCCCTTGGCCTGCATCGCGAGATGCACCTTGTTCTGAAACGCCGAATCCTTGGCCGTAACGAGCAGCGCCGCATTCTCCGCCACGATATCCACCAGCGCCTCGACCCACGGCCGTTCGCTCTTGGCGAAATCGTTCAGCACGTGAATGTGCACGAGATCCTTGACGCCGGGGTGGCCGACGCCGAGGCGGACGCGGCGATACTCGTTGCCGATATGCGCCGAGATCGACCGCAGGCCGTTATGTCCGGCAATGCCGCCGCCGACCTTGACGCGGACCTTGGCCGGGGGAAGTTCGATCTCGTCGTGAAACACGACAACGTCGCTTTCCCCCAGCTTGAAGAATTGCGAGGCGTCCTGAACCGCGTTGCCGGATTCGTTCATGTAGGTTGCGGGCTTGAGCAGGACGACACGCTCGCGATCGAGCGTGCCTTCGGATGTCTCGCCCTGAAAGCGGCGGCGCCACGGTGCGAAACCGTGACGCCGCGCAATTTCATCGACGGCCATGAACCCGATATTGTGCCTGTTATGCGCGTATTTCGCGCCGGGATTCCCGAGGCCAACAAAGAGGCGCATGACGCGGCATCCCGCGTTTTCTTATTTCTTCTTGTCGCCACCGCCTGCGGGCGCCTTGGCGCCAGCCGCGGGAGCCTTGGCGCCAGCGGCAGGAGCCGCGGCACCAGCCGCCGGAGCAGCGCCGGCCGCCGGAGCAGCACCGGGTGCAGCGGTCGTCGCAGCCGCACCACCGGCCGCGGCAGCCGCAGCCGCCTTGAGCTCTTCGGCGTAACCTGACGGCGGCACGATGGTCACCAGCGTGACGTCCTCGCGCGACAGCGACTTCACACCATTCGGCAGCTTGATGTCGGACAGATGCAGCGAGTGGCTGATTTCGAGCCCACTGACATCGGCCTCGACGTACTGCGGAATGTTGTCGACCGCGCACTCGAGATCGATGGTATGGGTAACGATGTTGACGGTACCGCCGCGCTTCACGCCCGGTGCCGATTCTGCATTCTGAATATGCAGGGGAACGCTGACGCGGATGGTCGCGCCTTCGCCGAGCCGCATGAAATCGACGTGGATCGGAAAGTCGCGAACGGGATCGAGGTGGAAGTCGCGCGGAATCACGCGGTGCTTCTTGCCGTCGAGGTCGATGTCGTAAATCGTGGTCAGGAAACGGCCCGCCAGAATGCGCTGGCGCAGCTCGGCATCGTCGACTGAGATCGACGTCGGGGGCTGGTTGTTTCCATAGATCACTCCGGGCACTCGGCCGGCGCGACGCTCTGCCCGGGCGGCCCCCTTGCCGCTCTTCGGACGTGCGGTCGCCTTCAATTCCTTGACGGTCGCCATTGATTTAGTCCTTGTTTTTCAAAAAGTTAAAGGCCGCAATCGCGGCCCGTTTTACGTCACCGGCAAGCCTCCAGGGGTGCGGGGGCCGCAGACGTGGCGGCGTTCTAACCTCAAACGCCCGAAATAACAAGGAAACCACGGGATTTTTCTGGCTTGCTTTCCCACCCCGCCCCCTATGCGGAAAGAGCGATCCCGGGATCCATTGGGTGCCAGTTCAGCACACTCTGGGCACTACACCTGCTTCTTGGGTTTAGCTTTCCGCGGATGGATCGTTTTGCCCTCAGCCAGCATGGCGACGAATGTCGCAATCCGCACCGCGCGGGTTTCCGGCTTTTTCGCGGTGTGGACACGATAAAGGATGGCGTACCGGTTGGTGCCGTCGAGTGTCTCGAAAACGCGCGCCGCTTTCTTGTTCTTGGCCAGAGCGATGCGAAGGTCATCGGGCACCTGAGCGGTGCTTTGCGGCGCATAGGCCGCGTCCCAGCGTCCATCCTTCCTGGCGCGGTCGATCTCGCTCAATCCCGCCGGACGCATAAGCTTCTGCGCGACAAGCTCCAGCGCGCGGTTTCGATTTTTCTCGGACCATTTACTGGTGGATTGGCGTGGCGTGAACCGGATCAGCCAATAGTCGCTGTCGAAGCTGTCCAGTTGGCCATCGATCCAGCCGTGGCAGAGCGCTGTATCGATCGCGTCTGCCTTTGAAACGCTCGCTATCCCCGAGGACTTTTTAGCCAGCTTCAACCACAGACCTTTCGCCGCGGCGGGTCGTGACGCAAGCCACTTGTCCCACGCCAATTGCGACTCGAAAGCAAGGACCGGAAGATCGCGTTTGATATCTGGCTTCGCCATCGGCTGCGAGGACGACTAGTTCGACCCGCCCAATTTGGCCTCGAGCGCCGCAATGCGCGTCTTCAGCGTCTCGTTTTCCTCGCGCGCGAGCCGGGCCATATCCTTGACCGCCTCGAACTCCTCACGCTTGACGATATCGAGATCCCTGAGGATTTTTTCAGCCTGATTGCGAACGACAGCATCGACCTCGCGCTTGACGCCTTGCGCCGCACCGGCCGCGTCGTTCATCAGGCGTCCGATCTCGTCGAAAAACCGATTATTGGTCTGGGTCATCTTAACTCTCCGCTCGGCATCGGCCGGCCACTCGTCAAATCAAAGAATGGCGATCCCGGCCCTGCACTTCAAGTCCGGCATTAGATCCGGCGGCACGGCAGCCTTGTCAGTGCCGGATTTCCTTGCAATCGTCACCTTCCCGCGAAGCAAAAAAGCCCAACCCGGAAAAGAAACGCCTATGATCGACCAGCAGATCGAGATTGCGACCAAAGACGGCCATACCACCACCTTCATCAGCCATCCCGAGCGCGGCGGACCGTTTCCGGTGATCCTGTTCTACATGGACGCGCCCGCCATCCGAGAAGAATTGCGCGACATGGCACGCCGCCTCGCCACCTCGGGCTACTACGTGATGTTGCCGAACCTGTATTACCGCGCGGGCGTCATGGAGTTGGGGCCGCTCCCCGCCGATCCCGAGACACCCGAGCGCAAGCGCATGTTCGAACTGATGGCATCGATCAACATTCCGCTGGTCATGGAAGACACCAAGGCGCTGCTCGCCCATGCGGAAAAGGACAAGGCCGCGAATACCAACATCGTCGGCGCCGTCGGCTACTGCATGAGCGGACGCTACGCGGTCAATGCGGCGACGCATTTTCCGGAGCAGGTCAAGGCTGCGGCGTCGATCTACGGCACGCATCTGGTAACGGATCAGCCGGACAGCCCGCACATCGCCTCTCGCAAGACCAAAGCCGAATTGTATTTCGGCTGCGCCGAGACCGACATCTACGCACCGATGGAGACGGTTGAGAAGCTGAAGCAGACGATGGCCGCGGACAAAGCCAAGGCGGAGATCGAAATCTATCCCGGCACCCACCAAGGCTTTGCGTTTCCGAAGCGGCCTGTCTACGACAAGGCGGCGGCGGAGCGGCACTGGGAACGGCTGCTGGGGTTGTATCGGCGGAATCTCGCTTGAAA
>JBEPUM010000318.1:0-3764 GCA_041691515.1 Pseudomonadota bacterium | reverse complement strand
GGCGCGGAGGGACTGCGGGGGCCGGCGGTATCGAACGCCGCCCTCACGATCGGCCCGCTGAGCTTCAGCGGCCAGAGCCTCGCCGTCTACGGTATCACCATCGCCTTCATCGTCGGCCTGTGGCTGTTCTTCGATTATACGCTTTACGGCAAGGCGCTGCGCGCCACCGCCGTCAACCGGCTCGGCGCGCGCCTTGTCGGCATCCGGACCTCTTTGTCGGGACAACTGGCATTTTTGCTGGCGTCGGTGATCGGCGCGATCTCGGGAATCCTGATCGTGCCGATCACAACGCTCTACTACGACACCGGATTTCTGATCGGCCTGAAAGGTTTTATCGCCGCCATTATCGGCGGTCTCATCAGCTATCCCGTCACCGCGGTCGCCGCGCTCGGGGTCGGTCTCGTCGAGGCGTTCTCATCGTTCTACGCCAGCAATTTCAAGGAAGTCATCGTCTTCACGCTGATCCTTCCGGTCCTCGTGCTGCGCTCGCTCGCAGCCCCCGAGGTCGAAGAGGAACAGGATTGATCGCGATGTCCAAGCGTCTTTCGATTTTCATCTTCGCCCTCATTATGGCTGCGCTTCCATTGATACCGGAGATGCCGCCGTTCTGGATCGTGCTGCTCGACAACATCGGTCTTTCGGCGCTGGTGGCCATGGGGCTAGTGCTGCTGACCGGCGTCGGCGGCATGACCTCATTCGGGCAAGCGGTGTTCTGCGGCTTCGGCGCCTACACCACGGCAGTGCTGACCACACGATACGGCCTGTCGCCATGGCTCAGCTTGCCGGCCTCGCTTGTTGTCAGCGGCATCGCCGCCGTCATCCTTGGCGCCGTCACAGTTCGGCTGTCCGGTCACTACTTGCCGCTCGGCACCCTCGCCTGGGGTATCGGCCTCTATTACCTCTTCAGCAAGCTAGAATTCCTCGGCCGCAATGACGGCATCACCCAGATTCCGCCGCTTCAGATCGGCAACCTCAAGATGCTCGATGCCGGTGCAATCTATTACGTGATCTGGTTCGCCGTGATCCTGTGCGCGATATTAACGCTGAATCTGCTGGATTCCCGGACGGGGCGTGCCATCCGCGCGCTACGCCGCGGTCATGTCGCGGCGGAAGCCTTCGGTGTGAAAACCGCGCGCGCCAAGCTGCTGGTTTTCGTCTATGCG
Source organism: Pseudomonadota bacterium (assembly GCA_041691515.1). Lineage (GTDB taxonomy): Bacteria > Pseudomonadota > Alphaproteobacteria > Rhizobiales > Xanthobacteraceae > Nitrobacter. The sequence continues at coordinate 2,601 of JBEPUM010000318.1, read as the reverse complement.
GCCGTGCTCGCGGGACTGTCCGGCTGGCTCTATGCCCACTTCCAGCGCGCGGCGACGCCGACGCCGTTCGGCGCGCAAGCCGACATCGAATATCTGTTCGTCGCCGTCGTCGGCGGCGCGGGCTATGTCTGGGGCGGCGTGCTGGGTGCTGCGATTGTCGTGATCCTCAAGGAAGTGCTGCAAGACTATCTACCGCTGATTTTCGGCGGGCAGGGGCAGCTCGAGATCATCGTGTTCGGCATCATGCTGGTGGCGCTGGTCCAGTTTGCACCGAGCGGCGTCTGGCCATGGCTGACCGGGCTGCTGCCTCTGAAAACGCGGTCGCGGCGCCCCGACACATCGGTCGTACTGACCGCGCCCGCACGCGCGGCTCCGCCGCCCGGCCCGCTTCTGCAAATCGACAACGCGCGCAAACAGTTCGGTGGCGTCACTGCCGTGAACAATGTCAGCTTCGACGTCGGCGCGCGTGAAATCATGGCGCTGATCGGCCCTAACGGCGCCGGCAAGAGCACCACCTTCAATCTTATCACGGGTGTTTTGAAGGCAACCGGTGGCACCATATCGTTTGCCGGGAAGCCGATCGTCGATGCGCCGCCGCAGGCCATCACCCAACTCGGCATCGCCCGCACCTTTCAGCACGTCAAGCTGGTGCCCGACATGACGGTGCTGGAGAACGTCGCCATCGGCGCCCACCTGCGCGGCCGCTCCGGCGCAATCGCCAGCATGCTGCGGCTCGATCGCGCCGACGAGGCGCGCCTGCTCGCCGAAGCGACACGGCAAATCGAGCGCGTCGGCCTCGGCGACCAGATCGATCAGTTCGCCGGCAGCCTGTCGTTGGGCCAGCAGCGCATTGTCGAGATCGCCCGCGCGCTCTGCGTCAATCCGATGCTGCTGCTACTCGACGAGCCCGCCGCCGGTCTGCGGCACATGGAAAAGCAGCGGCTCGCTACCCTGCTGCGGCAATTGCGCGACGGCGGCATGTCGGTGCTGCTCGTGGAGCACGACATGGGCTTCGTGATGGATCTCGCCGACCGCATCGTAGTGCTCGATTTCGGAACCCGGATCGCCGAAGGCATCCCCGACGCGATCAAGACCAATCCTGACGTCATCAAGGCCTATCTCGGAGCCGAGGCATGAGCGCGCCGCTTCTCGCCGTTTCCGATGTTCACATTTCATACGGCAAGGTCGAGGCCGTACGCTCGGTATCGCTCGATGTCGGCACCAACGAGATCGTCACCATTATCGGCGCCAACGGCGCCGGCAAAACGACGCTGCTCAATGCGATCATGGGAATCCTGCCGCTGAAGGGACACGTAGCGTTCGGCGGCGAAGACGCGACGCGGCTCGACATCGAGGACCGCGTGGCCGCGGGATTGTCGCTGGTGCCTGAACATCGCGAATTGTTCGGCACCATGAATGTCGAAGATAACCTCGAACTCGGTGCCTTCCGGATTGCGAAGGCCACCGCGGCCCGATCGTTCGAGCGGGTCTACACGTTGTTCCCCCGTTTGAAAGAGCGCCGCAAGCAACTGGCCGGCACGCTGTCGGGCGGCGAGCAGCAGATGCTGGCGATGGGGCGCGCGTTGATGGGTGCGCCAAAACTCCTGATGCTGGACGAACCGAGTCTCGGCCTCGCGCCGATCATCGTCGCCGACATTTTCCGCACCGTCGGCGAACTCCGCGACGCCGGCGTGTCGGTCCTGCTGGTCGAACAGAATGCCAACGCCGCGCTGAAAATTGCCGATCGTGCCTACGTCATGGAGCTCGGCGAATTCGTTCTGAGCGGGCCGGCGGCGGATATCGCCAGCAACCAGCAGGTCGTAGCAAGTTATCTCGGCTTCCAGCACGCCGGCGCGCGCCAGATCTAAGTCTCGCGCGCGAACCGGTTCACGCTTGCTCCAGCAATTTCAGGACCGCCGTTAGCCGAAGGCTGCGTTTGCCCGCCAACGCAATCGCCTCCAGTTCGGCTCCGTCACCGTCGCACGTACCGGAAAATCCGATACCAACCTCATGGCCGCCAAAAACCGGGTATTGGCCCGTACTGGCCGTATGTTCCTGATTCAGCAGGTGGCCCTTCCACCGGCCAGCGGCCGACGTATATGAGCCGAGATAATAGAAGAATGCGTCGCCGCCCAGAATACGGCCATCGTGAAGCAACATCACGCCGGTCAGGCCGCCATCAACGCCGTCGAGAATCCGGAGGTGGACGGAGTACAGTCCATTGACGATCCCGCCAACGCCGATCGCCCCGGCATCCGGAGTATCCTCGTCGTCAAGCCGCGTCATCACGGCACGAAACACCGCGCCGGGCGCCTGCGATGTACCGCCTTCGAAGCTATAGGCATTGTGGGTTTGCGCCCTGCCGCGAATATTGATCGTGGCCGTATCGGAGCCATAGAGCGTCCGGAAATTCGGATCCGGATTGTGACGCTGGCCGGCGACCTCCGCTATGATTTCACCGTCGACCTCGCGATACGTACCGATGTGGGCGAACGCTGAATTACCGCCGAGCATCTTGCCTGCGGATACATAGATGACGCTTCGGCCAACCACGTCGCCGACGCTGTAGTCACACTTGTAAAATCCATCAAACAAACGAAC
>JBEPUM010000317.1:0-3778 GCA_041691515.1 Pseudomonadota bacterium | reverse complement strand
GAGCGACGCTGGGCGACATTCTCGGCACCGCGCTCAAGCAGCGCACCGACAAGTAAGCTTCGGCTTCCTAGTTGCAATCAATCAGGGCCCCGGTTTCGACCGGGGCTTTTTTCTTCCCTCTCCCACAAGGGGAGAGGGAACAGGGACCTTGTTTCTTCATATTGCACCGCAATTGATGTAATTTGGTCAGGCCAAATCAACGCCATGGGTTACATGACGGTGCGAGCCATGATCGCAGTCTTCGAGGAGAATTTCGATGTCGCTTGAGTCCGATGTGATCGTCGATCGCCGCAGGATGCGCCGCAAGCTCACCTTCTGGCGTGTGGTGGCCGTACTGGTCGCCATCGTCGCGGTTGTCGCCGTCGGAATCTACGCAACGCCGTCAGGCCGCAAGCTGGCCGGCGCGAGCGCGATCGAGCGCGTCAATATCGAAGGCCTGATCCGCAGCGATCAGGAGCGCGTCGAGGCGCTGGAGCGGCTCGGCAAGTCGAACGCGCCCGCTGTTATCGTGCACATCAATTCGCCGGGCGGCACCACCGCCGGCTCCGAACAGCTTTACGATGCCTTGATGCGCCTGAAAGCCAAGAAGCCGATGGTCGTGGTGGTCGAAGGGCTGTGCGCGTCGGGTGGATATATCGCAGCGCTGGCCTCCGATCGCATCGTTGCGCAGCAGACGGCGCTGGTCGGCTCGATCGGCGTGCTGTTTCAATTTCCGAATTTTGCCGAGCTTCTGAAAACGGTCGGCGTCAAGGTCGAGGAAGTCAAATCGTCTCCGTTGAAGGCGGCGCCGAACGGGTATGAGCCCACCAGTCCCGAAGCGCGTGCCGCGCTGGATGCGCTGGTGAAGGATTCCTACGCCTGGTTCCGCGGTCTGGTGCAGAAGCGGCGCGGCATGAGCGACGAACAACTTGAAAAAGTCGCCGATGGCCGTGTTTTTACAGGCCGCCAGGCGATCGGCCTCAAGCTGATCGATCAACTTGGCGACGAGAAAGCCGCGATTGCGTGGCTTGTGACCGAGAAGAAAGTCGCACCCAACCTCCCGGTTCATGATTTCAAGATGTCACCGCGCTTCGGCGATCTGACATTCCTGCGCACTGCCGCTTCCGTCACCCTCAATGCCCTCGGACTGGGCAGCATTGCGCGACAGGTCGAGCAGGCCGGCATCGTGCGCGCGGTGGATCGGCTCGGACTCGACGGAATGTTGGCGCTATGGGAGCCCGCGGCGTCAAACTAAGGTTCAAATCGGGGTACATGCGCGGATTTTTCGCACTGCGAGGAATCGCTAATTCCGCGCCGCGGACCTTCGCGCAGGATTTTCAATCCTTTTGAATCGCAATTAGCGTCTTGACAGTTCTGGCCATTTTCACGGAAATGGGCCTCCCCACGGCACGGGTCCCAATCTCGATGATCAAATCCGAACTCGTTCAGCGCATCTCCGAGCATAACCCGCACCTCTATCAGCGGGATGTGGAGAACATCGTGAACGCGATTCTCGACGAAATTGTCGCCGCACTTGCGCGGGGCGATCGTGTCGAGCTGCGTGGTTTCGGTGCGTTCTCGGTCAAGCATCGTCCCGCGCGTGCGGGCCGTAATCCGCGCACCGGCGAACACGTGCCGGTCGATCAGAAGAGCGTCCCGTTCTTCAAGACGGGCAAGGAAATGCGCGAACGGCTGAACCGCGACGCGGCGGGCGAAGCCATCGCGTAACAGCGTTAAGCGGGTATCGATATAACGGGTTCAGCCCATATATCAGGTCCCATGAGGCGGAGAGCCTGTCAGCATGAGCATTGTCTGACGGCGCCGTCGCGAGAAAGATCATGCGCAAATTCTTCACCGGCCTGATCCTGATTCCGCTCGGTGTCATCTTCATCGTGTTCGCGGTCGCCAATCGTCATCTGGTGACGGTGTCGTTCGATCCGTTCAATTCGAACGATCCATCGGTTGGCGTCACGATGCCGCTGTTCGTCGTCATCATTGCCGTTGCGATTTTGGGTGTCGTGGCCGGAGGCGTGGCAACCTGGTTTCGGCAGCGCCACTGGCGGCGCGCTGCGCGCCAGCATGAGGCGGATGCGCGGCAGGCTCGCGTGGAACTGGCCGATTTGCGGTCCCGCACGCTGTCCTCACGCGATCCGCAGCGGCTTCCTGCCCCCATGGGGGCCGAATACGGGGCTACCGGACGAGACAAGCAGGGCGCGACGTTGTAGAACCCGCCCACCGCGCCTGAGCCCGGATCTGGCGGTTTCCGCCGGCTTTCCGGGTTGCATCAAAATCGTTCGAGAGCATGTCCCTGATTGTCAAAATATGCGGCCTGTCGACCCCTGCGACGCTGGACGTGGCGCTGGAGGCGGGTGCCGACATGGTGGGCTTCGTGTTCTTCCCGCCGTCCCCGCGCCATCTCGGTCTGGAACGTGCGCGCGAGTTGGGTGCGCAGGTGCGGGGCCGCGCCGGCAAGGTCGCGCTGACGGTCGATGCCGACGATGCCACGCTCGGCAATATCGTCGAGACCCTGAAGCCTGACGTGCTGCAACTGCACGGCAAGGAAACCGTGGCCCGCATCCGCGACATCAAGCGGACGTTCGGTCTGCCCGTCATAAAGGCCGTTGGCGTCGAGACATCAGCCGATCTCACAGCGCTGCCCGGGTATGCTGCGGTTGCCGATCGCATCCTGTTCGATGCCCATCCACCGAAAGATGCCACGCGGCCCGGCGGACTTGGCGTGCCGTTCGACTGGCGCTTGCTGGAAAACCTGGCGCTCGGAATTCCATTCATGCTGTCCGGCGGGCTCGCCGCGGGCAATCTTGCCGAAGCTCTGCGCATCACCCGCGCGGGCGGCGTCGATGTCTCCTCGGGCGTGGAAAGTGCGCCGGGCGTCAAGGATATCGCGATGATCCGCGATTTCATTCGGGCTGCACGGGCGGCCGAGCATCAAGTGGCTCTCACCGTTGCAGGTGCCCGGTGATTGCGTCAAACAGTTCAACGGCGTCATGCCCGGGCTTGTCCCGGGTATTCACGTCTTCCGAGAGCGACTGCAAGCAAGGCGTGGATGGCCGGAATAAATCCGGCCATGACGAAAGGGTACGATGAGTCTCGCAAAACCCAATTCCTTCCGGTCCGGTCCCGACGAGCGTGGGCACTTCGGCATTTTCGGCGGACGCTTTGTCGCGGAAACGCTGATGCCGCTGATCCTCGATCTTGAAAAGGCCTATGACACGGCCCGGTCCGATCCCGCGTTCCAGAAGGAGATGCAGGGCTACCGCAAGGATTACATCGGCCGCCCGTCGCCGCTGTATTTTGCCGAACGCCTGACCGAACATCTTCGAGAAGAGTCTGCGGCCTCCGGCCGCGCTGGCGGCGCAAAGATCTATTTCAAGCGCGAGGAGCTCAACCACACCGGCTCGCACAAGGTCAACAACGTGCTCGGCCAGATCATGGTGGCCCGGCGCATGGGCAAGAAGCGGATCATCGCGGAAACTGGCGCCGGCCAGCATGGCGTGGCCACCGCAACGCTGTGCGCGCGCTTCGGCCTCGACTGCGTGGTCTACATGGGCGCTGTCGATGTCGAACGCCAGCAGCCGAACGTGATTCGCATGGAGATGCTCGGCGCTAAAGTCGTTCCGGTGCAATCGGGTTCGCGCACGCTGAAAGATGCCATGAACGAGGCGCTGCGCGACTGGGTCACCAATGTGCACAACACGTTCTACTGCATCGGTACGGTTGCAGGCCCGCATCCCTATCCGATGATGGTGCGCGATTTTCAGTCCGTCATCGGCGACGAGAC
>JBEPUM010000316.1:0-3791 GCA_041691515.1 Pseudomonadota bacterium | reverse complement strand
CTAAGATTTTTCAGTTGGCGTTTCTCGCACAGGCGAAGGCGTGCGTTGCGGCAACTGCACATCCCATGCGAGTCCCAACAGCACCAGCAACCGCAACACCTGATAGGTCAGATCCACCTCCCACCAGTGACGCTGGTTGGTGGCCGAGTTCGGCTCGGCGTGATGGTTGTTGTGCCATCCCTCGCCGCTGGTGATGATTGCGACCCAGGCATTGTTGCGGCTGTTGTCGCCGGTCTCATAGTTGCGATAGCCGAACAGGTGGGGAAATGAATTTCCGCACCATGTTACATGCCAGACCAGAATCGTCCTGACGATGACGCCCCACAACCAGACGCTGGCGCCGAATTGCAATGCACCGGCGACCGTTCCGCTGACAACCAGACCCGCGACGAAACCCGCTGCGAAATACACCACCGATTGCGCCAGCGTGATCCAGACCACGGCGCGTTCGATCCATCGATAGAATTTGTCACGAACGATATCGCGCGCATAACGGTCGTAGCCGACCGCGCGGCTGAGATCGGTATTCTCGATGAACAGCCAACCCACATAGGACCAGAACAGGTTGACCAGCGGACTGTGCGGATCGGCCTGATCGTCGGCGCGATGGTGATGCTGGCGATGGGTGGCGACCCAGCGCGCGGGCGTATCCTCGACGCAGCACACCGCGATGATCGCAAACGTATGTTCCAGCCACAGCGGGCAACTGAAGCTGCGGTGACTCAGCAGCCGGTGATAACAGAGATTGATACCGAGCGCGCCGAACACGTAGACGCCGCCGATGGCGAGCACCACGCCGGTCCAGCTGAAGAACCATGAATTGAACGCCAGCAATCCGAGCAGATGATAACTTCCCACCGCGGACACGTAGCGCCAGTTGATCTGGCGGCCGCTCACCGCAACGGGATGCGGCAACCGTTGTGCCTGGAAGGTCGTTTCACGTGCGGCCCGTCCGGCAATATCCGTCAACCTGTGTCCTCTCGCGATGAATCTCTTCTCTTGTCTTGCGGAAAATCCGCTCACAGGTCTACCGCAAACTGCGGTTGGAACCTGATCCTTACGTCTAACCTCATCGGCGTCCTTCGATTGCACGATGCAGGCGCCGCGCGAGAACATTCCGAGCGGCGCTGTTTCAGAAAATACAGGTCTAGCTCGCCGCGCGGAGATTGATCTTGCTCTCCGCCAGCGTGGTCAGCTTCTTGTCGGTTGCCTTTTCCTCGTCGAGGGTCTTTTGCAGAATGGCCGCGCAATCGTTGCGGCCGAGTTGCTTCGCCCACGCGACCAGACTGCCATAACGGGTGATCTCATAGTGTTCCGCGGCCTGACCGGCGTTGATCAGCGCAGCGTCGAGCACCGCCTTGTCCTCGACTTCGCCGGCGACCTCATCGGCTTCCTTGATGATGCCGTCGATCGCCGGACAGGTGACCGCCTTGACCTCAGCGCCATGCATCTCGAACACCTGCTCGAGGCGATTGACGTGTTCCTTGGTCTCTTCGAGATGGGTCAGGAAGCCCTGCCTGAGCATGCCGTCAGTGGCCTTGTCGGCCATCTTCGGCAGCGCCTTCACGAGTTGTTTCTCGGCGTAATAAATGTCCTGCAGCTGATGCACGAACAGGTCGTCCATTGTTTTGATGTCTTTGGTAAACAGTCCCATGGTCTAAGATCCTTGTTGCCGTGAACAGATCAGCGCCCGCGGCTACCGTTGCGGGATCACCAAAATGTTCGATTGCGAGATGCCCTCGCTAACCGGCAGCGCCCGGCGATGTTCCTGCGAAACCGCAAATCCGCCATGGAACGCCCAATGTTTTGTGCCTATATGAGCCATGACGATCGGCGCTCGGGTGCCGGACGTGCATCGTATTTCCCGATGTAAGAATCGGGTTTTTCGATAGATGAAGGGCGTATGACGCTCCCCGGCGTTCGAGGCATAATGCCGCCCTTGTCAAGGACTGCCCAACGAGACGTTTTTGTCTTATGGATTTTTCGCGTATGAGTGACGGAGCAGCCGCTTGCCATCAAGCTTTCCAACCGGCTCGAAACATATTGCCACCCTGTAGTGTGGTGAGTTTGGAAGTTCGCCAAGGAGCGGGCTGCTTGGTAGGACGAACTTCGAATTCAGGACACTCGCCGGAGGACGAATGCATCGACTGCTGACCGCGCTCCAGCGCGGCTTCAAGGAACGGATCGGCTGGAAACGGCTCGGGGTTGCCGCGAGTCTTCTTATTATCGTTTTCGCGGTCATGACGCTGGTTCGCACCCTCAAGGGGGTCGATGGCGGCGTCATTCTGATCGCGCTGACCGAGAAGTCGCCGCACCAGATTGCGATGGCCGCGCTCTGCGTGGTCGGCGCGTTCTGCACGCTGACGTTCTATGACTTCTTCGCACTGCGGACGATCGGCAAGGATCACATCCCCTATCGCATCGCGGCGCTGTCGGCGTTCACCAGCTACACCATAGGCCACAACATCGGAGCGACCGTCTTTACCGGCGGCGCGATCCGTTTCCGGATCTATTCGGACTACGGGCTCAACGCGATCGATGTCGCCAAGGTCTGCTTCATCTCCGGACTGACATTCTGGCTCGGCAACCTGTTCGTGCTCGGCATCGGCATGGCCTGGCACCCCTGGGCCGCGAGCGCGATGGACCTGCTGCCGCCCTCGGTCAACCGCCTGATCGCGATCGGCTGCCTCGTGGGCGTCGGAATCTACCTGACGTGGATCATCACCGGCCGCAATCGCCGCGAACTCGGACAGAATGGCTGGAAGGTGATCCTGCCATCGGCACGGCTGACTTTCGTGCAGATCCTGATCGGCGTGGTCGATCTCGGGTTCTGCGCCCTCGCGATGTATCTGCTGATGCCCGCGCAGCCGTACATCGACTTCGTGTCGGTGTCGGTGGTCTTTATTCTGGCGACCCTGCTCGGCTTCGCCAGCCATGCGCCCGGCAGCCTCGGCGTGTTCGATGCGGCAATGCTGGTGGCGCTGCCGCAGTTCGGCAAGGAACAGTTGCTGGCGACCCTATTGGTCTACCGCGTTCTCTACTTCGTGATCCCCTTCGCCATCGCGATCACGATCATGGGCACGCGCGAACTCTGGCTCAATGTCGTGCAGCCCTGGCAGCAGGGCCGCAAGAGCAACGGCAATGGCAACGGCAACGTCGGCAACGACAATGGCGGCACGGTTGCCACGCCGCTGCCGCGGCCGGTCAAAACCCGGGTCCACCAGAACTGAACCCTTGCGTGACGCCATCCGGCACTGCGCTGCCGGATACGCCAGCGAACGTCAAATTCTCTTCATCGACGGCGTTTCCGGCAAACCCTCTTATTTCCGCCCCATCTGTCACGTCAAAGCCATCCATGGCCCACATTCAGACCTCGTCGTTATTTATCCGGATTGCCTTCGGTTGTGCGTTGCTCGCTGCACTCCCCGTGCAACAGGCGGTCGCGCAGCCGGCCACGGCCGCCGCTCCCGCCCAGAGCGTCCCCGCGCAAGCGCCGGCGTTGCAGGACCAGACGGCCGGCGGAATGCAGATTTCATGGGAAGTCCGCAACCGCTTCCGGCTGTTTCGCGAGGAGCGCGACTTCCAGATCCACGTCGCCACCGAGCGTAACGGCAGCATCCTCGCTTCCGAACAGGCGCTGGAACAGCAAAGCGATGGCCGCGGCTGGGCCCGCAACACCGTCAACCGCCTCTGCATCGATCTCGCCGGCCACATCAGCGAGCCCTGCACCCGCGATAACGTCAAGGAAAGCTATCTGACGCCGACGGAGCATCCCGTCACCGTCCGCCTGA
>JBEPUM010000315.1:0-3821 GCA_041691515.1 Pseudomonadota bacterium | reverse complement strand
CGGCTCCGCCGCCTATCGCGCAAACCTCGTCACCGTCATGGCAAAACGCGCGGTTGCCGAAGCCAGGTGATGAGGGCTACGACGCAAAGAATTTCGGCTTCTCCCGCCGGAAAGGGACACTCAAGTGGTGTCTCTCAACTCGAGCCCGGCGCTTCGGCGCCGGGCGTCTTGATCGCGGAATAAAAGTTTTTGTTGCTGGAAATTCTCACAGCCAGTTTCAATTTCTACACGGCAATGCTGCCGCCAACCCTGAGGAGAACGAGAATGTCCTGGAAGACTCCAAAGATTGTCGAAGTGCCGGTCGGCATGGAAATCAATATGTATGCCTGCGCGGCCCGCAAGTAGGCATCTCGAGTAAACATCCGCAGACGTCATACGATCAGGAAGGATCCACGTCCGTGGACGCCTTCCTGATTGCGGTGCGTTAATTCTGCGTGGCTACGCGGTTCATCGGCCGATTGTGCGCACGATGCTGCCGGCCGTCTATTGAAGCGCGTCGAAGTGGTGTGAAAACGTCGCTGACGAACTGTCCGTTGCCTTGACTTCAACCGCGGCGCCGTCCTTGGCATGATAGGTGAACGAGATGGACGGATCCTCGCTCATCGAGATTCCGGACTCGAGGTCGAAGGCCTTGACCCCTCCCACCGTTACCGAAACCTTCTCGAGATAGCGCGCCGGCGTGTACTGGCCGCTCTTGGGATCCTGCTGCATGCCATTGTAATTGGGGTGGCTGATCAGGAGCTGTGCCGGCACCAGCGAGGCATCGAGGCCGCGCTCCCGCCGCAACTGCATCTTGCCCATGCGGGCGAGTGCATCGGTTGAAGCGACTGCGTCGGGCGCGGAGCATCCGCCCGCCGCCTTGACGTAACGCGAGACCGCATAGAGCTTGCCGTCGCCGGCTTCGGCAACCGCATGAACGAGCGTGAACTCGTCAATCCGCACCCGCATCTTCAATGGTTGCCTTGCGAACGCGGGTCCAAGATGAAAGGTCCCGACCAGCGGGCTCGGGTTGTTGTCGATCACCACCGACACTGCGACGACCGGGCGATCGCCGGTCAATTCTACCGAGATCGGCACCAGCGCCGCATTCATTGCGCTGTCGGGCGCGGTCAGCTTAAGCATGCTGCTGCCGTCTTCGATGGCTCGCTCGCCGAAAATGGAAGTCGCCACATCCCGCCACCGCGCGTCGCGGTCGGCATTTTCATCGCCGGCATATGCGGTGACGCAGGTGAGGGCCAGCAGGGTGCTTGCGATCATGAGTCTTTTCATGGGGCGCAGTCCTTGATGAAGACGGTCGGAATTCACTCAACTCCCGGTCCTTCCGGGGTAACGACTTTCGTGGACAGGCCGGCATCTTGCCACGCTTCGATGCCGTCCGGATACCAATAAACGCGGGGATATCCTTGAACGATCACGCGCTTGGCGGCGTTCCAACTCGCCCAGCAATTGTCCCGGCAATAAACAACAATCGGCTTTGTGTTGTCATGACCAGTCAACTCTTCGAGTTTTCGGTGAGCATAATCTTTCATCTCCGTGGAGATAACACCTGAGCCAAGTCCAGGGATCCAAACGCTGCCGGGGATATTGTGATGCGGAAGCGGTAGCCATCCCGTCGTTTGGCCGGGCGGGCGGCGCGGAGCGGGGACGACATCCACCAGCACCGGCTTTTCCGTCGCGATCAGCTCCGCCAGATCCTTGGTCACGATCACAGTGCCGCCGGAAATCGTCGCTGGAACTCTGCCGTTCATGGCGCCCTGCCAATAACCCTCCGGTTCGGGCGGCGCGTCGTCCTGCGCGGAGGCTGTCGCCGCAGACGCAAGCAGCAGCAATGCGCTCACGCAGAGAGCCATCGTTCCGGTTGCGGCGGCTTTTCGTTTCATTCCCACTCCAGCCGCCGGTAGGCCTCGATGACATTGCGGCCGTGATAGGAATCGAACAGTTGCCAGTTGCCGCGCTCGGACATCGCCACCGTAGTTGCAGCGTCTTCGATCGACACACCCTTGGCGATAGCTGCACGGGTGCCATCGAGCAGCGCGCGCAGATATTTTTCCTCGGCGGCAACAGCTGCGTCCAGCGGCACCAGCGGTGGCCCATGTCCAGGCACGGCCTTGGCGATGCCAGACGTTCGCAAGGCCGCAAGCTGGGACAGCCAGCTCTTGAGATCGCCATCGAGCACCGGGATGCGATCGACGAACAACAGGTCGCCCGTCAACAGGATGCCGGATTGCTTGTCCATCACGCTGAGATCGCTCAGGGTGTGAGCGGGTTTGTGGGCGGTCAACGTCAGAAGCCGCTCGCCGAGATCGATCTCGGCGTTGTCCTTTATCAGGCGGGTCGGCACGATGACGCTTCCGGCGTAGGTATCGCCAACGATTTTCTCCAGCCCTTTACGATAGAATTCACCACGTGCGACGAGCTGCTCCGGAAGGCCGGCATGGCCGATAAATTCCGGACCGTCGTCCTTGAATGCCGCTGCGCCGAAGATGTGATCGGGGTGGACGTGCGAAAGCACGACATGGCGGATCGGAAGTTGCGTCTTCTCCCGGATCGCGAGCCGCAAGCTCAAGCCGTCATACAAGCTTCCGCCGGGATCGATCACCGCCACCGCGTCGCGTCCGACAATGAAGCTGAGGTTGGCGATCGCGTCGTGGTTGTCAGCCGTGGAATCCTCTGTCAGGCCCTGGCGCACATGTAGTCCGGGGCCGACTTCGACTGTCCTGGCAGGCTGCGGCGGAGCGGTGATTTGGGCACGCAGCAAAGATGGCAGACAGCAAAAACACACACCGCCAAATAAGGCGCCACGACGGGACGGAAATCCTTCACGGCTCAATGTCGGGTCCTCGTTTCGATTATTCTAAACGAGAACAGATGCTGCTGTCACAATTTCCGCGGCGGCAGTCGTGTCGAGGATGCTGGAACTTCCATTCCGTCAGGGCAACACGCCCGAAAGTCCACGTTACCGGTCGGCCCGCTCGATGACGGCCATCAGTTCTGCGATCTTGCGGCGCTGATCCGTTTTGTCGCCGCTAGTGATCGCATGCTCGACGCAATGCGAGACGTGATCCTTCAGCACTTCCTCCTCGACGCGCCGAAGCGCCGCGCGGACAGCGGAGATCTGCGTGACGATATCGATGCAATAGCGGTCTTCGTCCACCATCCGGGAGAGGCCGCGCACCTGACCTTCGATCCGGCTGAGACGTTTCTGGCAGGATGTCTTGATGTTTTCGCGCATGGCCTCTATATACCCCCATAGGGTATAAGTTGCAAGAGCGACGACGGAGATACGGAATGACCACGGCGGGACACGCAGACTCCAAGGGCAGCTGTGGATGCGCGGCGAAGGAACGGCCCATATCAGACCACGTAAAGAGCACATCAAGCTGTTGCGGCGGGGGAAGTGCGAAGGCTGACCATGATGACGCTCACGCGCATCATCATGGTCATCATCATCACGCTGACCTGCCGGATCATGGAAAGGTCATCGATCCCGTCTGCGGCATGACCGTCGATCCGCATGCAGGTAAGCCCAGCTTCGAGCATCGGGGCATGACCTATCATTTCTGTTCCGCCGGTTGCCGGACCAAATTCGCAGCCGCGCCGCAACAGTACCTCGACAAGTCCCGAACGCCGCCGGCGGATGCGCCCGAAGGCACGATCTATACCTGTCCGATGCATCCGGAGGTCCGCCAGGTCGGCCCTGGCGCCTGTCCGATTTGCGGTATGGGGCTCGAGCCGGAACTGGTGACGCTCGACGACAAGCCCAATCCGGAACTGGCGGATATGTCGCGCCGCTTCTGGATCGGATTGATTTTGGCGCTGCC
>JBEPUM010000314.1:0-3834 GCA_041691515.1 Pseudomonadota bacterium | reverse complement strand
TTGGAAATGTCGGACACCCTGCTATCGCCGAGCTGGCTGTCGCGCAGCCGCGACACCGCGTCGTATTCGTAAAGACCCTGCTGCGCTTTAGTGGTCGACTTGATGTGCCAGGTCAGCAGCGGCGCGCCGATCGCCTTGGCAACTTCTTCCGCCAGCACGGTCTTGCCGGTGCCGGGTTCACCCTTCACCAGCAACGGCCGCTCGAGCACGATGGCGGCGTTGACAGCGACCTTGAGATCATCGGTAGCGACGTAGTCCTTGGTGCCCGTAAATTTCATTGAAGAGTTGCCTTGCTGTTTCTTTTCTGGTCGCAGAGATCGTCTCTTACACAAGAAACGACCGCCGTCACGGCGGTCGTTTCGGGAATGCGTTTGCTGTCAGGCCCGTCTGATCAGCGATAGAATGGCGAGTACGATCACCGCGCCGATGGCCGCATTGATGATCTCGGCGATGACGCCGCCGCCGATCAGAATTCCGAGTCGCGGCAAAAGCCATCCGGCGACGATGGCGCCGATGATGCCGACGATGATATTTCCGATCAGTCCAAAGCCCGCGCCCTTCACGATCAGGCCTGCCAGCCATCCCGCGATCGCGCCCACAATCAGCCAGACAATAATGCCCATGGATCAGCCCTCCTGAAATACCGATAGCTCCGGTATTTCGTTGATGATCGCCTGCTTTCCGCTGTTGAAATACCCCGGCCGGCAGGTCGCAATTTAATTCTAGAGGAAAAACCAGACCGGTCTAGGGTGTGCCGCGCACATTTGGCGTGCGTCCCGCGCCGGTGTCGCCCGTCAGCCCCCCGAGCCAGCCCCCTTGACGCCTGCGATCCCCCGCGCAATCTGTGTAGTATGTTCTTGCAATTCTTCACATCGCTGCGCGACGCGCAGGTGCCGGTCACGCTGCGCGAATACCTGACGCTGATGGAGGCGCTCAACGCCGACCTCGCCGATCAGACGGTGGAGAATTTCTATTATCTGTCGCGTGCCTCGCTGGTGAAGGACGAGCGCAACCTCGATAAGTTCGATCGAGTCTTCGGTACGGTCTTCAAGGGCCTCGAGAGCCTGCTCGACGCCATGGAGAAAGCGGATATTCCGGCGGAGTGGCTGAAGAAGCTCGCGGAAAAATACCTCACCGAGGAAGAGAAGAAGCAGATCGAGGCGATGGGCTGGGACAAGCTCATGGAAACGCTTCGCAAGCGCCTCGAGGAGCAGAAGGGCCGGCATCAGGGCGGCAGCAAGTGGATCGGCACCGGCGGCACCTCGCCCTACGGCAACGGCGGCTACAATCCCGAAGGCATTCGGATCGGCGGCGAAAGCAAGCACCGCCGCGCCGTGAAGGTCTGGGACAAGCGCGAGTTCAAGGATCTCGACGGCAACGTCGAACTTGGCATCCGCAACATCAAGATCGCGCTGCGGCGGCTGCGCAAATTCGCACGTACCGGCGCGCCGGACGAACTCGATCTCGACACCACGATCAAGGAGACCGCCAATCACGGCTATCTCGACGTGCACATGCGTCCCGAGCGGCGCAACGCGGTCAAGGTGCTGGTGTTCTTCGACATCGGCGGCTCGATGGACAGTCACATCGCACAGGTCGAAGAACTGTTTTCGGCGGCGAAGACCGAATTCAAACACATGGAATATTTCTACTTCCACAATTGCCTTTACGAAGGCGTCTGGAAGCAGAACAGGCGGCGCTTCACCGATCGTACGCAAACCTGGGACGTGCTGCACAAGTATCCGCACGACTACAAGGTGGTGTTCGTCGGCGACGCCTCGATGAGCCCTTACGAGATCATGGTCCCCGGCGGTTCGGTCGAACATGTCAACGAGGAAGCCGGCTCGGTCTGGCTGGAGCGCATCACGCGCACCTATCCGCATGCGATCTGGCTCAATCCGGTGGCGCAGAAGCATTGGGATTATTCCGAGTCGACCACCATCATCCGGCGGCTGTTTTCGGAGCGGATGTTTCCGCTGACGATCGAGGGGCTGGACGGTGCAATGAGAGAACTGGTGAGGTAACGATGGCACAGACGATCACACGCGGCATCAAGTCACTGCTCGATGAAGCGAACAAGGAAATCGAGACCATGAACGTGGCCGATGCCAAGGCAGCGGTCGCGCGCGGAGAGGCTGTTATCGTGGATATCCGCGATCCGCGCGAGCTCGAGCGCGAAGGCAAAATCCCCGGCTCGTTCTCCTGCACCCGCGGCATGCTCGAGTTCTGGATCGATCCGGCGAGCCCTTATGCGAAGCCGATCTTCCAGGAGAACAAGAAGTTCATCTTCCACTGCGCCTCGGGCTGGCGCTCCGCGCTGGCGGCAAAGACCGCGCAGGACATGGGCCTGAAGCCGGTCGCGCATCTCGGCGGTGGCTTCACCGCCTGGCGCGATGCCGGCGAGACGGTGGAAAAGGTCGAGCCGAAGGCGAAGGGATAGCGCAAAGAGCGCAGCGTCATCCCGAGGTGCGAGCCGCCTGCGGCGAGCCTCGAAGGATGTTTTTGACAGTAGCCTGATTTTCTTCGTCATTCCGGGGCGCGAGCTTCTTGCGAGCGAACCAGGAATCTTTGAGATACCGAGATTCCGGGTCTGTGCGTGAAGAACGCGCATCCCGGAATGACCAAAGGATTTAATCATGACCTCCACCACCGACGATCCCCTCGTTTCCACCGAATGGCTGGCCGCGTATCTCAACGATGCCAGCGTCAAGGTGGTCGACGCCTCGTTCAAGCTGCCGGGCGTGCTGCCGCTTCCAATCGACGACTATCTCGCTGCGCATATTCCAGGCGCGGTGTTCTTCGATGTCGAGGCAATATCCGATCACACCTCATCGTTGCCGCACATGTATCCGGATGAACAGCAGTTCGCGCGCGATGTTGCCGCGCTTGGCGTCTCCTCTGATGACACCGTAGTCGTCTATGATTCCGGCGGCTGGGTTGCCGCGCCGCGCGCATGGTGGATGTTTCTGTCATTCGGTCACACCAAGATCAAAGTACTCGACGGCGGCCTGAAGAAGTGGCGCGCCGAGGGTCGTGCGATCGAAACCGGAAAGGCCTCGCCGAAAGCCGGCTCTTTCAGTGCGACATTCGATCCCAGCTATGTGCGCAGCAAGGCTCAACTCGTCGACAATTTGTCGTCGCATCGCGAGCAGGTCATCGACGCGCGCCCGGCCAATCGCTTTGACGGTAGCGCCGCTGAGCCGCGACCGGGTTTGCGCGGCGGTCATATCCCAGGCAGCCGCAGCGTTCCCTATGCAAAATTGTTCGACGCCGCGACGGGAACGATGAAATCGCTGGACGATCTGCGCGCGGCGTTTGGCGATGCCGGTCTCGATCTGGCGAAGCCGATGGTCACGAGCTGCGGCTCCGGTGTATCGGCCGCGGTGCTGACGCTGGCGCTGTATCGCCTCGGCGTGCGTGATTCGGCGCTTTACGACGGCTCATGGTCGGAGTGGGGCATGCAGGACGGACCTCCGGTTGCGACCGGGGCCGCCTAGATCGCGGTGATTTTGGATCGAATCGATCCGAAATCATGAACGTGATCGATTGTATCGTTTAGAGCATGATGTCGTCGGAAAACCGCATCACACTTTTCCGCACCATGCTCTGGCGGGCTCAGTTCAAGCCAAACGGCGACGCAGCGAATGGATTGGCTGGTTGCTGCGGCTTGGCAGGTCGCACGATCCGCGCATGCCGCACGATCGGCCGCCGCTTGACGATATGTTTTTTCGCAACTGGCTTGATGGTCAGCGATGCCTTGCCGATGATTTTCGGCCGCTCGACCGGCAGGGGGATGCTGAGCGCCGCGATTTTCACCGAGGCATTGTCGGGCGC
>JBEPUM010000313.1:0-3875 GCA_041691515.1 Pseudomonadota bacterium | reverse complement strand
CCTTCGTGCCGCGCTTGCTGTGCTCGGACCGGACGCGCGAATAGATGTGGCCGAATTGGTGCCCGCAGTTATCGCGTGGGCGCGAGGTCCGATGGCGGAGATTTTTGGCGGCTGTCTGACCGATCCGCGCGTCCATATCGGACAGGAAGACGTTCTCAACGTGATCCGGGCGCACAAGAGCGCGTTCAATGCGATTCTTCTGGATGTCGATAACGGACCCGAAGGCCTCACTCGCAGCGGCAACGATGCGCTCTATGACTTGAAGGGCCTCCGATCGGCTCACGCCGCACTTCGGCCGAACGGCGTCCTCGCGGTGTGGTCATCGGGGCCGAACGCTGCGTTTTCGAAGCGGCTTCGCTCCGCAGGATTCGACGTGAATGAGGTCGCCGTGCGAGCCACTGGAAAAGGCGGCGGCGCTCGCCACGTGATCTGGATCGCGGCGCGGAACTGACGCGCTCGCCTATTGCAGCTTCATCCCCGTCCTATGCGCATGTTCGGCGATGGCGCCGATGATCTGTGGCCACATCGGGATCGGTAGCGCGTGGCCCATGCCGTCGATCATCACGAGCTTCGCGCCGGGAATTGAGGCTGCGGTATCCTTGCCGCCTTCCGGGCGCACCAGCGGATCGACGGTGCCGTGAATCACCAGCGTCGGGGCCTTCACCGATGCCAAGCGCTCCTTGCGGCTGCCGGAGGCCAGGATCGCGCGGAGCTGCCGTCCGACACCGGCGGGATTGAGGCCGCGTGCAAAGGTGCGCTCGGCCCGCTCGCGATCTTTCGCTTCATCGAGCGGAAAACTGCCGGCGCGCAGCACCTTCCAGGTCTGCGCGTAACGGACGATGTATTCGTCATGCGTCGTCACCGGCGGTGCCATCAGCATCGCGCTCGCCTCGCGCGTCGGCGGCGGCACCTTTGGATTACCGGTGGTCGACATGATCGAGGTCAGCGTTTTCACCCGCTGCGGATAAGTGATCGCGATTTCCTGCGCGATCATGCCGCCCATGGAGGCGCCCACGATGTGCGCGGATGGGATGCCGAGCGTATCCATCAGGCCAATGACGTCCTTGGCCATGTCGCTCAGTTTATAGGGAGCTTCGACGGGAATTTTGAGAAACCGCAGCTTGAGCAATTCGAGCGGGCTTAGTTTCTTGCCGCCGGTCATCTTGGTCGACTGGCCGATGTCGCGGTTGTCGAACCGGATCACCCGGAAGCCGCGCCCCGCCAGTTCTCTGCAGAAGTCGTCGTCCCAATGGATCATCTGAGCGCCTAGCCCCATGATCAGCAGCATTGGCTCGGCGTCATCGGCGCCGAAGATTTCGTAGCAGAGCTGGATACCGTTGGTCCGAGCCATTTGCGGCGGCGTATGGGGCATTGAAGGCACGTCAGGTTTCCTCAAATAGGGTTGTAGGCGACAATTGTGCGGGTCCCGCCTTCGTGAATTGCGGGACGTTAATGGTCTTGCATAAATCGGATCGCTGAATGTTGACCCTCATGCCACAACAGTATGGAATGACAAAAAAATAAAAGCGAGGCTCGAAAGGGTACTCGATGGTTTGATCCGGAGGAATATGAATGGCCGACAAAAGCAGCGATCCCCTCGCGATGTGGCACACCATGCTCGGCGAGATGGAAAAGGGCTACAATGCCTTTGCAACGCAGGCGATGGCGTCGCCCGAGTTCAGCAAGGTCGTCAATCAGGTCGGCGGGGTAACGGCGGGCGCACAGAAGCAGCTCAGTGACCTGATGGAGAAATATCTCGTCGCCATGAATCTGCCGAGCCGCGCGCAGATGGTCAGCATGGGCGAGCGTTTGCAGGCGATCGAAGGACAGCTCAGCGAGGTCATGGCACTGCTGCATCAGGTCCACCACAATTCGGGCGCTCCCGACAGCGGATATGGCACGGCAAGGCCGCCGCGCACCAAACAGCCGCCGTCCGCCGACGGAGGGAAGACATGAGTCAACCTGCCGGACTGGATTTCGCCGCGATACCGGAGCGCATTCAGACCGAAGTTCAGCGCGCGATCCAGCGCAGCATCAAGGGCGTCGAATACATCGCCTCATCAGGTCC
The DNA here is from genome assembly GCA_041691515.1 of Pseudomonadota bacterium. GTDB lineage: Bacteria > Pseudomonadota > Alphaproteobacteria > Rhizobiales > Xanthobacteraceae > Nitrobacter. Next base: position 1,807 of record JBEPUM010000313.1, on the reverse strand, counting down.
GACGCCAGGCCATACGCCAAAGGACGTCATCCTGTCGCGCGGCACGATGCAGCTTTATCACTACCGGCCGGTCGCCGACGAAATCTACCGCATCCCGATCCTGATCGTGATGGCGACCACCAATCGCGGCTACATTCTCGATCTTGCGCCGGGGCAAAGTCTCGTCGAGTTTCTGCTCAAGCACGGTTTCGATGTCTACATGCTGGACTGGAACGCGCCGAAGCCGGAAGAGAAAAGCCTGCGGATGGAGGACTACGTCCTTGGCTTTATCCCCGATTGCATCAAGGCGGTGCAGCGCGACTCCGGCGAAACCGATGTCAACATTATCGGCTACTGTTTTGGCGGCGTGCTCTCCATCATGTACGCGTCGATCTTTGCCGGCGGGCCGCTGAAGAACCTCGTCTGTTTCACCACCCCGATCGACTTCCGCGAGATGAAGCTGTTCCAGAATTTTTCGGACCGGCGCTATTTCGATGTCGACCGGCTGGTTGATAGCGTCGGCAACGTGCCGCCCGAAATGATCATCACCTCGTTCGACATGTTGCGGCCGGCGGCGCGGGCGATGAGCCAGGTGCAGTTGTGGGAAAACATCTGGAATGACGAGTACGTCAAATCCTACCGCATGATGGACAAGTGGGGCGCCGATACGCTGCCGCTCGCCGGCGAGTATTTTCGCGCGATCACCAAGGATCTGATGTGGGACAACAAGCTCTTCAACGACACCATGTCGGTGGGCGGACGTGCGGTCGATCTGTCGAAGATCAAGATTCCGATGCTGCATGCGATGGCCGAGCACGATCACATCGTGCCTTACGAGGCGGCGAAGCATCTGATCGCCAAGGTCGGCTCGGCCGACAAACAAGAAATCATTCTCAAGGGCGGCCATGTCAGCCTTGTCGCCGGCGCGAACGCCGTCAAACGGCTGTGGCCGAAACTCGATTCCTGGTTAGGTGAGCGATCGATATGAGCAACGAAACACGTTCCTACCCGCGTCATGTTCGTACAGAGGCGGGCGACATCGAATTCCGGCTGATGACCGCGGCCGATGAGGCGGCGGTGCTGGCTTTTGCGCAGAAGCTTCCGGTTCATGATCTGCTTTTTCTGCCGCGCAATATCAGCCAGCCGAAGGTGCTGTCGGCCTGGATCCGGGAGATCGAGCGCGGCGCCATCAAAAGCCTGCTGGCGATCAAGGCGGGCAAGGTCGTCGGCTGCGGGACCGTCGTGTCCGATCCGCATTCGTGGTCGCCCCATGTCGGCGGGATCCGGATGGTGGTGTCGCTGGATGTTCGCGGGCAGGGCGTCGGACGAGCGTTGTCACAAGAGACGTTCGCGCTGGCGCTGGGCTCCGGTCTGGAACGGCTGGTGGTGCAGATGACCGTCGATCAGCAGGGCGCGATCGCCTTATTCGAAAGCCTCGGCTTCAAGGCGGAAGCCCTGCTGCGGGATCACGTGCGTGACGCCACCGGGGCGACCCATGACATTGTGGTGCTTGGCCACAACGTCGCGCAGGTCCGCGCCCAGATGGAGGCCTACGGTCTTTCGGAAGCTTTCCAGAACTAGGTCCGAATCGGGCCTAGTCTCCGTTTCGACCTTAATCACGGGTTTGTGATATTGCATCGCAGCAACGATATTGCAGTGCACAAGTTTCTATGCCATACAGAGATCGCCCCGGGCCAATCCGGACGGGGTGAGCCCATAGCTCAAACCTGAGGATGGAGAACCCCAATGACCACCGAAACCAACACCAATACTGTGAGCAACCCGATGCTGGACAGCTTCAAAGCCGCTTTCGCGCCCGTCACTGACG
>JBEPUM010000312.1:0-3892 GCA_041691515.1 Pseudomonadota bacterium | reverse complement strand
ACGTCGAAATGGGTGGCGAGATGCTCGATCGACGCGAAGCCCTCGTCGCGCACGATCTCCAGAATCCGCGACTGTCGTTCGGTGGCGATCTTGAGCATAAAACCCCGCTGTCATAAAAATCTATCATTCGAACGGCTAATCTGCAATTTCTATTTCATTCGCGTATATCTTATGTTCATATGAACCTAATTGACCCGGGTTGGACCATGTCAGCGATCAGGTTGGATCACGTTTCCAAAAATTGGGGGCCGATGCGGGCCGTCGATGACGTGAGTCTGACGGCCGAGGAAGGCGCGCTGCTGGTACTGCTCGGTCCGTCCGGCTGCGGCAAATCCACCACGCTTCGCCTGATTGCCGGCCTCGAGCAAGCCGACGGCGGGTCGATTTCGATTGGCGGTGCGGACGTCACGCATCTCACGCCGGCCCAGCGCAAGATCTCAATGGTGTTTCAGTCCTACGCGCTGTTTCCGCATCTCAGCGTGGCGGAAAACATCGTGTTTGGCCTTCGCGTGCGCCGGATGTCCCGCGCCGAACGCGATCAGCGGCTCAAGCGCGTTGCGGATATTGTCGGCCTCGGTCAGTTGCTCGAACGCAAGCCGTCGCAATTATCCGGCGGCCAGCGTCAGCGCGTCGCGCTCGGGCGCGCCATCATCGCGGAAGCGCGCGTGTGCCTGATGGACGAGCCGCTGTCCAATCTCGATGCAAAACTGCGCCACGAGATGCGCACCGAAATCCGCGCGCTGCAGCAGCGCCTCGGGATGACGATGGTTTACGTCACGCACGATCAGACCGAAGCCATGACAATGGCGGACCGTGTCGTGCTGATGCGCGACGGCCGCATCGAGCAGAACGGCGCGCCGGAAGAACTGTACAACCGGCCGGCGACGGCCTTCACGGCGCGCTTCATCGGCACGCCGCCGATGAACTTGATTCCGCAAGGTGACCGGCTGCTCGGCATCCGCCCGGAGCACATCCGGATCGTGTCGCAAGACGGTCATGCAGCGCGCGTAAAGACCGTCGAGCATCTGGGTGCTGACAGCATCGTTCTTTGCGAGATCGACGGCCAGCCGGTTTCGGTGCGCCAGGACGGATTCAGCAAGGCGGTGCCGGGCGATGACATCGGGCTCGCCTGGGATGCCGGTCACGAACATCAGTTCGACAAGGAGTCGGGGCGGCGGCTGGAGACGGCTGCCGGTGAGGCCAAACGAATCGTGTCCGGGTGAAGCCGGAATCCGCGAAATAAGTACAACGAAATATAACAGGGGAGGATGACATGAGATTTTTTGGACGAACGATGGTGGCGGCTGCTGCGCTCGCGGCTCTGTCTCTGAGCGCGCATCCGGCGGCTGCGGTAGATCTCACCATGTATTATCCGGTCGCGGTCGGCGGTCCGGTGACCAAGATCATCGATGACATGGTCGCGCGCTTCGAAAAGGAGAACGCGGACATCAAGGTGACGGCGGTCTATGCCGGCAATTACACCGACACGATGACCAAGGCCATGACGGCGATGAAGGGCGGTCAGCCGCCGCAACTGTCGGTGCTGTTGTCTACCGACGTGTTCACCCTGATGGATGAGAATGCCATCGTGCCGCTGGATGAGCTCGTCGCTGACAAATCGTGGTTCAAGGAATTCTACCCGGCGTTCATGGCGAACGGTCAGATCGGCGGCAAGACCTGGAGCATTCCGTTCCAGCGGTCGACCATCGTGATGTACTGGAACAAGGACGCTTTCAAGGAAGCGGGGCTCGATCCGGAGAAGGCGCCCGCGTCGTGGGACGAAATGGCCGCGATGGCCAAGAAGCTCGTGAAGAAGGATGCGTCGGGCAATACCGTGCGTTGGGGCGTCGAAATCCCGACCACCGGCTATGCCTACTGGATGCTTCAGGCGCTCGCCATCGAGAATGGCCAGAAACTGATGAACGAGGCGGGCAACGAGGTCTATCTCACCGCGCCGAAAACGGTGGCGGCGCTCGACTACTGGGTCGACCTGTCACGCAAGGATGATGTCATGCCCAAGGGCAGCATCGACTGGGCCACCCTGCGGACCGACTTCGTCGAAGGCAAGACGGCGATGATGTGGCACACGACCGGCAACCTGACGGCAGTGAAGAACAGTGCCAAATTCAACTTCGGCGTGGCCATGCTGCCTGCCAAGGAGCGGCGCGGTTCGCCGACGGGCGGCGGCAGCTTCTACATCTTCAAGAGCGCATCGCCGGAACAGCAGAAGGCCGCGGTGAAATTCATCCAGTGGATGACGACCCCCGAACACGCGGCCGAGTGGAGCATCAAGACCGGTTACGCCGCGGTCTCGCCGGCCGCCTACAAGACCAAGGCGATGGAAGACTATGCGAAGGGTTTTCCGGCCGCGACCGTTGCCCGCGATCAGCTTGAATATGCGGTGCCGGAATTGTCGGTTCATGAGAACGGCCGCATCTACAAGTTCGTCGGCGATGCCGTGCAGGCGGCGGTGACCGGCTCTCAAAGCCCGAAGGATGCGCTGTCGGGTGCTCAGCAGCAGGCCGATCGCGTCCTGCGCGCTTACAAGTAGAAGCTTGCAAGTAACAGGAAAGAGCCGGGCGGCGGTTCGCCGCCGTCCGGCCTGATTGTCCGATGACAGATCACGCCGCCACAGGACCGGTTGTTACGCAGAGGCCTCGGTCCCATGCGTGGTGGAACGCCGTGAACGCGTGGCTGCTGCTGCTGCCGGCGGCGGTCCTGTTGGTTGCATTCACGCATTATCCGATCCTCGCGACCATCCGGCACTCCTTCTTCCTCACGCGCCGAAACGGCACCGAGGTCTTCGTCGGTCTCGACAGCTATCGCTCGATGGCAGCCGATCCGATCTTCTGGAAGGCGCTGGTCAACAATTTCTGGTTTGCGCTCGGTACGATTCCGACATCGGTCGCCTTGGCGCTGCTGATGGCGATATGGGTCAATCGCAATATGCGCGGACGCGGTTTCCTGCGCCTCGCGTTCTTCACACCCACCGTGCTGCCGATGATCGCGGTCGCGAACATCTGGCTGTTTTTCTATACGCCGGATTATGGATTGCTCGATCAGTTGCGCGGACTGTTCGGCCTCGCAGGCTGGAACTGGCTCGGCGAGCCCTCGACCGTCATGAGCTGCCTGATCGTCATGGTGATCTGGAAGGAAGCCGGCTTCTTCATGATCTTTTATCTCGCCGCACTCCAGCAGTTGTCTCCGGATCTGGAGGAAGCCGCTGCCGTCGAAGGCGCGAGCCGCTGGTACACCTTCCGCCGGATCACATTTCCGCTGCTGATGCCGACCACGCTGTTCGTGGCGATCAACGCGGTCATCAATTCGTTCAAGCTGGTGGATCACCTTGTCATCATGACCAAGGGCGGCCCCAATAACGCGAGCACGCTGCTGCTCTATTATATCTATGAAGTCGCATTCACGTTTCAGGATTCGGCCTATGCGGCGACACTGACCGTCGTGCTTCTGATCCTGCTCAGCACGGTCGCCTTGATCAAGTTCGGGTATCTCGACCGCAGGATTCATTACCAATGAACGAGCGGACGAATCCTCTTGAGGTGGTTGCCGCGTGGCTGCTGGCATTGCTCTGGCTGGCGCCGTTGGCGTATGCGTTCTGGAGCGCGCTGCATCCGGCCGCCTATGCGACGTCGTTCAGCCTGTCTGCGCCGTGGACGCTCGAGAACTTTGCACGGGCGTGGAATCAGGCGCCGTTCGGCCGCTATTACTTCAACACCATCGTTCTCGTCGTTCTGATCCTGATCGGGCAACTCGTCCTGTCGACGCTGGCGGCGTATGCCTTCGCCCGCTTCAAGTTCAGGGGCAGCGGCATCGCGTTTGCGCTCGTGCTGCTGCAATTGATGATCATGCCGGATGTGCTGATCGTCGAGAATTA
>JBEPUM010000311.1:0-3900 GCA_041691515.1 Pseudomonadota bacterium | reverse complement strand
AACTGTCCCGTCGCCGAAGCAATCTGGCCGCAGAAATACAGACCCGGCTCGGCAGTGGGCTGCCCCGTGATCAGCGGTTTGCCCTGCCCGTCAAGCACGCCCTCGACATCCGACAGCAGCTTGCGCAAATCCGCCCGGAAGCCGGTGGCCAGAACAACGCAATCGAAATTCTCCACGCCAAATTTCGAGAATTCGACGCCGCCGGCCGTGAACCGATCGATGGCGCCGCGCACCTTGATCGAACCGTCCCTGATTTTCGCGACGGTGCCGATGTCGAGCAGCGGCACCCGTCCATCCTCCTCGATCATCCGCCGCGGCCCCTTGGTGGCGCGCCGCAGCCCGAGTGCCTCGATGGAGCCGACCGCAAGGCGGATCACAGGTGCATTGATGAAGTCGGCGAACCCGGCCGGGAGATGACGCTGCGCAATCGCCCAGGTCAGGATCGGAATGCCCAGGAGATCGCGCGGCAGGATCTGCACCGGGCCGCGCACCGACAGCGTGACATCGACACCGGCGTTGGCCAGATCGAGCGCGATTTCCCCGCCGGAATTACCGAACCCGACCACCAGCACGCGCTTGTTCCTGCAGGACGCAGGATTGCGATACGCGCTGCTATGAATGACCGCGCCGCGAAATGCCGCCATTCCGGGCCATTCCGGGCGGTAGGGAAAATCCGCCCATCCCGTCGCCATCACAACGACCGGCGCCGAGACCGTCATGGCATCGCCATCGACGCGCCACATCGCGTCGGCGCGCCTCACGGCTCGCACGTCGCAATCGAAGACAGGCTTGAGCGCGAAGTGCGCGGTGTACGATTCAAGATACGCGACGAAGTCGGCGCGCGACGGATACCGGCCAAAGGCTTTCGGCATCGCCAGTCCGGGCAGGCCCGAATGCCCGCGATCGGTGTGCAAATGGAGCCGGTCATAATGGCGCCGCCACACGGAACCGACAGTACCAGCCTTTTCCAGGATAACCGCATCAAGCCCGAGCGCGGCCATGCTCGCGGCACATGCGAGACCCGCCGGCCCGGCGCCAACGATGATTGCATCCGGATTACTCATGGCTGGCGATCATAGCTCATGATGGGAGGTCGCGCCCATCCGCGTTGCAATGCATGAAAAGCGCCAGCGATGCGGCCCGCTTTCGTTACAATTCCATCGACAGCGACGTCTTCAATTGCAGCAGCAGAGCCTGCACGGCAGCGGCGTTAACGCGGCGCTCGGGGATCGTGGCTTTGACCCACAGCTCGGGAATCGGAAAATCCGCGAGCACGAGTTGCAGCGCGCCGCTGCGCAGCGCATCGGCGACGAGATAGTGCGAGATGAAGGCGATGCCGTTGCCGGCGATCGCGCTTTTCACCAGCACATGCCCCTCGTTCGAGCTGAGATAAGGCCGCACCTGAATGCTGACGCGGCCGCGCGGCCCATCGAACATCCATTCCGGTCCGGTCGGGAGAAAGCTCAGGCAGCGATGATCCACGAGGTCGCGCGGATGACGTGGCGCGCCATGCGCCTTGAGATAGGCCGGCGATGCGCACAGCAGCCGCTTCAGCGGACACAGCGGCTCGTCGATAACCCCGCCGAACGAATGTGGAAACGCGCCGATGGCGACATCGAACCCCTCGGTGACCGGATCGACCGGGCGATCGATCAAAACAATTTCAAGTTTCAGCCGCGGGTTTTGAGTCTGGAACGTGCTGAAGGCATCGGCGAGCCGCGCGATGGTCAGCGAGGTCGGCGCCTTGATCCGCAGATGATCCACGAGGTCGTGCCCCTTCTCACCCATGCGCGATAGAAGATCGCCAATATCGGCGACGACGCTGCGGGCGCGCGGCAGGTATTGCTGCCCCGCTTCCGTCAGGCGCAACTGGCGGGTCGAGCGATGAAACAGCGCGGTTCCGATCCGCGCCTCGAGCTGGCTCACCCGCTTGGCCACCACGGAGGTCGAGACATTGAGCTTGCGCGCCGCGGCCGAAAAGCCGCTGGCCTCGGCGGTCGCCAGGAATGCCTGCAAGTTGACGAGAGTATCCATTGACCTTTCTCGATTCGAGAAAGCTGATCGCCTAGTTTGCCGGATTGTAGTTCATCCAGCATCAATTCATAGTCCGGCCCAACCAGAACCGATCCTACGGAAACGCCGCCCTTGCCAACCCGCACCATCACCGAACCCTCGCGCCAAATCCCCCTTTACGGCGAGTACGACGTCGCCGTGCTCGGCGGCGGACCGGCGGGCATCGCGGCTGCGGTGGCAGCGGCGCGCGCCGGACGAAAGACACTGCTGATCGAGCGTTATGGATTCCTCGGCGGCATGGGGACGGCAGCCGGCGTCACGAATTTCTGCGGGCTTCATGCGAATGTTTACGGCGAACACCATCGCGTGGTGCAGGGTGTGGCCTCCGACCTGCTGGATCGCATCGATCGCCTCGGCGGGCTCAACGCGCCGCATCTGATCCTCGGCAAGATTCTTGCGCAGGCCTACGACACCGCCGCCTACAAGATCGCCGCCGACGATCTGCTGGCAGCCCACAAGGTGGACATCCTGTTCCATGCGCTCGGCGCCGGCGTCGTGATGCAGCGCCCCGGCCATATCGACGCGTTGCTGGTGGAGACCAAAGCGGGACGGCAAGCCATCGTTGCCGGCGTTTTCATCGATTGCTCCGGCGACGGCGATCTCGCCGCATGGGCCGGCGCGCCGTTCGAGGTCGGCGACAACGCCGGCAGCATGCTTTATCCGTCGATGATGTTCCGCCTCAACGGCATCGACCCGGAAAAAGCCGGCGACGCCTGGCGCACCATCCCCAAGCTGATGGAGCAGGCGGAAGCTGCGGGCACACACACATTTCCGCGCAAGGGCGCGATCGTCCGTCCACAGAAATCCGGGATCGAGTGGCGGGTGAACTTCACCCAGCTCAAACGCGATGATGGCACCGCGATCAATGGGCTCGAACCTGATGATCTCACACGCGGCGAGATCGAAGGCCGCAGGCAAGCCGTCAACGCGTTCGACTTCCTGCGCACGGTGCCCGGTTTCGAGAAAGCCTACATCGTCGACCTGCCGCCGCAACTCGGCATCCGCGAGACCCGGCGCGTTGTCGGCGGCTATCAGCTCTCTGGCGAGGACGTGCTTGGCTGCGCATCGTTCGACGACTCCATCGGCGTCAACGGCTGGCCGATGGAATCGCATGTGGCGGGCGATGTTGTCTTCACCTTCCCGCCGATCCCGGAGTCGCGCGGCTTCAATGAATTGCCCTATCGTATGCTGGTGCCCGAAGGCACCGACAATCTCTTGATGGCCGGACGCTGCGCCTCCATGACTCACGAGGGCCAATCCGCTGCGCGGGTTTCGGGTGCCTGTTTCGCCATGGGCGAGGCCGCAGGAACCGCCGCTGCACTGGCACTCGGTCGCAACACATCCCCTCGCGACATCGCGATGGACAAGCTACAAGCAGCGCTCAGACAGCAGGGCGCGTTCGTGGGGCGGGATCAGGAAGTTCCGGAAGGATTGTGACGATCAAAGGCGTTTACATGAACTCCGTCATTCCGGGACACGCCACTTGGCGTGGGCCCGGAATGACGACGCTACATGGAAATAAGCGCCACGAAAACGCAACGTAGGGATAAGTGTTCATGACGATGATGGCAAAGATCGCAGGCATCTTGAGCGGTGTGGTTCTGTTGAGCGCCGCCGCAACGATGTCATTCAGCGCTGCTCACGCGCAAACGCCGCTCAAGGCCAAGGTCGGCGTGCTCAGGCTGTCGTCCTCAGCGCCGGTGTTCATCGCGCTCGACAAGGGCTACTTCAAGGATGCCGGCCTTGACGTCGAGCTGAAATTCTTTGACGCAGCGCAGCCGATCGCGGTGGCCACGACATCCGGCGATATCGATTTCGGCGTCACCG
>JBEPUM010000310.1:0-3904 GCA_041691515.1 Pseudomonadota bacterium | reverse complement strand
ACGATTTAATGTTGATGAACGGAATGCCTGGCAGCGCGTCGTGTGACTTCCATCAGGTTTTTCGTCATGGCCGGGCTTGACCCGGCCATCCACGTCTTGCTTGCGATGCGACATCAAAGACGTGGATGCCCGGCATAAAGCCGGGCATGACGATTTCTGTTTTTAATCATTCCCGGCCTGCGCATTCGATAGATCCGCAGATGCGCAATTGTGCATCGGGAATGACGGCGCGGGTTGGATTCGTGCGCTCCGCAGCAACGAAGGCATCTGCAGGGAATGACAGACCTCTCGCAGCATGACTTCACGGTTGCCGCCGATTGCGATACAGACGGGAACCACACGAAAAGGTCTCCTGACATGATCACTGAAATCGCGCAGATCGACATCAAACCGGGCAGCGAAAAAGATTTTGAGGCAGCGATTGCGAAAGCGCAGCCAATCTTCAAGCGCTGCAAGGGCTGGAAGAGCTTTGAATTGCACCGCTCGATCGAAAAGCCGTCACGCTACCGGCTGCTGATCAAATGGGAGACGCTGGAAAATCACACGGTGGATTTCCGCGAGTCCGCCAATTTTACGGAATGGCGCGCACTGGTCGGGCCGCATTTCGCATCGCCGCCGGAAGTCGAACACACCAATACGGTCGCGAGTTATTGATCGTCGTCATTCGCGGAAAGCCGGCGACGACGGCCGCTAGGCCGCGGCGGTCTCCGCCGTTGTCGGCGTGCCATCCTCTCGAATGTAGTCCATCACCACCTTGACGATCGCCATCAGCGGCAGCGCCAGCGCCAGACCCCAGATTCCAAACACCTCGCCGAGCAGGATCTGGAAAGCGAACAGCGTTCCTGCGGGAATCTCCAGCGCCTGCCGCTGCAGGATCGGCGTCAGAATATAACTCTCGAGCGCATGGATGCCGAGGAACAGTGCGAACGCGCTGGCCGCCGCGACCCATCCCGATGCCAGGCTCGCCAGCACCACGATCAATCCGCCGAGCAGCGCGCCGATGGTCGGAATGAACGTCAGCAGGCCGGCCTGAATCCCCAGGATGAATGAACTCTGGACGCCGATGATCGTGAGACCGATCCAGGTCACCAGGAATACGGCGGTCATGGTGATGATCTGCGCGATCAGCCAGCGCCCCAAGGTGACGCTGATCCGCTCGACCACCACCGCCGTGGAGCCGCGATACTTCACCGGCGCCATCCACACCAGCCCCTTGCGGTAGATGTTCGGCTGCGCTGCGAAACATAGCCCGAGAAACAGCACGATGAAGAAATTGCCGACCGCACCGACGGTGCCGAGGATCAGCTTGAAGGTCTGGCTGACGATCGCGCCGCCGCTGGACGCGATGGTGCTGGCGCTCGGCAGGTTGTGTTGCACCGTCGCGCCCGGCGTTTCGGAGGTTGCGGGCGTCGCTGCCGGCGCGGACGCCGTATTGCCGAGGTCGAGATAGCTGGTGTCGACGCCATTCTTTTCAAGGAAGGCTTTGACGTTGACCAGTTGCGACTTGATGGTGTTGCTGAGCGCGGTGGCTTGCCGCGCGATGGTCGCGCCTCCAAGAAATACCACGCCCGAGAACAATCCGGCGAGCAGCAGGCAGATGATGGTGAGCCGCAGCCAGTGTGGAAACGTGACGATCTTGCCAAGCAGGTCGGTCAGCGCGTTCAGCATCACACCGAGCAAAACGCCGGCGAAGATCAGAAAAAGCGCGGCGGCATAATACCAGGTGAAGGCCAGAGCAACCGCGAACAATACGATGCCGATGCCGCCGACGGCGATCGCCGACGCCAGATCCCTCCGGTTCTGAACCTTAACTCCGGTGAATTCGGTCACGTCTGCCTCTTTCCAGTTCTGAACGCTCAGTGTCCCGTTAAACGCCAACCGGATCAAGCCAGAGCTTCGCTCGTTACACCAAGACCGATATGGTGCAATCGTGTCTTCTCTGCGAATCTCAGCGGTGCCAGCGCGATGACATTCAAGTGGGCCGGACCCATCCTCTTATTGGCTGCGCTGGTAATCGGCGACCAGATTCGCCTCAACAGACCCGGCCACAAATATCGGCTGTCGGTGAGTGTCGAGACGCCTGATGGCCTCAAATCGGCATCCGGCGTTTTCGCGGTTGTCCCTTACCGAGGCTATAGCGTTTCCGGCGCCACGCGCACGCGAGGCGACGCGCTGTTCGTCGATCTCGGCCACGGCAAGAACCTGCTTGCATTGATGATGCATGATGAGAAGGGCGCCGAGGCGGATGGCATGAACTATGTCGCGCTCCGGGCCTACAGGGCGGCGGGGCACAATGTGAGTTTCGGCAATCTCAGCCGCATGACGGACTCCGTTCCAGTGACGGGTGAGTTGATTCCGGTCCTGGTGACCTTTGGAAATTTGGCCGATCCACAGACAGCGCGAGTGGTTCCTCCCGGTGATCTGGCCGCTGTATTTGGCGCAGGCTATCGGTTAGCCGACGTTTCCGCAGTAATTGTGAAAAACGGCTTTTGGCCGCTCGATTTTGGCGGTTCGCTCGGTGAGCCCGTCACGCGCGGGATCGAGGGTAAGTTGCCGTGGTGGAACGGCACCGATGCACCGGCCGCCGTGGCCTTACAGGCGGCGGGTCTCGTTCCAACTGCGGCCGGCCCGCGAGCGCCGTCCGACGCGATGACTGCCTTTGCGCGCAAGTAGCTATGGTTGGCTGGGATGGCTGTTACGCCACCATCGCCTTCTTCGCGGCTTGGGCGAGAAACCCCGACCGGGTGAATCCTTCGCGCTCCGCGTACTGGTCAATTTGATCCAGCACATCGGAAGGGAAGGTCACATTGACCCGAACTGATTTCGCAACAGCCGCAGGCGCTGCAATGAGGACTGCAACGCCATCCTTGTTTTCGGCATTCATCACGTCTTCAAGCGATGAGGGTTCGGGGATGGCTTCGCCGTCCTCAATCAGCCCCTCGATATGAAGAGCCAAGGCTTCGGTTGCCATATCGCGCGCTTCGTCCAGCGTGCTTCCGGCAGAAATCACACCCGGTAGATCGGGAAACGAAACGCCGTAGTCGCTGTTGGCATCTTTGTGGATCAGGGCGATATATTGTCTCATCACGTTTGCTCCGCGCAGTTTTGGCTTGCTGGCCGTCATCTCAGTTTCAAGCCGGCCTGCTTTTCGATGCTTCTTAACGTCCCGAGCGGGATGTCTTTCTTGGGGTGCGGGACAGTCACACGGCCCGGCTTGTTCGGATGCTTGAATTGAATGTGGCTGCCCTTCTGGGCGACCTGTTTCCAACCATCTGACTTCAGGGCCTTTATGATGTCCTGAGACTTCATGATGTATAAATACACACAATCCCGTCAAAAATCCAGTGTATAAATACACATTGATCTTTGGCTTACTTAAATGGCTGGCGGGCGTCTGATCGTGATCGCATCTTGCCTAACAAAAAGCCGCCCCTTTCGGAGCGGCTTTGATGTTTTTCAAAAGCGATCGCCGTGAAGCGGATGCTTACTGCGAATAGTACATCTCGAATTCGACCGGGTGCGGCGTCATTTCATAGCGCTCGACTTCGGTCATCTTCAGCTCGATGAAGCTGTCGATGAAGTCGTCGTCGAACACGCCGCCGGCCTTCAGGAACGCGCGATCCTTGTCGAGGTTTTCCAGTGCTTCGCGGAGCGAACCGCACACCGTCGGGATCTGCTTCAGTTCTTCCTTCGGCAGATCATACAGGTCCTTGTCCATCGCCGGACCCGGATCGATCTTGTTCTTGATGCCGTCGAGGCCGGCCATCAGCATGGCGGCAAAGCCGAGATACGGGTTCGCCATCGGGTCGGGGAAACGGACCTCGACGCGCTTGGCCTTCGGGTTCGTCGTGTAGGGGATGCGGCAGGAGGCCGAGCGGTTGCGCGCGGAGTAGGCGAGCAGCAC
>JBEPUM010000309.1:0-3904 GCA_041691515.1 Pseudomonadota bacterium | reverse complement strand
CGCAGCGGCTGGAACATCGGTGCCACCGGCTTCTCGGTATCGACATCGAAGCCGCGCGCACTGACCTGCTGCGCAAACGTCTTGTCGACCTCGGCCACGAATTCCGGCGCACGCAGGGTCAGGTTGTCGTAGGTAATCGCTTTGGCGCGGGTCATGACGCCGAATGCGAACTGCACCGGATCGAAATCCCAGAAGCGGTCGACATGCTCGAACCAGACCAGCGACACGTCGGCGGCATGCTGGGTCTTCTCGACTTCTTCGCGGCGGCCATGCTCGTACTGCTGCAAGGCAGCATCGACGGTGGGCGCGCGCGCCATCGCATCGGCAAGCGCAATGGCGTCCTCCATCGCGAGCTTGGTGCCGGAACCGATCGAGAAATGCGCCGTCGCCTTGGCGTCGCCCAGCAGCACCATGTTGCCCTTGACCCAGCGCTGGCTGCGGATCATCGGAAAATTGCGCCACATCGAGCGGTTGGTCAGCAGCGGATAGCCGTCGAGGAACTTTGCAAAGATCGAAGCCATCCGCGCCGCGGACTGCTCCTCGCTCAACCCCTCCAGCCCGGCGCGCTTGAACGTCTCGGGATCGGTCTCGAAAATCCAGGTCGAGCGGCCGACTTCGTACTGATAGGCGTGCGCGATGAACGGGCCCCACTCGGTCTCCTGAAACACGAAGGTGAAGGCATCGAGCGGTTTTGTGGACCCCATCCACGCGAATTTGTTGGAGCGCAGATCAAGCTCGGGCTGGAAATGATCCGCATGCTTCTCGCGGAAGCGGCTATTGCTGCCGTCGGCCAGCACGATCAAGTCGGCGTCGGCAAAGCCGCGCGTCTCGTCGATCTCGGCTTCGAACATCAGGGTAACACCGAGTTCGCGCGCGCGTTCCTGCAGGATCATCAACAAAGTTCGCCGCGAGCAGCCGCAAAATCCGTTGCCGCCGACGCGATGCACGGTGCCGCGGAAATGGATCGCGATATCATCCCAGTAAGCGAATTCGTCGGTGATACGGCGATAGCTCGGCGGATCGTGGGTCTCGAAATTGTCGAGGGTCGCGTCGGAAAATACCACGCCGAAGCCAAACGTGTCGTCGGCGCGGTTGCGCTCATAGACCGTGACGTCGGACTGCGGCCGCTGTTTCTTGAGCAGGATCGCCGCGTAAAGCCCCGCCGGTCCGCCACCGATGATCGCGATCTTCATGACAGCCTCCGTGGCCGATGACCTGAAATTACTTTAAGCATAAAAGAATTTCAAGGCAAGCCTCTCGATGCTCGTCCCGCGACAAGTCCGTCATGCCCGGGCTTGTCCCGGGCATCCACGTCTTTCCTTGTTGAATCTTCGCCAAGACGTGGATGGCCGGAATAAATCCGGCCATGACGGAAAATCGATTCATCCTCCGGATCCGGAAATCTACGGTGCGTTTTCAATCACTCTCAGGATGACAACTCGCGTTTTACTCAATTCCCCTGAAACGCCGGCTTCACCTTATTGGCGAAGGCGTGGAAGGCGCGGGCGAAATCCTCCGTGGTCATGCACAGCGCCTGCGCCACGGCTTCGGCCTCGATCGCTTCCTCGATCGACATCGCCCACTCCATCGCCAGCATGCGCTTGGTCATGGTGTTGGCGAAGGTCGGTCCCTCCGCGATCGACTTGGCGAGATGCTGCGCTTGTGACAGCACGGTGTCGGGCGCGACGATGCGGCTGAAGAAACCCCACTTCTCGCCCTCCTCGGCGGTCATGAAGCGCCCGGTATAAAGTAACTCCGAGGCGCGCGACTGACCGATGATGCGCGGCAGCATCGCGCACGCGCCCATGTCGCAGCCGGCCAAGCCGACCTTGTTGAACAGGAACGCGACCTTGGTGCCGACAGCAGCGAGCCGCATGTCCGACGCCATCGCGATGATCGCACCCGCGCCGGCGCAGATGCCGTCCACCGCCGCGACCACCGGCTGCGGGCAGGCCCGCATCGCCTTGACCAGATCGCCGGTCATGCGCGTGAATGCGGTCAGCCCCTTGGTATCCATCTCGACCAGCGGCCCGATGATCTCGAATACGTCGCCGCCGGACGAGAAATTGCCGCCCGCACCCGACACGACGATGACCTTCACCTCATCGTCGAATGCGCAGGCGCGAAAGAAATCGGTCAGTTCGCGATAGCTCTCGAACGTCAGCGGATTTTTCCGCTCGGGACGATTCAACGTCACAGTGGCGACGCCATCGACGACAGCGAGCAGGAAATGCTTTGGCGAATAGTCTGCCAGCGGCAGCGTTACGGGATTTGCGGGTCTGGACATGGACTCTCCGATCTTACAGGTAGCTCGTCATGCGCGGGCCAAAGCGCGAAGCGCGTCTTCGCGCAGTGACCCGCGCATCCATCTTTCCGGAAATGATGGATTGCCGGGTCAAGCCCGGCAATGACCGGTTGAATTCAAACAAAGCCTTGCTCATCACACTTCCCCGCCTGCGATCGCAATCGCCTGACCGGTGATTGCGCTTGCGCCATCGCCGCATAGCCAGAGCACGGCGTCGGCAACTTCAGCAGGCGTCACGAGCCGCTCTTGCGGATTATGTTTTGCAAGCTCAGCCACCGCCTGCTCCCGCGACCGCCCAGTCTTGCTCATGATATTGTCGATGCTGGCTTCGAGAAGATCCGTCTCCGTAAAGCCGGGACAAACCGCATTGACCGTCACGCCGGATGACGCGACTTCCAGCGCCAGCGACCGCACCAGTCCGATCACCGCATGCTTCGCCGCGCTGTAGGCGGTAACATAAGCATAGCCCTTGAGCCCCGCGGTCGAGGCCACCGCAACGATGCGGCCGCGCCCGCGCGTCCTCATCGCCGGCAGCACCGCCTGCGCGGCATGCACGACACCCATGAAATTGATATCCATCATGCGCTGGAACAGCGCCGCATCCGATTTTGCGAACGGCGCGGATTCCGCCGCGCCTGCGTTGGCGATGAGAATATCGATCGGCTGCCGTGACGCGGCTTCCGCAATCGCGGCGGTGATCGCAGCCTGATCGGTGACATCGGCTGCAATCGCGGCGTGCGCAACTCCAGCAGCGACAGCCTCATCCAGCGATGCCCGGTTTCTGCCGACGACCGTGACGGTTGCGCCGGTGTGGGACAACGCGGCTGCGATGGCGCGGCCGATGCCTCGCCCGCCTCCGGTGACCAGCGCGTGTGACGATCCCAGCAGTCCGGACACGTTGCCTCCCGATCGGTTTGCCTTTTCCGTATTATTTTAAACTTCAAGCTTTTGCAAGGAAGCGACTGAACGCCTCGCCCGCCAAACTCCTTTAATTCTAAAACTATCGCTTTTCATATATCTCGGGCCTGCTAGGATCGTGGATACCGCGACAGCACGGAGACACGGCGTGGCCGATCTCGCAGCAATCAAAACCAGCAACGGCCGCTTCGGCTACGAAGCCGCAGGCGATCCATCGCTGCCGCCGCTGGTGTTTCTACATGGCATCGGCGGTGCGGCGCGCGCCTGGCGCACTCAGCTCGAATTCTTCAAGGATCGATTTTGTGCCATCGCCTGGGACATGCCGGGCTACGGCGGCTCGGCGCCGCTTCCCAAAGTCAGCATCCCCTCGCTCGCAAGCGCGCTGAAGGATTTCCTCAGCGAGGTCGGCGCGAACAAACCTGTCATTGTCGGGCATTCCATCGGCGGCATGATCGTGCAGCAACTGTTGATCGACAATCCTCACATAGCGCGCGCCGCGGTGCTGGCGCAAACCAGCCCCGCCTTCGGCAAAGCCGACGGCGATTGGCAGAAAACCTTCATCGATGCGCGGCTCGGGCCGCTCGATCGCGGCGAAACCATGAAGCAGCTCGCGCCGTCGCTGGTGAGCGAACTGGTCGGCGACAATCCCGATGCCGCCGGCATGGACGTGGCCCGCGACTG
>JBEPUM010000308.1:0-3924 GCA_041691515.1 Pseudomonadota bacterium | reverse complement strand
TCCTGATTGCGCGCGTCGTCGAGCCGCAGGAAAGGCTTGAAGACTTCCTCTCGCATGTCCATCGGGATGCCCGGGCCGTCATCATCGATCGTGACCGTGAGCCAGCGATGATCGCGGTGACCGGCGATCGCGATCGCATCGGCATGTCGCGCAGCGTTGGAGACAAGGTTGCCGAGACAGCGTTTGAACGATGCCGGCTTGACGGTGACGACGGGCAGTCCGTGAAACAACACCGTCGCGGCGTGACCGTTGCGCTCGGCGTCGCTACGCAACTCCTCCAGCGCGAGCGCCATATCGGTCGGCTGCGCCTGCTCACCACTGTCGCCGCGCGCGAACGCGAGGTAAGCCTCCAGCATCCCGTGCATTTCATCGACATCCTTGCGCATGCCGTCGACTTCGGGACTATCGCCGATCAGCGCCATCTCCAGCTTGAAGCGGGTCAGGATGGTGCGCAAGTCGTGCGACACACCGGCCAGCATCGCCGTGCGCTGTTCAATGCTGCGCTCGATGCGAACCTTCATTTCGATAAACGCCTGAGCTGCACGCCGTACCTCGCGTGCGCCGCGCGGCCGGAAATTCGGTGCCTCGCGGCCCTTGCCAAAGCTTTCCGCGGCATCGGCCAATCGCAGGATCGGCCTGATCTGGTTGCGCAGGAACAACACCGCGACGATCAGCAGAATCGAGGATGTGCCCAGCATCCAGAATATGAAGATTTGCGAATTCGACGCATATGCAGCGTTGCGCTGCGCAAATACCCGCATCACCGCGTCGTCGAGCTGGATCCGGATCTCCACCAGATTGGACCGGCCAACCGTATCGATCCAGAACGGCTTGCCAATCTGGCGGCCGATCTGCACCGACAATGACTGGTCGAGCAGCGAGAAGAACGGCTTTGGCCCCGGCGGCGGCATATCGCCCGGCGGCAGGAAATCGACCACCAGCCCAAGCCGCTGCTGCGCGATGCGCCGGATCGTCGCGCGATCCTTGTCCTGCGGATATTCCTTGTAGACGTCGATCAGCGAGGCGATGTCCTGCACCACCGCTTGCGACAATCGCCGCGTCACGGTGTTCCAGTGCCGCTCCATGAACACGAATGCGACCACCGATTGCAGCACCACCATCGGCACGATCATGATCAGCAGCGCGCGGGCATAGAGTCCCTTCGGCATCCAGTTCTTGAATGCCCGCCCCATCCAGCCATTGACCGCGGAAACGCGCCGCGACGCGGTGCGGATCAGCGTCAGGCCGGTGTCGAGCGTGCTCATGACGCGCGGCTCAAGGCGCTGCGACCAGGCGATAACCAATGCCGCGCACCGCCTGAAGGAACAGCGGATTGGCCGGGTCACGCTCGATCTTCCGCCGCAGCCGGTTGATCTGCACATCGACGGCGCGTTCGTTCACGGTGCCACCGCCGGTCAGTTCGCCGCGGGGGACAGTTTCGCCGGGCGCTGCCGCGAGGATGCGCAACATCTCGCGCTCGCGGTCGGTGAGATGGATGACATCGTCACCCTGCCGCAGTTCGCCGCGCTCCAGATGATAAATGTAAGGCCCGAACGCGACCGACTCGGTTTTAACGAGGGGCGGCGGCGCGCTCCGCTTGAGGATATTGCCGATCCGCAGCACCAGTTCGCGCGGCTCGAACGGCTTGGCGACGTAATCGTCGGCGCCGATCTGCAGTCCTTCGATGCGCGCGTCGGCTTCGTGGCGTGCCGTCAGCATGATGATCGGCACCGCTGACGAGGTGCGGATGAAGCGGGCAAGATCGAAGCCGGTTTCGCCGGGCATCATGACATCGAGGATCAACAGGTCGAAGTGCAGACCGAGCAATTTCGAGCGAGCATCCTTGGCGCTCATGGCGGTGGTGACGCGATAACCCTCGCCTGCGAGAAAGCGCGACAGCAGATCGCGGATACGCCGGTCGTCGTCAACCAGCAGCAGATGCGGTGCATCGTCGGCTGGCTTCACGGAGGGCCGTGCGACTGTCGCTGTTTGCGTCACCGTCATTCCTTCACCGTTTTGCCGCCGGCCCGCAGAATCGTCTCCAGCACCTTGTCGGGATCGTCGTGGTCGATCATTCCGAGCAGAAACTGCCGCACGGCTTCGACGCCGGCCAAGTCGAGTCCTTGCAGTGCGCGCACGATGCGGTCGGTCTGCAAGCCGGCCAGCTTCGCTACAAGCGCCTCGCCCTTTGCGGTGGCGAAAAGAAGGCGCTGCCGCCGGTCGGCGTCGCCGGCCTTCTGAACGATATAGCCCTCATCAAGAAGTTGCTTGAGCACCCGGCCCAGTGACTGCTTGGTGATCCGCAGCACGTCCAGCAAATCCGCGACCTTGAGGCCGGGATACCGATGTACAAAATGCATCACGCGATGATGGGCACGGCCGAAGCCGAATTCCTCCAGCACATCGTCGGGATCGCCGACGAAATCGCGGTAGGCGAAAAACAATAGCTCGATGATGTCCCAGCGCGTCTCCGCCGGGCGGCCGCCGGACGCCTCCGCGTTGGCCTTGGGCACAGCGGTAGATCGGACTGAGAAATTTATGTCAGCCATATTGACGTATCTTGGGTTCAATGTTACAAGACTGCCATTCACGACGAAATATTATATCTCTTCGTCGGGAGTCGGACCGAATGCGGCCCGATAGTCGCGCAGCGAGGCCAAAGCGGCCACGAATTCTTTCGTCGGTGCGATTGTCGAGCGGCATTTCGGCAAACATACTGGACTTCGCGCCTTCCGCCAAAGCGGAAACCGGCTCTCGAGCCGGCGGGCCAGGGTCCAGGCCTAAAATCAACCAGCCCGCCACCGCGTGGACTGCACCAAAGCCGGGAGAAGACCCATGGGAGTTTCGTTCGATAAAGTCGATGGCGCGATGTGGCTGAAATTCGACGTCCAGCCGACGGCAAATCCAACGCCCGAATCCGCGCGCGCGGCAAAGCTCGCGGACCCAGGCTTCGGCCGCGTCTTCACCGATCACATGGCGATCGTCCGGTACAACCAGACCAAGGGCTGGCATGACGCGCGCGTCGAATCCCGCGCGAATTTTCCGCTCGATCCGGCGCTGGCCGTCCTGCATTACGCTCAGGAGATTTTCGAAGGTCTCAAGGCCTACACGCGCGACGACGGCGGCGTGAACCTGTTCCGCCCCGACGCCAATGCCCGGCGCTTCCGGAACTCGGCTGATCGCATGGCTATGGCTCAACTCCCCGAACCCGTGTTCATCGAAGCGGTCGAGCAACTGGTGCGCATCGACCGCGACTGGATCCCCAGCGGCGAGGGCAGTCTTTATCTGCGGCCCTTCATGATCGCGAGCGAGGTTTTTCTCGGCGTGAAACCATCATCGGAATACATCTTCGCGGTGATCGCTTCGCCGGTCGGCTCCTATTTCAAGGGCGGGCCTGCGCCAGTCTCGATCTGGGTGTCGGAAAACTACACACGCGCCGCGATCGGCGGCACCGGCGCCGTCAAATGCGGTGGAAACTACGCTGCGAGTTTGCGCGCGCAGGCGGAGGGCATTGATCACGGCTGCGATCAGGTGGTTTTCCTCGACGCGGTCGAGCGCCGTTACGTCGAGGAACTCGGCGGCATGAACATCTTCTTCGCGTTCGACGACGGTTCGCTGCTGACGCCGCCGCTCGGCACCATCCTGCCCGGCATCACCCGCGACTCGATCATCGCGCTGGCAAAGGATTCCGGCATGCGCGTGCGCGAGGAGGCCTATACGATCGAGCAGTGGCGCGCGGACGCCGCCAGCGGAAAGTTGAAAGAGGCCTTCGCCTGTGGCACGGCGGCCGTGATCTCGCCGATCGGCAAGGTCTGTTCCGCGAGCGGCGATTTTCTTATCAGCGGCGGCGCAGCCGGGCCTGTCGCGATGGGGATGCGCAAAAAGCTGATCGACATCCAGTACGGCCGCGCGGCCGACCCGCAC
>JBEPUM010000307.1:0-3931 GCA_041691515.1 Pseudomonadota bacterium | reverse complement strand
CCGGCTTCACCATGTCGGCGGTGAAGGCGGTGTACCAGAAGATCTGCTGGGCGATATTGCCCTGCGACGGCACCGGACCCGACTCCGAGAAGGTCATGCCTTGCGCCTGCGGCGGGGCATACTTCTTCATCCACTCGAGATATTTGACGATCGAATAGACCGCCGCCGGACCGTTGACATCGCCGCCGCGCTCGATCGAAGAGCCGACCGGACGGCAGCCTTCCATGCGGATGCCCCACTCATCGACGGGCAGGCCGTTCGGGAGGCCCTTGTCGCCGTTGCCGGCCATCGACAGCCAGGCGTCGGTGAACCGCCAGCCGAGCGAGGGATCCTTCTTGCCGTAGTCCATGTGACCATAGACCTTGACGCCGTTGATTTCCTTGATGTCGTTCGTAAAGAAATCCGCGATGTCCTCGTAGGCCGACCAGTTCACGGGAACGCCGAGATCGTAGCCGTACTTGGCCTTGAACTTCGCCTTGTAGTCCGGATTGGTGAACCAGTCGTAGCGGAACCAGTAGAGGTTGGCGAACTGCTGGTCCGGCAACTGATACAGGTGGCCGTTTGGCGCCGTCGTGAACGACTTGCCGATGAAGTCGTTGACGTCGAGCATCGGATCGGTGACGTCTTTGGCATCCTTGGCCATCCAGTCGGTCAGATCGACCGCCTGGCCGTAGCGAAAATGCGTTCCGATGAAGTCGGAGTCGTTGATCCAGCCGTCATAGACGTTCTTGCCGGACTGCATCTGGGTCTGGATCTTCTCGACCACGTCACCTTCCTGGATGACGTCGTGCTTGACCTTGATGCCGGTGATTTCAGTAAACGCCTTGGCAAGCGTCTTGGATTCGTACTCGTGCGTCGTCAGCGTCTCCGAGACGACATTGATCTCCATGCCCTTGTAGGGTTCGGCGGCCTTTGCAAACCAGTCGAGTTCCTTCTTCTGGTCCGCCTTGGACAGCGTCGAGGGTTGAAATTCGCTGTCGATCCACTTCTGGATCGTAGCGTCGTCCGCTCGCACGGGTGACGCCAGCGTCATTGTAACCGCGACCAGCGCGGCAGCGCTCGTCATCGTCAGCAGGTGCCTTTTGCTTGCGGGACTTCCTCGTTCTCTCAAGTTCAGCATCTTCGTTTCCTCCGTTGCAACAACTCAAAATTCAGATCCGGACAATCCGGATCTGTCCCCTTCGTTCGTCAGACCGTGCGGAAGATCAGCACGGCCGACACGAACGAAATCACGGTGGCGAACCACAGGCTCGACACTCCAATTCCTTCTTCGCCGACAGGAAGCGTCGCGATTGGATCAGCTCCGACAAATCCGATCCACAACAGATGAATGACCGCGGCCATGATCAGCGAAATGAACAGCCGGTCGCCGCGCGTGGTCGGTATCCGCAGGATTCCGACGCGTTCCGCTTCCGGATAAGCGGCGGCCAGATACGTCATGGTGAGCAGCGTCAGTGCCAGCAACACGAAGAAGATCGCGGTCGGCAGCGTCCAGGCCATCCATGCGATGTTGCTCATGATGAACCCCTCACACCCGGCCGAGCGCGAAACCGCGCGCGATGTAGTTGCGGACGAACCAGATCACGAGCGCACCCGGAATGATGGTCAGCACGCCGGCCGCAGCCAGCAGGCCCCAGTCCATACCGGCGGCAGAAACCGTTCGCGTCATGACGGCCGAGATCGGCTTGGCGTCCACCGAGGTCAGCGTCCGCGCCAGCAGCAGTTCGACCCACGAGAACATGAAACAGAAGAATGCGGCGACGCCGATGCCGCTGGCGATCAGAGGCACCAGAATCTTGACGAAGAATTTCGGGAACGAGTAGCCGTCGAGGAACGCGGTCTCGTCGATCTCGCGCGGCACGCTGGAGACGAAGCCTTCCAGAATCCAGACCGCGAGCGGCACGTTGAACAGGCAATGCGCCAGCGCCACGGCCCACGGCGTATCAAACAGACCGATCGCGGAATACAGGTTGAAGAACGGCAACGCATACACCGCCGGCGGCGCCATCCGGTTCGACAACAGCCAGAAGAACAGATGCTTGTCGCCGAGGAATCGATAGCGCGAAAAAGCGTAGGCCGCGGGCAGCGCGAACGAGATCGAGATGACGGTGTTGATCACTACATAGTTGAGCGAGTGGATGTAACCGGAATACCAGCTCTCGTCGGTGAAGATGCGCATGTAGTTCGCGATGGTCGGATGATGCGGCCACAGCGTCATGGTCGACACGATCTCGGTGTTGGTCTTGAAACTCATGTTGACGAGCCAGTAGATCGGCAACAACAGGAAGGCCAGGAACAGCGAGAGAATGATCCGGCGGCCGGGAATGGAATGCATCACGCCGCTCCCTGGGTTCGCTGGCGATCGGCGCCGGCATTGGTCATGACGGTGTAGAACACCCAGCACACGATGATGATGATAAGATTGTAGACCAGCGACAGCGCAGCCGCCTTGCCGAGGTCGAACTGCCCGAGCGCGATCTTGACCAGCTCTATCGACACGAACGTCGTCGAATTGCCGGGTCCGCCGCCGGTGACGACGAACGGCTCGGTATAGATCATGAAGCTGTCCATGAAGCGCAACAGCACCGCGATCAGCAGCACGCGGTTCATCTTCGGCAATTGAATCGCCGTGAAGACCGCCCAGCGCGACGCGCCGTCGATCTGCGCGGCTTGATAGTAGGCGTCGGGAATCGACTTCAGTCCGGCGTAGCACAACAGTGCCACCAGGCTGGTCCAGTGCCAGACATCCATTACGATGACGGTGGCCCAGGCATCGAATTCGTTGGATACGTAGTTGTAGTCGATACCGATATTGTTCAACACGTAGCCGAGCAGGCCGATATCGGGGCGGCCAAAAATCTGCCAGATGGTGCCGACCACGTTCCATGGAATCAGAAGCGGCAGCGCGAGAATGACGAGGCAAGCCGCCACCCGCCAACCCTCGCGCGGCATCGACAGCGCGACGATGATGCCGAGCGGCACTTCAATGGCCAGAATGACAGCCGAGAAGAACAGATTGCGCCACAGCGACGCAAAGAAGCGGCTGCCGAGATCGGTCGATGGGTCCAGCAATTCCTTGAACCAGCCGACGCCGTTCCAGAAGAACTGATTGTTGCCGAAGGTGTCCTGGAACGAATAGTTGACCACCGTCATCAGCGGCAGCACGGCGGAAAACGCCACGATCAGAAACACCGGCAGAACGAGAAACCAGGCCTTCTGGTTGACGGTCTTGTCCATTACGAGACCCCCTCGACCAGACGGCTGTCGGCATAGACGTGCACCCGCGCAGGATCGAACACGAGTCCGGCGCTCTCGCCGGGAATCGAAAAGCCCGGCGGCACCCGCGCGGCGAACTTGGCGTCGCCGATCCGCACCCGCGCGAACCTGACACGGCCGAGATCGTCGATCCGTTCGAGTTTGGCGGTCAACAGGCCCGGCGCCGGCGGCGCAACATGGACGAACTCCGGGCGCACGCCGATCTCGATGGCCGCACCTGCCGGCAACTTGTCGTAAGCGCGTGACAGTTCAATGACGTGACCGCCGATCCGCGCCTCGCGTCCCCTCACCTCGGCGGGAACGATGTTCATGCCGGGTGAGCCGATGAAATAGCCGACGAAGGTATGCGCCGGCTTGTCGAAAAGCTCTTCCGGCGTGCCGCTCTGCACGACGCGGCCATCATGCATCACCACGACGGTATCGGCGAAGGTCAGCGCCTCGGTCTGGTCGTGGGTCACGTAAATCATGGTGAGGTCGAGCGCGCGGTGCAGCGCCTTCAGCTTCGAGCGCAGTTCCCATTTCAATTCGGGATCGATCACAGTCAGCGGCTCGTCGAACAGCACGGCGGCGACATCGGAGCGCACCAGCCCGCGGCCGAGCGAAATCTTCTGCTTGGCGTCGGCGGTGAGCCGCGTCGCTTTGCGATTGAGGTACG
>JBEPUM010000306.1:0-3941 GCA_041691515.1 Pseudomonadota bacterium | reverse complement strand
CTTAGGCAATCACGTCGGCAGCGATTGCCTGGAGCGCCGTGCGCGCGTCGTTGGGGTCGAGCTGGATCTGCAGACCGCGCTGCCCGCCATTGATAAAGACCTGCGTTTCGCCGAGCGCCGCTACTTCCATCGCCGTCGGCACGCGCTTTTTCTGCCCGAACGGGCTGATGCCGCCGACATGATAGCCGGTGAGCCGCTCGGCATCGGCCGGGCGCATCATTTTAGCGGCCTTGCCGCCGAACGCACTCGCCAGTTTCTTCATGCTGACTTCGCAATCCGACGGCACGATCACGCACACCGGCTTGCCATCCACCTCGGCCATCAGCGTCTTGAGCACGCGGTGGGGCTCCGCGCCCAAGGCTTCCGCCGCCTGCAAGCCGATGCTGTCGGCATCGGGATCGTAGTCGTAGCTATGCAGCGTGAAGGTGACACCGAGTTGTGACAGCGCCTGCGTCGCGCGCGTGGTTTTTGACATTGCGGCCTGACCCTGATGTCATGGCTGTTGGGTGCGGCGAGAAATTGAGCCAAGACGGTCGTTTTGCCATGAAACAAGAATGCGGGAAATCCCGCCGCGTCGGCAATCGCCGATCCATGACGGGGTTGGCTCATGGCTAAGCCCACACCGGACAATGAACCCGAGCCGGAGGGAAATCGCCGCGGCGCGGTGGCGGGATTGATCTTCGCCGTGGTGCTGCTGGCGGTCGGGCTTTGGCTCGCGCGCGAACTCAGGTCGGCGAGTCAGATCCAGGATTGCGTCATGTCCGGCCGCTCCAATTGCGATCCCATCAGCACGCCGGCCCGCTAGGCTGCAAAACAAAAGAGACAACGGACAGGACGAGGCATCATGACCGCAAACTGGCGCGACCGCGCAGGCACCACTTTCGATTGTCAGAAGCAACCGGCGGCGGGAAGCCGTGGCGTGGTCGTCAGCAATCATCCGCTGGCGTCGGCCGCGGGCGCGGAGATGTTGGCCGCCGGCGGCAATGCCATCGACGCCGCGATTGCCACGTTGTTCACGCTGACCGTCGTCGAGCCGATGATGGTCGGTATCATCGGCGGTGGCATGGCGCACATTCGTCTTTCTGACGGCAGCCATCGCGTGGTCGATGGTCAGAGTACCGTTCCGTTGAGCGTCAGGCCCGATACCTACACGTCGGCGCCGGGCTCGGCTCCCCAGGTGTTCGATACCGTCGGCAACGAAAATCTGATCGGCGCAAAAGCAGTCGCGGTGCCGGGCTCGCTCAAAGCCTGGTGCGAAACATTGCGCAACTACGGCACCATGAGTCTCGCCGACGTCATGCAGCCCGCGATCAAGCATGCTTCGCGCGGCTATCTGGCGACGCAGTATCTGCACGAGTGCGTCAGCGATGCCGCCGCTGTCATGTCGCGGGACAAACCGCTGTCGGCGATCTATTTCCGCAACGGCAGTCCGCTCAAGGCAGGCGATCGCGTGGTGCAGGCGGAATATGCCGAAATGCTGATGTTGATCGCGCGCGAAGGTGAAGGCGCACTGTATGGCGGTTCGCTCGGCGATATCCTCGTCGATTATATGAAGGCGCATGGCGGCTTTATCACTCGCGAAGACCTGACGTCCTACAAGACGGTCGAGCGCGCGCCGATCCGCGCCAGCTATCGCGGCTGGGAGATTGCCGGGCCGCCGCCGCCCGCCGCGTCCGGCGTGCACATCACCCAGATGCTGAACGAAGGCTATGACGTCGCCGCGATGGGGTTTGGGACGGCGGAGACGATCCATCTGCTCGCGGAAGTTCTGAAGATCGCGTTCGCGGATCGCGCGGCGGCGAGCGGAGATCCCGATTTCATCAAGGTGCCAGTGGAGCGGTTGACCTCGAAGGATTACGCGCGCGAGCGCCGCGATGCCATCGATCCCAAGCGCGCGCAAAGCTGGAATGCCGGGGTCAAGCAGCTCGAGAGCGCCCACACCACGCACATGACCGTGGCCGATGCGATGGGCAACGTGGTCGCGACCACGCAGACCATCAACGATCTGTTCGGCGCCAAAATCCTGATCCCCGGCCTTGGCGCCATCCCGAACAACTACATGAACCTGTACGATCCGCGTCCGGGCCATGCGCTGTCGCTCGCGCCTGGCAAGCGCGTCACGACCTCGATGTCGCCGATGATGGCGCTGCGCGACGGCAAGCTGGTCTATGCACTCGGACTGCCCGGCGGAAAGCGGATTTTCCCGAGCGCGTTTCAGGCGCTGGTCAATCTGATCGATCACGGCATGACCTTGCAGGAGGCGGTGGAAGCGCCACGGGTCTGGACCGAGGGCAACGCGCTGGAGATCGAACTGGCATTCCCCGAGAGCGTTCGCGCGGCGCTGACGTCGATGGGGCATGACGTCGTGCAGATGCCGACCGTCGCCGGCGGCATGAACGGCATTCACTTCCAGGGCGACGGCATCCAGTCGGGATCGGCCTGCTGGCGTGCCGATGGCACCCCGGTTGCTATCGCCGGGGGTCTGGCGCGTGCCGGCGTCCGCTTCGGGATCGACGGCAAGCCGCGCGGGTGAGGGCTGGCAATACCCTTGCTGTCATTTCCAAAAAGCGCAGTCGCAATCTGAGTGCATGCGGCCTCTCAGGTCATGAGCGCTGTTGCAGCCGCGAGCTTAGTCAAATTGCGCCGTGCATAGCGCGGAGCGCGACAGCTTCGCTGCAATCGGCGCGACAACGTCACGGAAATATTTCTGACTTTCCCAAGGGCGGTGGTCTGCCGAGACAGCAAGGACAAGATTGTCCTTCGGGATGACGTAGATGACCTGACCGTTCTTTCCCGCCGCGAAAAATGCGGGAGGATCGGTGTCTCTGATCCACCATTGGTAGCCGTAGCCTGCGTTGACCGGTGGACCGCCATCGTTGTGCTTCGTGGTTGCGTCCCGCACATAGTCTTCGGAGACGATCTGTTGGTCCTTCCATCGTCCGTGTCGAAGATAGAGAACGCCGATCTTCGCCATGTCGCGTGCCGTCAGATAGAGCCCGTATTCGCCAGGAAGATATCCTTCAGTGTCGGATTGCCAAGTGTAGTTGCTGATGTGCAGGGGGCTGAAAAGCTTTTGCCGCGCAAAGTCCGTGGCGTTTTGCCTGATCGCAGCGGATAATACGACGGAAAGAAGGTCAGAGCCTATTCCATCGTAGCGGAAACGAGTTCCTGGAGGATACTTGACCTTGCGATTGAGCATCCATCGCCAGATCTGCGGTTTTCCGGACGCTCCGGCGCCAACACTGAAGTGACCCCATTCGCCTTCTTCGAATCCCTCCGTTTTGGTCAAGAGATTCCGTAACGTGATGTTGCGGGTGAGCGGATCCACTTTTTCATCGAATTCCCTGGGGAAGATGTCGGATAATTTCTCGTCGAGCCGCAAAAGACCTTCGTCGACGGCAATTCCGACCAATGTCGATAGCACGCTCTTTGTGATCGAGATCACGGCTGATTGCGTTTGAGCGTCTATGTCCTTCCGATAGTACTCAAAGGTGACGCAGTTGGCATTGGCGACCACCATTGCCCGCACTTTGGGATGCTGGGCGGCAATGTCGGCAAGAGCCGTTGAATGCTTTTCGAGCGTTCGTCCAGCGACCGGTTCTTCGGCGGAGGTTATTGAAGTAAGTCCGAGCAAGACTATCAGCATCGAGGCTAAGCAGTTTCGCCAGCGCACGCCGGTCTGCCGAACGCTTTCGAACCTGTTCATGGAATGCGCTCGGGCCAAGGATATTGCTTTTTGCGGACCAGCCGTGATTTTTGCTTATTGACCCGGCTTGCGTCAATCTGATTGGTGCGCGGTGCCAAAAGCTCTTCTCACTTCACCATCATCCCTCGCACCTCGTCACGCAGCGCTTGCCGCGACGCATCGCGCGAATAGAACATGTGACCGCCGGGATAGACCACGAGCTTGACGCGGTCGCGCGAACCGAACGTCGGCAACT
>JBEPUM010000305.1:0-3978 GCA_041691515.1 Pseudomonadota bacterium | reverse complement strand
GCCGGCGGCACCGCCAGCAGCACGCCGGTCATGCCGCCAATGATGAACGTGATCATGAAGCCGATCGACCACAGCATCGGGCTCGTGAAACGAATGCGGCCGCCGTACATCGTGAACAGCCAGTTGAAGACTTTTACACCCGTGGGCACCGCGATGATCATGGTCGCTATTCCGAAGATGGCGTTGACGTCAGCGCCCGCACCCATGGTGAAGAAATGATGCAGCCACACCATGAACGACAGAATGCAGATCGCCATGGTGGCCGCCACCATCGAGCGGTAGCCGAACAGCGGCTTGCTCGAAAATGTGGAGATGACTTCTGAGAAAACCCCGAACGCGGGCAATACCAGAATGTAAACCTCGGGATGACCCCACGCCCAGATCAGGTTCATGAACATCATCACGTTGCCGCCAGCATCGTTGGTGAAGAAGTGAAAGCCGAGATAACGATCGAGCAGCAGCATCGCGAGCGTCGCGGTCAGGATCGGAAACGCCGCGATGATCAGCAGGTTGGAAGCGAGTGCGGTCCAGCAGAACATCGGCATCCGCAGATAACTCATGCCGCGCGTGCGAATCTTCAGAATAGTGGTGACGAGATTGATGCCTGCCACCAGCGTGCCGATCCCCGATATTTGCAGCGCCCAGCAGTAGTAATCGACGCCAACCCCCGGCGAATATGTCAATTCCGACAGCGGCGGATAAGGCAGCCAGCCGGTTCGTGCGAATTCACCGACCATCAGCGAGATATTCACGAGCAGCGCGCCGGTCGCCGTCAGCCAGAAGCCGACGGAATTCAGCGTCGGAAACGCGACATCGCGCACGCCCAGTTGCAGCGGCACCACGAAATTCATCAGCCCGATCATGAACGGCATCGCGACGAAGAAGATCATGATCGTGCCGTGCGCCGAGAACACCTGATTATAATGTTCCGGCGGCAGAAACCCTCCCGAATGAAACGCCACCGATTGCTGGAGCCGCATCATGATGGCGTCGGAAAATCCGCGCAACAGCATCACCATGGCGAGCAATGTATACATCACGCCGATCCGCTTGTGATCGACGCTGGTGATCCACTCGTGCCAGAGATAGGGAAGATGACCCTTGAGGACGACCCAGAGCAGAATGCCTGTTATCGCGAACGCCACCACACCGGACGCGATCATCGGAAGCGGCTGATCGATCGGGATCGCGGCCCAACTCAGCTTACCGAACATGCGCCGCTCCGGTCGTCTCTGTCGCCGACGCGTCCTGCGGGCCCGGCGCGGGCGACAATTTCTGGGTGGCGATCGCCTCGAACAGGCCGGGATCGTCCAATCGAAACGCCGCCGGCTTGTCGTTTGTCGAGGGCTTTGCAAGCGCCGCGTAGCTGTCCGCATTCAAGCGGCCGTCTGTTTTGCCGGTCTGCGCAGCCCAATCATCGAAGGCGGATTGCGGAACAGCATGCACGGCAAAACTCATGCCCGCGAATCCATCGCCGCTGAAATGAGACGACAAACCCTGATAATCGCCGGGCTTATCGGCTTGCAGGTTGAGCCGCGTGGTCATGCCGTTCATGGTGTAGATCATGCTGCCGAACTGCGGGATGAAGAACGCGTTCATCACGCTGGCCGACGTCAATTCAAATTGCAGCGGCACGCCCGACGGAATTGTCAGCGTGTTGACGGTCGCAATCTTTTGATCGGGGTAGATGAACAGCCATTTCCAGTCGAGCGAGACGGCTTGAATCCTGAGCGGCTTCTGCGAGCCGGAAATTGGCTTGCCCGGATCGAGTTCATGCGCACCGATCCAGGCCACACCGCTGAGCAGGATGACGGTCAACGCCGGGATCGACCACACCACGAGTTCGATGCGGCCGGAATAGGCCCACTCCGGCAGATATCGCGCCCGCGAATTACCCGCGCGAAACCAGAACGCAAAGGCGACGATCGCGATGATGGTCGGGACCACGATCGCAAGCATGATGGCAAGCGAATCGATCAGGATGGTCTTTTCGGCGGCGGCTATCGGACCCTGAGGATCAAGGATGTTCATCAATCGCTGGCGCGGCTGTTCAAGGAAGGGCCCACTATCGGCAACGCCGCCTCCCGCGAAATTGTTCCTTATCTACACCGCCATTTTTCGATGCCGCACCGGCGCGCCTGATGTCAGGGTTTCTGCCGCGTCGAGTATGGCGTTGGCGTCGATGCCATGGTGCCGGTAGAGGTCGTCGATAGTGCCGGTCTGGCCAAAATGCTCGACGCCGAGCGCCTCCATGCGATGGCCGCAGACCGCGCCGAGCCAGCCGAGCGTCGCCGGATGACCGTCCAGCACGGTGACGATGCCGCAATCGCGCGGCAGCGGCGACAGCAGTTTTTCGATGTGGCTGAGATAATGCGGCCCGCGCTTGCCGCGGCGCATCTTTCGCGCCGCCGTCCAGCCCGCATGGAGACGATCCGCTGACGTGATCGCCAGCAGTCCAACGTCGCGGCGGCTCTCACCGAGCATGCCGATGGCCTCGATCGCCTCAGGCGCCACCGTGCCTGTATAAGCGACGATGACTTCGGCGTTGGGGCCGGGCTTGCGCAGCCAGTAGGCGCCGTCGGTGATGGCCTTCTCCAAATCCGGCGTCATCATCCGCTGCGGCTGCTCGATAGTCCGCGTCGACAGCCGCAAGTAAACCGAACCGCCGCTGCGCATGCCGCTCTGGTCATCGCCGTCGTCGTTGAGTTCGCGCTGCATGTGCCGAAAACCCCAGCCCATGATCGCGGCGAGTTCATCGACAAAGGCCGGCTCGAATGAAGCGAGGCCGTCCTGCGCCATCCCGATCAACGGCGTTCCGATCGATTGATGCGCGCCGCCTTCGGGCGCCAG
The DNA here is from genome assembly GCA_041691515.1 of Pseudomonadota bacterium. Classification (GTDB taxonomy): domain Bacteria; phylum Pseudomonadota; class Alphaproteobacteria; order Rhizobiales; family Xanthobacteraceae; genus Nitrobacter. Next base: position 1,128 of record JBEPUM010000305.1, on the reverse strand, counting down.
CGTAACGCCCGACGGCGTACCCGCCACCATGAAGCGCGCATCCTGATAACAGGCGTAGTTGAGCTGATCGAGCGCGCGGCTGATGAAGGGATCGTACAGCGTCGCAATTGGCAATAATCGCGCGCCGTTGATCGAATGCGACAACCCCAGCGCCGACATCAGAATGAAGAGATTGCTCTCGGCGATGCCGAGTTCGATGTGCTGTCCCTTTGGCGAAAAATCCCAATTGAATGTCGAAGGAATCTTCTCCTTGCGGAACAGGTCGGCCGCCTCGCCCCGCGCGAACAGCCCACGGCGATTGACCCACGCACCAAGGTTCGTCGATACCGTGACATCGGGCGACGCCGTGACGATGCGCGACGCGAGATCGCTGTCGCCCTTGCCGAGTTCGTTGAGGACCAGCCCAAAGCCCTGCTGCGTCGACATGACAGGCGATGGCGTGAACGAAAGATGCTGCGGCACGTCGATCACGGGCGCTTGCAGGCGGCGTGTGCCCTCGCGGTTGAACGGGACTTTGGCGAGAAACGCCTCAAGTACATCCGCCTGTTGCGGCAGCCCCTCGAATTTATCCCATTCATGACCGGGGCGGATATTCTGCGAGGCGCGCCACTTCTCCATCTGCGTTGGCGTCATCAGGCCGGCGTGGTTGTCCTTGTGGCCCTGGAACGGCAGGCCTATGCCCTTGATGGTGTAGGCGATGAAGCACACGGGACGGTCGTGATCGATAGCCTCGAACGCTTCCAGCATGCTGGCCATGTCGTGGCCGCCGAGGTTCGACATCAGCGCCAGCAATTCATCGTCGCTGCGCCGCTCGATCAGCGCGGAAACATCCCCTTGATCGCCGATCTCGTCACGCAGCCGCTTGCGGAACGCCGCGCCGCCCTGAAAGCACAACGCCGCATACATCTGGTTCGGACAGGTATCGATCCAGCGCCGCAACGCTTCACCGCCAGGTTCTGCGAACGCCGCCTGCATCAGCCGGCCGTACTTCACAATGACGACGTCCCAGCCGAAATTGCGGAACATCGATTCGAATTTCTCCCAAAGACCCTCGCGCACCACGGCATCGAGACTTTGGCGGTTGTAATCGACGATCCACCAGGTGTTGCGCAGGCCGTGCTTCCAGCC
>JBEPUM010000304.1:0-4008 GCA_041691515.1 Pseudomonadota bacterium | reverse complement strand
AAACGCCCGCCTGCACCATCGTCGGCATGGCATGATTCTTCATGCGTTCGCCAAAGCGCTTCGAGAACGCGCGGGTGCCGTCGTTCATGTCCCAGTAGAACGTTTCGCTGAGGCTAAGACCCTGTGCCGTTTTCAGACCGAGGGAATGAACGTCCGACAGGAACAGGAGCAAACCGGCAAGTTTCTGGCCACCCTTGACGATGCCGAATTCAGCCGCCTGCTTGATGGAGTTTGTGGTGTCGCCGCCAGCATTGGCGAGACCGATGACCTTGGCCTTCGACGCCTGAGCCTGCAGCAGGTAAGACGAGAAGTCCGGCGTGTTCAGCGGCACCTTGACGCTTCCCAGCACCTTGCCGCCGTTCGCCTTGATGACCGCGGTGGTATCGTTCTCGAGCGCATGGCCGAACGCATAGTCCGCGGTGATGAAGAACCAGCTATCGCCACCCGCCTTCACCATCGCCTGCCCGGTGCTGTGGGCCAGCATGTACGTGTCATAGGTAAAGTGGATGGTATTGGGCGTGCACTGCGAGTTGGTCAGTTCCGAGGAGCCTGCCCCGGAGTTGAGCATGATGCTGTTCTTCTCTTTCACGACGTTGTTGACGGCAAGCGCGACGCCGGAGTTCAGCACGTCCGCGAGCACATCGACCTTGTCGGTATCGATCCAACGGCGCGCGATACCGGTGGCGATGTCGGGCTTGTTCTGGTGATCGGCGGAGATCACGTCGATTTTCCAGCCCTTGGCCTTCATGCCGGAATCTTCAACGGCCATTTCCGCCGCGACGATGGAGCCTTGTCCGCCGAGGTCGGCATACAGACCCGAAAGATCGGTCAAAACGCCGATCTTGGCGGTCTTGTCCTGCGCGAATGCGCCACTGGCGGCGCCCATTGCCAGCGCGGTGCCCAGCAATAGGGCTGTGATTCTGTTCTTCATATTTCCTCCTTGTGCCCCTTCGGGGCTGTTGTTCAAACCCCGAGATAAGTGTGGAGTTTCTCCATGTTGGCCTGCAGTTCTGAATTTGCGAAGCCATCGATGATCTTGCCGTGCTCGACGATATAGAAGCGATCGGCGACGGTCGAAGCAAAGCGGAAGTTCTGCTCCACCAGAAGGATCGTAAATCCTTCGGACTTGAGCCGCGCGATCGTATGACCGATTTGCTGGATGATGACCGGTGCAAGTCCCTCGGTCGGTTCGTCGAGCATCAGGAAACGTGCGCCGGTGCGCAGGATGCGCGCGATCGCGAGCATCTGCTGCTCGCCACCGGACAGCTTGGTGCCCTGACTATTCAGACGTTCCTTGAGATTCGGAAACAGCGTGAAGATCTGATCCAGCGAGAGACCGCCCTCGCGCACGGTGGGCGGCAACATCAGATTCTCGCGCACGTCGAGGCTCGCGAAAATGCCGCGCTCCTCGGGGCAGAATGCAACGCCGAGACGCGCGATCTTGTCGGAAGACGCGTGCGTGATGTCGTGATTGTCGAAACGGATCGATCCGGTGCGCTTGCCGATGATACCCATCACCGATTTCAGCGTCGTCGTCTTGCCTGCGCCGTTGCGACCGAGCAGCGTGACAACCTCTCCTGCTCCGACATTGAAGTTGATGCCGTGAAGGATATGGGATTCGCCATACCACGCTTCGAGGTTTTCAACCGACAGCATGACGCCGCCGCCTGTCTTTGCGGACTGCCCAGCGCCCGGTGCGGTCATCGTCGTATCAGCCATGACCAGCTCCCAGATAAGCTTCCTTGACGCGCTCGTCCTTGGTCAGGTCGGCGTAGTTGCCTTCGGCGAGCACGTGTCCGCGCGTCAGCACCGTGATGATGTCCGAGAGATTGGCGACCACGCTCAGATTGTGCTCGACCATCAGGATCGTGTATTTCGCCGAAATGCGCTTGATGAGCGCGGCGATCCTGTCGATGTCTTCGTGGCCCATACCGGCCATCGGTTCGTCGAGCAGCATCATTTCGGGATCCAGCGCCAGCGTTGTCGCGATCTCCAGCGCGCGCTTGCGCCCGTATGGCATTTCGACGGCCGGCGTTTTTGCGAACTCGCTTAAGCCCACGTCGTCCAGCAGTTCATGCGCACGCTGGTTGAAGCGATCGAGTACCGACTTGGAGCGCCAGAAATCGAAGGAATGGCCGTGCTGTCGCTGCAGCGCGACTCGCACATTCTCAAGCGCCGTCAGATGCGGAAACACCGCCGAGATCTGGAATGACCGCACGAGGCCAAGACGCGCCACGTCCGCCGGCGCGAGCGCAGTAATATCCTGCCCGTTGTAGCGAATTTGCCCCGCCGACGGCTTCAGGAATTTGGTCAGCAGGTTGAAGCACGTGGTTTTTCCGGCCCCGTTCGGCCCGATCAGCGCATGAATAGTGCCTCGGCGAACACGCAGATTAACGTCACGAACAGCGACAAAACCCGCGAATTCCTTGGTCAATCCATGGGTTTCAAGAATGAACTCATCAGCCAATCAAAATTCCCCCCTCAGCCTTGCGCGCGATGTCCCCGCGCGTGGCCAAGTTCTGTTACCGCCAGAACCGTTCAGGTGCTCTTGGAAATCACCCCGGGCCCGGTCGCCTCCGGCCGGAATATGCCGCCAATGGACCGGGTTAGGCAAGGTGCAAAGCAGCATTTGGTGGCTGTCAGAGGGCCGCACCCCGTCAGCCATTAGTCGAAATGCCGCCGGTCCTCGCTTACCCTCTTTTCGATGACCGGCGCCGATCGAAAGCAGGCATTAAGGCCGTTTCGACGCAAACCCGCTCTTTCACAGAAAATTTGTGCTCCGGGAGCGATCATTCCGCCGTCAGCACTGTCACCAGGATCGCAGCCGGTGGATTTTGAGAGCGCCAACCCGACGATCGTCAAATCGATCAAGCAGCGTGATCTGCTGAACACGTGGCTGCGCCTGTATGTCAAACAACAGTTGCCGCCCCACCGGGACGACTACAAGCCGGAACGCATCACCGACGAAACCCCGGATCTGGTTTATTACTCGGTCGACACCGCATTGCAGCCGCCGCGCCTGATAATCGAGAGCGACGGTACGCGGATGTCGGGCGCTTATGGCAATACCGGCAAAGGCAAGTCTCTCGAGGAATATATCGGAGCCCGCCTCGTTCCTCAGGTGATGCCGATCTATTATGCGTGCATCGCCCGCAGTCTGCCCGTCTACACCATCTCGATGATCGACGACATGTACGGACGCGTTGTCGCCTACGAGCGGCTGCTGCTGCCGTTCTCCGATTCAAGCCAGCACGGCGTGACTCACATCATCGCATCGCTCAAAACCATCAGCGAGGACGGCGGTTTCGAAATCAGGAATCTTATGCGTGATGACCAGAAGCTGCCGACGCAGAAGCTGCGCGCCATCATCGACCGCGATCTGTTTCACCGCACGCCCGGACGCATCCCCGCCGATGACGTGATCGAATTCGGCTGAGACACACCCCTCAGCGTTTCGCCTTCGCCCGGCCGAATTCTGTTTCGTAAATCTCAGGCTTGAAGCCGACCAGCAGCTTGCCGTTGCTATCCAGCACCGGCCGCTTGATCATCGATGGCTGCGCCAGCATCAGCGCCAGCGCCTTGCTCTCGGTCAGCCCTTCCTTCTCGGTATCGGGCAATTTGCGAAACGTCGTGCCGGCGCGGTTCAACAAAATTTCCCAACCGAGTGTTCCGGCCCACGCCTTGAGCTTCGCACGGTCGATGCCCTCGCTCTTGTAGTCGTGAAAGTCATAGGCGACGCCATGGCTATCCAGCCACGTGCGCGCCTTCTTCATCGTGTCGCAGTTCTTGATGCCGTAGATGGTGATGGACAAGGCGAGGCTCTCCGGAAGTTTTCGAGGTAAAAACCTAACTTCGCAGCGGCCATCGCGCCAGCTCGATGTGCCGGCGTTGACGTTCGCGCCGGAGGCTGTGCACAAACGCGAAATCGCGCACGGTCAGGTGCACCGGCTCCACGGCTCGCTCGGCCACCATTCGCCGGTCGTACAGCAGCGTCATGTGCGGCACGAA
>JBEPUM010000303.1:0-4018 GCA_041691515.1 Pseudomonadota bacterium | reverse complement strand
GTGAACACCATGGCGATCCCTGCATCGTCGGCGGCCTTGATCACTTCATCGTCGCGCATGGATCCGCCGGGCTGAATTACGGCCGTGGCGCCGGCCTCGATGCAGGCCAGCATGCCGTCCGCGAACGGGAAGAAGGCATCCGACGCGACGACCGAGCCTCTGGTCAGAGGTTGCGCGAGCTTCAGTTCGTGCGCTGCATCCTCCGCCTTGCGCGCGGCGATGCGCGCGGAATCGACCCGGCTCATCTGTCCTGCGCCGACGCCCACGGTGGCAAGATCCTTTGCGTAAATGATGGTGTTCGACTTGACGTGCTTGGCGACGCGGAAGGCAAACCGGAGATCGCGCATCTCGGCCTCGGTTGGCGCGCGCCTAGTCGCGACCTTCAGCGCCATGTCGTCGACAACGGCGTTGTCGCGGCCTTGAACCAGCAATCCGCCGGCCACGGTCTTGGCCGTCAATCCGTTGGCGCGCGGATCGGGCAAGCCGCCCGCGAGCAACAGCCGCAGATTCTTGCGCTTGCCGATGATCGCGATCGCTTCTTCGGTTGCGTCGGGCGCGATGATGACTTCGGTGAAGATACCGGCCACCGCATTGGCCGCGTCGGCATCGAGGATTCGGTTGAAGGCAATGATGCCGCCATAGGCCGAGGTCGAATCGCAGGCGAGCGCCTTGCGATAAGCGCTGGCGAGATCGGCGCCTTCGGCGACGCCGCAGGGGTTGGCGTGCTTGACGATGACGCAAGCGGCCGTGCGTTTCGCATCGAACTCGGCGACGCATTCATAGGCCGCGTCGGTGTCGTTGATGTTGTTGTAAGACAGCTCCTTGCCCTGGAGCTGCCGGGCGGTGGAGACGCCGGCGCGGTGATCAGGCGTGCGATAGAACGCGGCGGTCTGGTGCGGATTTTCGCCATAGCGCAGCGACTGCGCCAAGCGTCCGCCGAAGGCGCGATAGTCCGGCGCCTCGGTCTTGAGCTGAGCTGCGAACCAGTTCGAGATCGCGGCGTCGTAGGCGGCGGTGCGCGCATAAGCTTTTGCCGCAAGACGCTTGCGCAGCGTCAGCGTGGTCGCGCCCTTGTTGGCGGCGAGTTCGTCGAGCACGGCAGAATAATCCTGCGGCTCGACCACGACGGCGACATCGTCGTGGTTCTTCGCGGCTGCGCGGATCATCGCGGGACCGCCGATGTCGATGTTCTCGATGCAGTCTTCGTAACCTGCGCCTTTGTCGACGGTCGCCTCGAACGGATAGAGGTTGACCACCAAAAGGTCGATCGGCGCGATGCCGTGGTCGCTCATGGCTTTGGCGTGTTCGGCATTGTTGCGAATCGCGAGCAGGCCGCCGTGCACCTTCGGATGCAGCGTCTTGACCCGGCCATCCATCATTTCGGGGAACCCCGTGAGGTCGGAGACGTCGCTGACCTTCAGCCCTTCGGCGGCAATGGCTTTGGCGGTGCCGCCCGTCGAGACCAGCGCGATGCCGTGACCGGCCAGCGCGCGAGCGAACTCGATAAGGCCTGTCTTGTCGGAAACGGAAAGCAGAGCGCGGGTCACGCGGCGCGGATGGTCGGTCATGGGCAATATCCTCTGTTTGAAGGAATACTTATGCCCAGGCGCGCGGCAGATATGTCCCGCGCTTCCCGATGGTGCTCCATCCAAGGTCGCCAGTCGCGCGAGCAAGTGTTCGTTAGCAGCTTTCGCCGCCGCTAGACAAGACCGAACCGCGCGCTACTACAGCGGCAATTCCGGCTCGCGGCGCGCATTGCGGCGGGCAGAGGTGGCTGCCGCCGAGGTGGTCGAGCGGACAAAACTCCAACGAACGCTCGTGGCCTGACGGGCATTTTGCGGGATCACGATCTGCGCAGTGCGGCGGGGGCCGTCATTGCCGGCGAGGAACACGCTGTCCTCGAGATCGACCCGGTCGTCGAGCGCCTCGAAGGTCCAAACATCGCGGTTGGGCAGCACCAGCATCACGCCGCGGGCGTCACTGAGGCGGCTGGCCTTGACCGACGGATGCAAGTGGAAGCGCAGCGCGTAGTCGGTCTGGCTGCCCTTCATGCGTCCGCCGGGCGCGGGCGCCAGCGTATCCTCGCCGTCCAGTCGCGTGCCGTCCTGCGACATCATCAGCACGCGGCGATGGATCAGACCGAATTGGGAGAGATATCCATCATGCGAGGTGGTTAGAAGTTCTCCGTTGTCGACGGCTTCGCGATAGCTTTCGACATTGACGGGGCCGCTGACGATCGGGGCGCCTTGCAAAAACCGCTTCATCGCGGACAGCTCGACGAACTGGCACGACGATGTCGCATGACAGGTCAGCGTCGAATGCGCCGCCGTGCTGCGCGCGAACGCGCGCCAGTTGTCGCGGCCGGTCGAGGGCATGCCGCAGTTGATGACGATCCGGCTCGGACCGGACGACATTTCGAACGACAGGCAGCCCGCGTGCGCTTCCTGGCTGACATTCGGTGGCGGCGGCGGTCCGGTGTCGATGATGACGGTCATCGCGCCCGCATCGAGACGTTGAAAGCCGGTGTGCGGCATGTTGGCCATCGGCGTGCCATGGGTGTCATCGTAGGCCAGCAGCGTCGCCAGCAGATCGGACGGTGCACTGCTCATGCCGTTGAACAACGCGAAGCTTCCGTCGCTGTGTCGGAAGAAACGCAGCATCGGCATCATGCGATCGATGGCATTGAGCAAGGCTGGCGGCGGAGCAATGTTGCGCGCCGCAAAAGTTTGCCGTAGCGGCAGGAGATCGATCAGCAACTCGATCAGCGCGCCGGGATTGCGCGAAATATGGCCGCCGTCGGGCAGGATTTGCCGCTGCAACTCGTCCGATAGTTTGCGCGTCGCGGTTCGGATGTTGCGCGCCTGATTGGCGAGGCACAGCGAGGCATAACACAGCGCGATCAAAACCTGCAGCCGGGCCACGCCGTCGGGGACGTCGTGCAGGCTGAAACGCAGAGAGCGGATTTCACGGGCAAGTGCACGCAAATAGCGGCGGTAAAATTTTCCGTCGGTATCGTTGAGCACCAGCGGCGCCTGCGACAGCAGCGAGATGACGCGCCGCGCCAGCACGTCGGCGCGCCGGGCAAGCGGCCGCTTGCGTGTTGGATTTGAAATCCAGTCATCGACCAACGAACGCGCGTTGGCGCGCGTGATGGCGGTATCGGCAGCGCGCAGATGCCGCAACCATCCAAATCCCAGCAGGGCGACTTCCCAATCCTCGGAAGGCGGTTCGAGATCGAAAATCGACCGGGAATGGCAGGTGACGATCTTACCCGCGAACACAAAGCGGCCGGCGTAGATCTCGGCAGCACGGGTGGCATCGGCAGTGCGCAAGTCGTGTGGCGCGATGATCAGCCGGTCGGTGCGGCCGGGCCACAGCCGTGACAGCGCCACCGAGCCGCCGCTCGCGCGCGCCATTGCGCGTCGCGCGAAACGGCGGAGAACCAGCGTCGAAATGCGTCTGCGATGAGCGACCGACACGCGCGCCTTGGGTGAATGCGGATTCTTCGCGAATCGCTTTGAGTTGATGGGGACTCTCTGCGAATCCTTTTAGTCCGGAAAAGCCGGCAACGCACTATCTTGAAATACAGCGAATCCCCAGATTCGCCTTTAGATATCAGGATTTAATCAATCGTGCCGCGTAGAAACCGTCGAGACCGCCCAGCCGCGGATCGTCGTGCGGCAGATGGCAGGGGAGGGTGCGCAAATCGCCCTCCGGCGTCAGGATATCCGTCAGTCCAGCTACTTCCGCCGCGCCGACCGGTGCGCGCCGCACGCCTGCGTCGGATGCGAGCAGCGCATCCACGGCTTGCTCACCCTCCTCGGGTTCCAGTGAGCACGTGCAATAGACCAGTGTCCCGCCCGGCTTGAGCAGCGCAACCGCCTTTTGCAGCAGCCGTTTTTGCAAGGCCGTCAGCGCCGCGATATCCGAGTCCTGCTTGAGCCACGCAACGTCCGGATGACGGCGGATGGTGCCGGTCGCGGAGCAGGGCGCATCGACCAGCACGCCGTCGAAACCT
>JBEPUM010000302.1:0-4034 GCA_041691515.1 Pseudomonadota bacterium | reverse complement strand
GTCGGCGTCGCCGGCACGTGCTGCTCGCGCGCAGCCGCCTCCTCGGCCGGCGTCGGCCGCGCCTGGATGCCGCCCTTGCCGCCGCTGAAGCTCACCCGCGTGTTGACCTGATTGTTATTGATGACAACGTTCTTCTCGTAGACGTTCGTCACATGCTCGTTGCCGAAGTTGTTGACCACGCGATTGTAGAAGAAGTGGCCGTTGTCCCAACGCCCACCCTCGTAACCGTTGCCGGTATAACCGAAGCCGTAGACGACGCCGCCGTAAAAGCCGACATGCTCGCCCCAATAGCCGCGGTGGAAGCCATAGAGTCCGTCTGAATAGGCCCAATAGCCGGGGGTCCATAGGAGGCCCGGGCGCGGCGGCTCGATCCAAGTGCCGGGCACCCAATAATAGTCGTAGTTGTTCCAGGCCCAATAGCCGGGCGTCCAGATATGGCCAGGCGCTGGCATTGGCGGCTGATCATACTCGGGCAGCGACGGTGGTGGCTCGTCGGCACGAATGACAACACCGGCGGTGATGCCTGCGCCGGCCGGCGGGCAGGAGCAGGTCTGTGCAAAGGCCGTCGCCTGCCACACGGGCGCCACGCTACCAAGCAGGACAGCGAGGAAGGCGCGTGTCAGAAAAGCCGAGCGGGTCGTTTTCATGTGTGAGTCCTTTCGCGATTGTAAGCAGTAGAATGTGTGTGATCCGATGGTGTGTGGGCGATCTCACACCAGCATCATGTCCTTGGGCTGGACGCCCGTGAAAATCTTTTGCAAAGCGACCTGGTCGAATCCGTACATGCGCTTGAAGAGGCCGCCAAAAAGAGCGCGATAGTCGGTTAGGACCGGATAGTCGCGATTCTGAAACAGCGTTGCCTGCTCGACCTTGACCTGTTCGCCGACAATCCGGCCGCCCCGAACGCCGCCGCCAAGCACCCAATAGACACTGCCATGTCCGTGGTCGGTGCCCTTGTCGCCGTTCTCGTGGAAAGTGCGGCCGAACTCGGAGATCACGACAACGACGGTGTCGCGCCAGGCCTCGGGGCCGATCTCATCCGCAAAGCCCGAGAGGCCGCGGCCGAGTTCAGTGAGACGGTCGGCAAGATAGCCGGAGCTGCCGCCCTGATTGACATGAGTATCCCAACCGCCGACGTCGAGAAAGCCGAGGTTATAACCGCCCCGCATCAGCCGCGCGATGCGCCGGGCCGACAGCTCGAATCCTTTGGGTGAAACGGCGTTGCGATTAGCAGCGTCACTCTCGCGCGAGATCGACTGATAGACATCGTCGCGCACGTGAAAGCCTTCCGCGACGGAGGCTGCCAGCGGATCGTCCTTATAGAGCTTGGCGATCAGAGCAACGCGGCGCTCGTCGATCGCCGGCTTGCCGATCGTGTTGAGCCCAATGTTGGGAATCGGTGTCTCGCCGCCGTGAAAGACGAGCGGCAACTGGTCGGTGAAGGCGATCGGTCGCGATTCGGTCAACACCCCGGCAAGGCGCGCCATGAACCCGGACTGATAGTTGCGCGTGCCGTTCACTGGCTGCCCCAACTCAATGGTGCCCTGCGTCTCGAAATGGCTGCGGGTAAGATCGTCGGTGCCGGAGAAAGGCACGAAGGCGATCTGCTTCTTCTGCCAGAGCGGCAGGAGTGACGCGCGCAACGCCGGATGCATGCCCCAGTCGCTGTCGAGCGCGACGGCCTCGGCCGCCCCTTTGGGAGAATTGGAGCCCGGCCGCGGCACGGCGAGCGTTGGACGCGACTGATAGTAGAAATCGCTGCTGATCGGAATGATCACATTGGCGGCGTCGTAAGCGCCGCGGAGGAAGACGACCAGCAGTCGTGTCTGCGTCTTTGGTGCTGCCCAGACACGGCCTGCAATCGTTGCAGGACCGATGGTAGCGAGAGCTTGGAGAAGCGTTCGTCGGCTGAATGCAGATTGCATGATAGGTCTCCGTTCAGCGCATAAAATCGGGCGAGGCGAGGAAAAGCGCGTTCCATTCTTGCGGCGAAGTAGCCTGTTCAAGCACCGCAACGGTATTCGGCGAGAGTTCGCGCCTGAGAGCGGAGAAATAGAGCGCGTTCTGAAGCTGTGGAAAGGCCGGGTGATCGATCTGCCCAGGTCCTTCGGGCTTGAACAGTCCCGCCGATCCTGTGCCGATTTGGCGCGCGATCTCGAAGCGGACAACAAGTTGGCCCGGACCGTTCCAAGAGCTTTCGGCCAGCGGATAACCGTCCGGCGTCTCATGGTTATAGAAGCCTTCCGCCATGCGGTTCAGCCAGCCCTGGATCGGCGCGGTGTTGAGAATCACCTTGCCGTCATAGGCGAGTCGGACTGCCGAGAAGACGTAACGGACCGGATCCTTGAACTTGCCCCGCTCGACAGCCGTCGCAAATTCTGGCGCCGTGACCATAACGCGCAGGACGCTCGCGATGTCTCCATCTTTATGTAAAAACGTCTCAGTCATGCGGTCGATGAGCGCCTGCGGCGGATTGTCTGACACGAGGTAGAGGGCGATCTGCCGGGAGATATGACGCGCGGTCGCCGGCTGCTTTGCGAGAATGTCGAGCGCTTCGTCCACCTCGGCATAACCACGCCCAACGATGTGGTGGCCGAGAAACATCTTGTTCCCGTAGTCATGACGGGAGGGATTGAACTCGAACAGGCCTTGGCGAACGAGCTGGCCGGCGAGCTCTGGCTTCAGACGCGGATTATCCGGCGATGCGTCGATGCCCACGCCGGTCAGGATGCGCGCAAGCTCCTCTACGTCCTTCTGGGAGTAGCCAGAGCCCACACCCATGGTGTGAAGTTCCATGATCTCACGCGCATAGTTCTCGTTGATATGACCAACGGCATTCTGCGCGTTGTCGAGATAGCGGAGCATGGCCGGGTGATGCAGGGTCGCACCGAGTAAGTCGCGGAAGCGACCGAGCGCATGCGGGCGAATCGCACCGTCGATGTAGTCGCCGACCATCGCCCGGATGTCGCCTTGTACTGATGGACATTAAATTGGTTGAACCAGAACCAGGTCATGCGCTCGCGCAATTGCGTCGGCGCATAGAGGTCGCGCAATATGTCGCGAGTTGCGGCCTGCCGCGCGAGATCGTTCATCTCTTGCCCAAATGCCTGCTGCGCCGCGCGCTTGAGATCAGGATCGGCAATCTGTCTCAACACCTTGCCCTTCTCCGCGATGTCCGCGACCAATGCCGTCATTGGCTTCTGAGAAATGGTGAGCGAAACGATCTGTGTCTGTATTTTCGGCGGCAATGCCTCGATGAGGGGAGGATGCAACTGCGCGTCGAGCCAGTGCACCAGGCCTTCGCGGCGCAGCTTTTCGAGGTCTTCCTCGGTAGGGCCGAACGTTAGGGAATCCAGAACCCGCACCAGGTCCGGCGCGGCTCTGACGGGTGCGGTCGGCGATGCGCTGAGTTGTGCACCATGGCTCCCTACGCTTGCCAAAACGAGCGGACCAACCAAGGCAACTATCGTGATCGCGCGGACAGAGGCTCCCACGTTTCACCTTTATGATGAAGAGATGCGGATGCCTCCAACTTATGTCACGTTCCTGAACCTGCGCTGAAAGCGGCCGTCAGACAACATTCATCGATAGTAACAATTGCGGCATCAGAACATGACCGCGCTTGAGGGCAAAGTTTACGGCAATGTATTCCCATCGAAGAACGAAGTGGTTTCGTCGCACTTTCTGCATTGATTCTGGGACGTGCTTTAAATAGCTGTGACCTCGGAACTTCGCTTCCGAGATCGAACGATGGCCAGCGCACTAAAATCGCGCCGTCCTCGCGGTACGAGACGGCGAAAGGAACTCTTTAGGTGTTCGTTGATGATAAGACGTTTTTCAATTGTGGTTGGTGTTCTGGCTGCCATTCTGAGCTTCGGTCCGCAAGCGTGCGCCGATGAATACAAGGGGCAGCCGAGCGTTATTGACGGCGACACGCTCGAAATTCACGGAATCCGAATCCGGCTTTGGGGCATTGATGCGCCCGAAAGCGATCAGCTGTGTCGGGGTAATGATAGTATCCAGTACCAGTGTGG
>JBEPUM010000301.1:0-4049 GCA_041691515.1 Pseudomonadota bacterium | reverse complement strand
GTGTGCCCTGATTCTGGTCCTGAAAGAGGAAAGCCATGAATCAGATGTTGCAAGAACCTACCCAAAGCCAAAACCACTCCCAGGTTCAAAATCCCGTTGAACCTCTCGATCCCCCGCGCGACGTTATGCCGTTCCGGTTCGCGCGGCCGCCGCGTGTCGCCTTTATTCAATCCTGCTGGCACCACGACATCGTCGCAGAAGCGCGTGTGGCGTTTCTGAACGAGGTCGAAACGCTCGGAATCTTACCGGCGCATGTCGACCTGTTCGAAGTGCCCGGCGCGTTCGAGATTCCGTTGCACGCGCAGCTTCTCGCCAAGACGCGGCGCTACAACGCGATCGTCGCGGCGGGCCTCGTCGTCGATGGCGGCATCTACCGGCACGACTTTGTCGCCGGCGCCGTCATCAATGCGCTGATGGATGTGCAATTGCGCACCGAGGTGCCGGTATTCTCGGCGGTGCTGACGCCGCAGCAGTTTCACGAGCACGCCGCGCACTTTGAATTCTTCCGCAAGCATTTTGCGATCAAGGGTGTCGAAGTGGCCGAGGCCTGCGCGCGGACGCTCTACAGCCTCGAGAATCTGCGAGGCCAGGTGGCGGCGGGGATTATGTAGACGTCGTCAGAGGCGCGTTATCCCTCCCCCCAAGCGCAGCGATTTGCTGCGCAGGGTTGGGAGGGTGGCACATCGAGAGCGCAGCGAACGATGTGTCGGGTGGGGGTTTTCAGAATCATGGGTAGGGTCAAGCAACCCCCACCCCGGCCTCCGCTTCCGGACAATGCTTCGCATTGCTCGGGCTCGGCCGACCCTTCCCCGCAAGGGGGAGGGAAAACATCAGTCGAACAGGCTCGACACCGACTCTTCGGCGGCGGTGCGGCCGATCGCTTCGCCGATCAGTCCTGCGATCGACAGCAGGCGGATGTTGCCGGCCTTGTTGACGGCATCGGTCGGCAGGATCGAGTCGGTAATGACCAGTTCTTTCAGCTTTGAACCGGCGATGCGCGCTGCGGCGCCGCCGGACAGCACACCATGGGTGATGTAGGCGTAAACGTCTTTGGCGCCGTTCGCGAGCAGCGCGTCCGCGGCGTTGACCAGCGTTCCGCCGGAATCAACGATGTCGTCGATCAGGATGCAGGTATAATCCGCGACATCGCCGATGACGTTCATCACTTCGGATTCGCCAGCGCGTTCGCGGCGCTTGTCGATGATGGCCAGGGGCGCATTGATGCGTTTGGCAAGGCCGCGCGCGCGCACCACGCCGCCGACATCGGGCGACACCACCATCAGGTTGCCGAGATCGAACCGCTCCTTGATATCGCGGACCATCACCGGCGAGGCGTAGAGATTGTCGGTCGGGATATCGAAGAAGCCTTGAATCTGTCCCGCGTGCAGATCGAGCGTCAGCACGCGGTCGGCTCCGGCATGGGTGATGAGATTGGCCACGAGTTTGGCCGAGATCGGCGAGCGCGAGCCGACCCTGCGGTCTTGCCGGGCATAGCCGAAGTAGGGGATCACAGCCGTGATCCGGCGCGCCGAGGAACGGCGCAGCGCATCGGTAATAATCAACAGCTCCATCAGGTGGTCATTGGCCGGGTACGAGGTCGACTGGACCACGAACACGTCCGAGCCGCGCACGTTCTCGAGCACCTCGACGAAGATCTCGTTGTCGGCGAAGCGCCGCACGCTGGCTTTGGTAAGGTCGAGTTTCAGCCAGGTGGCGATGTCCTTCGCCAAGGCGGGATTGGAGTTGCCGGCGACCAGCTTGATGGTGCCGTTTTTGGCCGACATCGACGCGTCTCCCCGCGATTTGGTGGATACAACGTTCAACATCTCGACTCCCGAGGAACTATCCGATCCCGACGGGGGCGGTGTATCAAGGAGTAGCCAAGTCTGGCAATACGCGGCCAGCGTTTTCCGGCGTAAACTAACGGCTTATTGCTCGGCGAAACCGAGCGCGCTGGCGACCGGGGAAGAGGTTTGGGGAACATCGCCCGAGCTGGCGACCGCGGGGCCGCGAAGCTGCGGCGCCGGCTCTGCATCGGGCGGGGCGGTGCCGTTGACCATGCTGCTTAGCCCGCTCAACCCGGCCTGCGCGATCTTCCGCAGCACCAGATCGTCGGCGGAGGCCCATGCATCGCGTCCCGCCTTGCCTCCCGGCTCCTCGCCGCTCAACCGCAGCGCGCGGTGCTGATCGCGATCGTAAACGTCCCAGACCCACGCGATTGTGCTGCGGCCACGGCTGACCTCGGCAGCCAGATAGCTGCGCACGCGGTAGGAGGCCTGGGCTTCCCGCGACACGATCGAGATATTGCGGAGCTGCGATTCCGAATTGAGGATGTTGACGAGGCGGTCGAATACCTGCGGCGGCGGGCCATCGACGGATTCGAAGGCGACGGTGGGACCGCTGCCGGCCTGGGCGAACGATCCGTTGCTGTTGCCGCCGCCAGCGCAGCCCGCCAGCATGCACAGCAACGCCAATAGCGCACCGATGCGCCCGGCGGAATTTACGGCGGGGATACTTGATGACATGCAACGACGTCCCTGTAACGCCGAGCGATATCGTTAAAATGCGTTAAGGTCTAGGGCAACGGCACCGCGATGAACCGGAAAGGTTTGCGCTACCCAGTCGCGATCGTTCTCAATTCGTTCAACTTTTCGACGCCGTCGAGCTATTCCAGCTCCAGCGCGATGGCATGGACATGGCGGCCGTAGTCCGGCTCCTTACGATGCACCGAGCGGCGGTAGCTGAAAAAGCGTTCGTCGGCATAGGTGTCGATGCCAGTGTCGTCGATCATCAGCACGCCCGCGCGCTCGAGCCGCATCCGGATGAAGCCCCCAAGATCGAACATCGCATGCCCGTCACGCGTGGATGGAATGAAAAATCGCGCATAGTCCGCATCCGCCTCCGTGAAGCGCGCGACGAACTCGGCGCCGACTTCGTAGCTCTGCTGGCGGATCAGCGGGCCGATCGCCGCGACGATGTCGCCGCGCTTTCCGCCGAGTTTTTCCATCGCATTGAGCGTCGATTCCAGTATGCCCGTCAGTGCGCCCTTCCAGCCCGCATGCGCGGCGCCGATGATGCGGGCCTGCGGATCGGCAAAAAGAATCGGTCCACAGTCGGCGGCACTGGCGCCGATCGCAAGACCCGGCGTTTGCGTGACAATGGCGTCGGCGCGCGGCCGCGATGCGGCGTCCCATGCTTCGGTGGCGATCACCACGTCCGGTGAGTGGATTTGATACAGCGAGAGAAAATTCGCAGGGGCAACGCCCATGACCTCCGCCATGCGCCGCCGGTTCTCGGCGACGTCGGCGGGATCGTCCTGCGAGCCGACCCCTGCGTTCAGGCTCTCGTAAATGCCCTGCGAGACGCCGCCTTCACGGGTGAAAAAGGCATGTCGAAGCCCGGGAACGGCCGCGAGAAGCGAGGATGCGAAGATCATGGAGCCTTGATCCCGTCAGGTCGTTCCTGATCACTCAATCCCACCAGTTCGGTGAGACGTGGATCGGACACGCCGATCACCTTGAACATCGATCCCATGCCGCCACGGCCGCCTTCGGTCAGCCGCTTCAGCGCCGCCGAAATACTCTCGGAAGCCTCCGGGGTGGCTTTCGCCATCAGGCTGACGGCGCGGGCCTCGATGCCGAGGCGTTGCAGGAATTCGCCCTGCGTCACCGGTCCGTGCACGCGTGCGCCGACATCCTCGGCGGCGCGAGCCAAGGCCTGGAAGTCGACATGGGCGGTGACGTCGGCCTGGCCGGGAAATTTCAGCGGATCGGTGAAACTATGCCGCGCGATCGCCTGGAAGGTATCGCCGGCATCGCTGCGGATATGACCATAGTCGATAACAAGCGCGGCGCCGCCGTGATCGCGGATGCGGGTCGCGATGTTCATCATCTCCGCATCTGGCCGCCACTCGAAGATGGCGCCAGCCGGCGCCGCGCGTACTAGCGGCGGCAGCAGTGCATCGAACCGTGGCATCGGCTGTGCGGCCGTGCCGAACGCCAGTTGGCCGTTGCTGTCGAGTTCGACGACGCGCTCATGCCATCCGTCGC
>JBEPUM010000300.1:0-4049 GCA_041691515.1 Pseudomonadota bacterium | reverse complement strand
CGCCGACGCGCGCCCACAGCAGCCGCATGTAGTCGTAGATCTCGGTGACGGTGCCGACGGTCGATCGCGGATTTTTGGAGGTCGTCTTCTGCTCGATCGAAATGGCAGGCGACAGCCCGTCGATCTGATCGACATCGGGCTTCTGCATCATCTCCAAAAATTGACGCGCGTAGGCCGACAGCGATTCAACATAACGCCGCTGACCTTCGGCGTAGATCGTATCGAACGCGAGCGACGACTTGCCGGAGCCGGACAGGCCGGTGAACACCGCGAGCTTGTCGCGCGGAATCTCGACGTCGACGTTCTTGAGATTATGTTCGCGGGCGCCGCGGATCGTGATGGCCCGCGTGGCCGAACCGTTTTGCTGACGCTTCGCCTTGATAACTTCATCCATGACAGGGTTTTCCGAACGCGTGTGACGCGCCGTTCTTGGGCGCGCATCGCCGGGAAGGCCCGAACCTGACGCCATGTGGTTATTGCTGGAACATAGGAAGAACGTGCGCCGATATCCAGTGCTTCGCGCAAATCTTCAACGATTTGTTTGAGCCAACGGTTTGCGCGTGCAGGGAGTGGAAGACGATAACATGCCCCGTTGCCGGTTTGTGGCAGTAGCAGGCTTTCAGTGGCTGTGTTGCATCCACTGCCTTCAAACAAAAAGGCCGGCGAAGCGCCGGCCTTTCGTAGTTTCAGGAAGAAGCCCTGATGAGAAGTCGATCAGTACTTCGCAACGACCGGGCCACCCCAGCGATAGTTGATGCGGGCAGTGACAAGGTCCACGTCTTGACGGATGGTGTCGGTTCCAAACACCGTACCGGGGACGCCGGCGACACCGTTGTTGATGAAAGTGTGGTTGCTGTCGCCCATGAACATGTGATCGTACTCGAAGCCGAGCGACCAGTTCGGTGCGAAGGCATATTCAAGACCGACGCCGACCACGCCACCCCAGCGGGTGTCGTTGACGGAGTTGGCAGCCTGAAGGCCGGTTGCGATATCGAAACTCCGGTATCGGTTGGACGTCACCGCAGCACCGCCCTTCGCGTAGAGCAAGGTGGCGTCCCAAGCATAACCGATCTGGCCGGTGAACAGGCCGAATGAGTCGATGCGGGTGTCGTTGGAGAACGCAGGAGCTACGATGCTGACGTTGCGGCCGTGCAGGTCCGCCCAGTTGCCCTGAGCTTCGAGGCCGAATACCCAGTTGTTGGCCTGCCAGCGGTAGCCGATCTGGCCACCAGCCGTGCCGCCGTCTGCGTCGTGGCAACCTTCGGGACCACCACCGACGCCAAGCAAATCCCAGCAATTCCGGCTCGATCCCCAACCACCGTTGGCACCGACATAGAAGCCCGACCAGTTATAGATGGAGGCAATCATCGGAGGAGCTTTGGTATAGGGTCGCGCTGCCAGATCAGCCGCAGATGCGGGAGCCAGACCTAAGGCCAGAAGGCCAACCGTTCCGAGCAAAAATTTCTTCATTGGAAGTCCCCGGTTTTTGTCCGCTTTCTCTCAGCGGATTTAGGCGCGAGCGCTGTAGGCAATCTGAATTCGTGAGTCACTATATCGCGCAGACGTGCAGAATGCCGTCTCTCAAATGCAACAGTTTGGGCCAAAGTGGTTCCCCGGAAGCTGATGATTTAATTACCGTTTCGGGAACCCGATGGAACTTTTGAGGGACAACTCAGCCTACAGGACAATCCTGCACTGATGTATTGAGAACAAATATAGAACGAGCTATAATCAATCCCAGTGGATAACCGGGCAAGGTCGTCTCGGCGATCTGGCGGGAGAGTGTAGGGTCGCGGCAACTGATGCCACGACGGCTTGATGCCTGCGTTCAGAAATCCGCGGCATCCTGTGTTTTGGCAAATCTGGACTGAGTATTTGGAGAACGGTGATGGCGGGAAGCGTAAACAAGGTCATTCTGATTGGTAATCTCGGCGCCGATCCCGAAATCAAGCGGACGCAGGACGGGCGGCCGATCGCCAACCTGCGGATCGCCACCTCCGAAACCTGGCGCGACAAGAACAGCGGCGAGCGTAAGGAAAAGACCGAGTGGCACCGCGTCGTCATCTTCAATGAAGGTCTCTGCAAGGTCGCGGAGCAATATTTGAAGAAGGGCGCGAAGGTCTACATCGAGGGTCAGTTGCAGACCCGCAAATGGACCGATCAGAGCGGCGTCGAAAAGTATTCGACCGAAGTCGTGCTGCAGAATTTCAACTCGACACTGACGATGCTGGACGGGCGCAGCGGCGGGAGCGGCGGCGGCGGTAATTTTGGATCGGATGATTCATCCTCCGGCGGCGATTTCGGCTCCGGAAGCCCCTCCAGCGCTGCGCCCCGCCGTGCGGTAGCGGCCGGTGCGCGCCGCAGCGACATGGACGACGATATCCCGTTCTGAGCCGTTTTAGCCGAAGGCTGCGCGGCTGCCGTCGATCACGAACTGTACCGCGAGTGCTGCCAGCAGCACGCCGAGCACGCGTGACAGGACGACATTTCCCGTGACGCCGAGAATGCCGGCGACGCGCGAAGCTAGCAAAAATATCAGGGCGCAGATGATCGCCACTGCGGCGATGATCGCGATCAGGATCGACATCAGCACCGGATCGCCATCGGTGCGGCCCGCCAGCAGCAGCGTTGCCGTGATCGCGCCGGGTCCGGCAATCATGGGAATGGCGAGCGGGAACGCGGCGATGTTGCGCGCATGCTCCTCCACGGCCTGCTCGGCCTGACGCGCTTCACGCGCGGGCCGAACGCCAAGCACCATTTCGAAGGCGACGGCGAACAACAGGACACCGCCGGAGATACGGAAGGCGGGCAGGCTGATGCCGAGCCGTGTGAGCAGCCACGTTCCGCCGAGCGCCGTGGCGATGAGAATGGCGGCAGCGATAATCGCGGCACGCCATCCAATATCGCGCCGGGCCGTCTTCGACAGGCCTTGGGTGATCGACAGAAACGTCGGTGCCAGACCGAGCGGATCGACCACCACGGCGAGTGTCACGAAGGTCGTTAGCGCGTAGTCCCGCAGCACGGTTCCACCCATCGGTTCCAAGTTGGTGTTGTTGCCTATAAGTATCTGAAAAAACGGCGGGAAAAAACCTATCTTCAACGCTGCCAAAGGTGGTTTTCCGGCCCCCGATACGCTATATGATTCCGAACAGAAACCGACCGGAATCCACCTTTGTCAGATACTGAAGATACGAAGCCCGGAGAGCCGCCGGCGCCCTCGGGTATTCGTCCCGTTTCCATCCTCGACGAGATGAAGCGCAGCTACCTCGATTACGCCATGAGCGTAATCGTGGCCCGTGCGCTGCCCGATGCGCGGGACGGCCTCAAGCCCGTTCACCGGCGCATTCTCTATGCGATGTACGAGAACGGCTTCGAGTGGAACAAGCCCTATCGCAAGTCGGCGCGCACCGTCGGCGACGTCATCGGTAAATACCATCCCCACGGCGACCAGTCGGTCTACGATGCGATGGTTCGCATGGCGCAGGATTTCTCCATGCGTGTGCCGCTGATCGACGGGCAGGGCAATTTCGGCTCGGTCGACGGCGATATGGCCGCCGCGATGCGGTACACCGAGTCGCGCCTCACCAAGATCGCGCAGTTGCTGCTCGACGATATCGACAAGGATACGGTCGATTATCAGGACAACTACGACGGATCGTTCCGCGAACCACGGGTGCTGCCGGCGAAATTTCCGAACCTGCTGGTCAATGGCGCGGGCGGCATCGCCGTCGGCATGGCGACCAACATTCCGCCGCATAATCTTGGCGAAGTCATCGACGCCTGTGTCGCGCTGATCGACGATCCCGCGCTCGGTATCGACGATCTCATCAACATCGTTCCCGGTCCGGACTTTCCGACCGGCGGTATCATCCTTGGACGCCAAGGCATTCGTTCCGCCTATCATCTGGGGCGCGGTTCGATCGTGATGCGCGGCAAGGTGTCGATCGACACCATCCGCAAGGATCGTGAAGCGATCATCGTCTCGGAAATACCGTACCAGGTGAACAAGGCCACCATGGTCGAGCGCATCGCCGAACTGGTGCGCGAGA
>JBEPUM010000299.1:0-4055 GCA_041691515.1 Pseudomonadota bacterium | reverse complement strand
TGAAGCCCGTTGAGGTCTGCACCAGCGAGTCGAACCCGCGCCGCCCCGCCCATGGCCCCGCGTGACCATAGGCTGACAGCGACACATAGACGATGCCGGGGCGGATGCGCGCCGCATCCTGCGGCGAGAAGCCGAGCGCAGCGATGGATTGCGGACGATAGCCCTGCGAAAAGATGTCGGCCTCCGCGAGCAGACCACGCAGCGCGGCGCGCCCCTCGCCCGTTGCGAGATCGGCAAAGCTCGACAGCTTGCCACGGCCGGTGTCGATCGTCAGCCATGGAATCGCCGGCAGGTTGGGGCTGGAGATCAGCATCACATCGGCGCCGTGCGCTGCGAGCGTGCGTCCGGCGACAGGGCCCGCGATCACGCGCGACAGATCGAGCACGCGCAAGCCCGCCAGCGGGCGTTCTCCCGCAGGCCATGGCCGAGGTGCGGCGTCGCCGATCTTTTCGATCGAGACCAATGGCTGTGCGGCCAGCGCCGTTGCATGCGGATACGCCAGCCATTCGTCGCGCGAGCGCATCATCGAGACGACGCAGCCGCCGGCATAGGCTGCGGTCTCGAAATCCTCGGCCTTCCACGTCATCAGCGCGGCCTGCACCTGCTCGCGCTCCGGCTTGCAATTCAGCACTTTGCAGACGTTGTCGCGGTGATGCGGAAAATTGGTATGCAGCCGCACAAAGCGGCCGTCGCCGGTTTTATAGACCCCGGCGATAGCGTCCCAGGCCGGCGGCGGCGGATTGCCGTCGCGGCGCAGATAGCGTTCGCTGCGACATTCGGCGACGGCATGGGTCATGTCGACGGTGACGGTCTGCGATTGCCCGCTGCGCATTTTCCAGATTTCGGCCGCGGCAAGTCCGGCGGCAGCGATACTCACCTGCGATGCGGCGGCGACACGGAACGACGACGGCAGCTGCGGCTCCTCACCCGTCAGACGGACATTGCCGAGTGCAGCAGAGTCGCCGCCAACGGAGGTCCAGAGGTCAGCGAGGATGTCAGCGGGACTTTGCATGGGTGTCGCTCTTCTCTACGTTTGCCGGACGTCTGATCTTCTTTACTAGAGCGTTCGCGCCGTCGCACCTAGCGTTCCATGTCTTGTCAGCTATGAAGTCTTGTCAGCCATGAAGGAGTTGCAATGGCCGCTATCGATCCCCTCACCGCCGGCGGTGTCGTGCTCGCGACCGCCGCGACCGATGCCGTTTATGTGATGTTCACCTCCGCGGTGGTCGCGCGGCGGCGTGTGCCGGCGGCGACATGGAGCAGCGTCTGGTATCTGCTCTCATCGTTCGCCGTGATCAGCTACACGGAGAACTGGGTCTATGTGATATTCGCCGCTGTGGGATCGTGGCTCGGCGCCTTCGCGAGCATCACGTTCCTGCAGCGCCCGCCCGGCGGGCCGCCAGTCGGTGCGTCGGTGGAGTGAGGGAGTTCGACAGTTCTTGTCGTCATGGCCGGGCCTGTCCCGGCCATCCACGTCTTTTGTTTTTGAGATCAAGGGAAGACGTGGATGCCCGGCATAAAGCCGGGCATGACGAGAGAGGCTCAGCTCTTTCAATGAAAATCCCGCGAGCGCGGCAAGATGCGGACATTGCGCGGATGGCGGATTCTTTGCGCTGGATTATCCGGATGCTCGCGGCGATCGTCATTGAGCGGTTCGGCGACAAGCAAACTTGATGGCACGGCAGGAGACCGGCCCAATGCGTCGTTAGACAGATGCATCAGATCGGCGGAGCGATCGGTCAGCTTGTTCGCCACGAGATGCACGACGCGTTCCGGGCTGCTCTGGATGTACCCTTCGACTTCTATGAGACGCGCGCCCATCACCTCCTTGCGGTAGCGCTCCATGATTTTTGGCCATACCACCACATTGGCGATGCCCGTCTCATCCTCCAGCGTCATGAACACCACGCCATGGGCGCTGCCCGGCCGCTGCCGCACCAGCACGACACCTGCGCATTTGACGCGCCGCTTGTCGTTGGCATGCGAGACCTCGGTGCAACTCACCACGCGCTCACGGGTGAACATCGCGCGCAGAAATTCCATCGGATGCCCCTTCAGCGACAGGCGGATAGTCTGGTAGTCGGCAACCACTTGTTCAGGCAGCGGCATCGAAGGGAGAGGCGCGGCCCGTTCATCAGGCAATTCGCGCGCCGTAGCGCTCTCGAACAATGGCAAAGGCACGTCGTCCGGCAACCGCCGAACCGCCCATAACGCCGCGCGGCGATCAAGCCCGAGCGAGCGGAACGCATCCGCGTCAGCCAGCAGTACCAGCGCGCGTTTCGGTAAACCCGTGTCGCGGGCGAAATCTTCCAGCGAGGTAAAGGGACGACGCTGGCGTGCGGCGACGATACGTTCGGCCCAGTCGTCAATCGACAAAACATCTCTGTCATTCCGGGATGCGCCACTTGGCGCAGGCCCGGAATCCTTACTTCCGATCGTGGTTATGGATTCCGGGCTCGCTCGCAAGAGGCTCGCGCCCCAGTCTTCGGGCGTCTCGACACGAGCACTGTCTGCTCTCTCCCCCCTTGTGGGGGAGAGGTGGAGAGGGGGGCATCTCAAGCATTTGCCTTGTAGCTCACCCCCCTCCCTAACCCTCCCCCACAAGGGGGGAGGGAATAATGCCTCGCCCGTTGTCGATGCTGAATCAGGAAGATCGTTGTGATTGCCCCCCTCCTCCCGCCACTTTGCTTTGTCCCGTTTCAGATACTCTTCATCCTTATCGACCCACTTGAACCCATCGATCTGGCGAAAACCAAGCCGCACCGCGTGATGCGCGCCAGTGCGTTCTTCCAGCGTGTTCTGTGCAAAGCTAAAGGACACATCGATCGGCCGCACCGCGACGCCGTTCTTGATGGCGTCGCCGACAATCTGCGCCGGCGCATAAAAGCCCATCGGCTGCGAGTTCAGCAGGCCGCAACAAAACGCATCGGGATGAAAATGCTTGAGCCATGACGAGACATAGACGAGTTGCGCAAAACTCGCCGCGTGGCTTTCAGGGAAACCGTAAGAGCCAAAGCCCTTGATCTGATCGAAGCAGCTTTGCGCGAAATTCCGATCGTATCCCCGCGCGATCATGCGGTTGACCATCCTATCTTCGAACTTCGGCATAGTTCCGACATTGCGGAATGTCGCCATCGCACGTCGCAGGCCATTGGCTTCCTCAGACGTGAATTCCGCCGCCTGCATGGCGATGCGCATGGCCTGTTCCTGAAACAGGGGAACGCCCAGCGTCTTGTGCAAAACGCTTCTGAGTTCGTCCTTATTGCCTCCCTTGGGATAGGGATATTCGATTTCTTCTGGTTTAAGCTTTCGCCGCTTCAGATAGGGATGAACCATGTTGCCCTGGATCGGACCGGGGCGCACAATGGCGACCTCGATCACTAGATCGTAGAACGTGCGCGGCTTCAGGCGCGGCAGCATGTTCATCTGCGCGCGGCTTTCGACCTGGAATACGCCGAGGGATTCGCCCCGCTGCAACATCTGGAAGACCTCATCGTCGTCCACCGGCTTGATGTCCGCTAGTTCATAGCGATCGCCCTTATGCTCTGCGATCAGATCAAAACACTTTCGGATGCAGGTCAGCATGCCCAGCGCAAGGATATCGACCTTCATCATCCGCAAGGCATCGACATCGTCCTTGTCCCACTCGATGAAGGTGCGATCGTCCATCGCGGCATTGCCGATCGGCACATAGGTATCAAGCCGATCCTGCGTCAGCACGTAGCCGCCGACATGCTGCGACAAATGCCGCGGAAATCCGATCAGCTCGGTGGCGAGCGCAACGGCCTGCGCGATCGTCGGATTATCAGGCTGCAATCCGGCCTGCTTGACCTGCATCTCGTTGAGGCCGGAGCCCCAGCTTCCCCACACCGTGTCGGCGAGCGCGACCGTAACATCTTCGGTCAGGCCGAGCGCCTTGCCGACATCGCGGATGGCGCTGCGCGGACGATAATGAATGACGGTGGCAATGATCGCGGCGCGATGGCGGTCATAACGCCGGTAGACATACTGCATCACCTCTTCGCGCCGGGTGTGCTCGAAATCGACGTCGATAT
>JBEPUM010000298.1:0-4072 GCA_041691515.1 Pseudomonadota bacterium | reverse complement strand
TTCTTTTTTAGCCATGTCGTCCTCGCTGATATGCCGTCTGTGACGGACTCGGGTGACGGTTACGGCGGTCGCCACCTTCGACCTAACAAGCTATTTTAAGGAACATTTTCCCTGTGACCGCTCGCGGTTCATACGGTTTGACAGGATCTCTGCCCTAAGTGTACGACCTAAAGCATGGTAATGGAATCTACCGGGCCGTAAGGGCCGAACCGTCTCCAGCCGGCCGGGTGCTATGATGGCCGCGGTCAATTTTCTAGGCCTGCGCCTGGTTCCAATCTGCGGCTCATCAAATCGGTCGCCGCCGCGCACGCCCTGAAAGCGACGGGTTAGGTTCAGCGTGAAAAGCCTCCTGCTCTCGTGGGTGTTCTGGGCGCTGCTTTCGGCGGCGTTCGCAGCGCTGACCGCCATCTTTGCCAAGGTCGGCATCGAGAACGTCAATTCAGATTTCGCAACATTCATCCGCACTATCGTCATTCTGCTGGCCGCCGGGCTGATCGTTTATACGACCGGCAACTGGCAGGAGCCGTCGACCGTGTCTCCAAAGACATGGCTTTTCCTGGTGCTGTCCGGCTGTGCGACCGGCGCGTCGTGGATTTGCTATTTCCGCGCCTTGAAGCTGGGTGAAGCCGCGCGTGTTGCCCCGATCGACAAATTGAGCGTCGTATTTGTTTCGATCATCGCCGTCATGTTCCTTGGTGAGAAGCTCACTCTGCCCAACTGGCTTGGCGTGATACTGATCGCCTTTGGCGCGATACTCGTCGCCTATCGAGCTTAGGGGGAGACGCGGATCAGCAATCTCGGTCCAAGACTGCACGACCTGCTGGCGGCGCTGGCCAGCGACACTTTTACGATTTGCGTGCTTCCCGCCATTACTGCGGCAGCCATGCTCGCCTTCGTGTTTGGTACGGAACGCTTGTATGAAATGGACGCCACCTTTGACGCGGCATTCTCTTCTGGACTGTCGCGGGCGTCCTCGAGTTGCGCAATAATGTTGGCGGAGATGCAGCAAAGCGCCATCCCGCTTGAAACCAACGTCGCCCTGAATGAACGTGACTACGGGGATTTAGCGGGTCTTGACAAGGATGAGGCACGTCAGCAGTTCCGCGGCGAGCAGGTGCATCTTTGGCGGCGATCCTTGAGGTGAAGCGAACTCATTAGCTTCGAACCCCACTTCTCTCTTAGGTAATCGCCCTGCCCAATCACGACAGCAACACTGTGAAAACGCGCCCAAGGATGACCCCGGGCTTATCAACATTCAACCATTTGATGTTCTTGCGTTTTCTTGTCGCGGACAGGGGTCACGATCGGCGCCGATCGTAACCAGCTAAGACTGGCGATTTATGCAGAGAGATCATTGCCTTGACGACTTTCCTCAGGGGGTCACGGTTCGACGCGTTTTCACATCCCGAGCACCTCGCGCAACTTGAAAGCTGGATGAAAAGCTACAAAGCGGAGGAATTGTTTGACGAGAGCGGACGACCCATGAACTCGCGACATGAGTCGGCGCTTCTGGATCGGGTTGGTGCTGGCTCTCCTCGTTTTCATCCTCGAAATGAGCAGCCACATTCCGGGTCTTAAGATGGACGCCATCGTGTCGCGGACGATCTCCACCTGGGTTCAGTTTGAGTTAGCGACTCCGGTTGTTCTATGGGCGGTATGGCAGACTGTTCCGCTCAAGCTGACTACATGTTGCGGTGAATAATCGCCACCGCGCCAACTCCGAGGCCGAACACTGCAGCCGATAAGACGGCCATCCAAACAATCTCGTTGCGTGAAGCTTTTGCCTGGCCAACGTGCTCTTGGTTCGGCGAGGTAACCAGCGGTTGGTGTGTCGCATAGGATGGCTCGTGGACATCGCGCTCGGCCGCTTGATCACGTACGGTCAGCATCCCGTGTTTCAATCCGTTGGCCACCAGCCACCAATTCATCGGATAGGCCATGACGAAACCGGCCAACAGCGCCATGCTCATGACGAACCAGAATTCGGGTGTGAGCGGGTCAAATTTTCCGCCTACCAAGGCCCGGCCCAGCGATGCTATTGGCATCATCCCAGCCATGAGAAAGTTCATCGAAAGGAATTCGGGTAAAAACGTGGACGCGAGCGCGCGCCGATAGGATCCGCCGGCCATGTCACGCATGAACAGCGACTGAAAGATGGTCCAGCCAAAGCCAAATCCAAGGCCATATTCGAGCGCGATATCGATGGGGCGCGACAGAGACAGAAACGACGCGACCGCCGCGCCGGCAAGAATGCCAAGGCCATCGCCTGCTACGCAATGCATAGTAGAGCCGAGCACCTGACGCCAGCGCGCGGCAATATAGCGTTCATGCAGCCCCCGCAGTGGTTCCCGGCATCCCAGGACATACAGGAATACGCCGATCGCCCCGGTATAGGCGGTCAGAAGGACAAATCCCCATTTCAACACCGGCGAGGCCGGCGTGGACCGTATGTCTATTGCGACGAAGGCTACAGCCATCGCCGTCAACAAAAACCAAAGCAGCATTATTCCATTCAACATTTGAATTTCGTCTTTAGTCTGTTTTGATTGGCCGAGAGGAAAGGTTCGGACGCAAAACAATGGCGCCTTTTTGATCCTTAGTAGAATTTCGCTGAGCTAATCAATGGCTGCGTTTGTCTCAAGTGCATTGACGACGGTTAACAAATGCAATCACGTCACCTCGTGAACGGCTTTACCCGTTTTCTCAAAGGCGGCGATATTGGCGACCGTTGTCTCTGCGATAGCCGTCAGCGCTTCTTTAGTGAAGAAGCCCTGATGGCCGGTGACGAGCACATTCGAGAACATTAAGAGACGCTCGAACACGTCATCCTGAATTACCTCATCGGACATGTTTTCGAAGAACAGGTCGGCTTCTTCCTCATAAACATCGAGACCAAGGTGGCCAATTGAACCGTCCTTGAGACCTTCCACGACGGCATGCGTATCCACGATCCCGCCACGGCTCGTGTTAATGAGCATGATACCCCGCTTCATCTTGCGTATAGCTTCCGCGTCGATGAGATGCCGCGTCTTTGGCGTGAGTGGACAGTGAAGCGTGACAATATCGGACGCCGCAAGTAGCTCATCCAACGGCAGGTAGCTAACATCCAACGTCTCGCACTGCGGATTAGGAACGAGATCGTGGGCTACGACCTTGCACCCGAAGCCGCGCATGATCCTTACGACGCCCGAGCCGATTCGACCGGTCCCGACCACGCCAACCGTGCGGCCGTGAAGATTGAAACCGATGAGACCATCGAGGGCGAAATTACCTTCGCGAACGCGCGCATAGGCCCGATGAATATTGCGGTCTAGCGACATGATCAGCGCAACAGCGTGCTCTGAGACCGCCTCCGGAGAATAGGACGGTACCCTGGCGACGATGATGCCCTGGTGCTTTGCCGCCGCGAGGTCAACATTGTTGAACCCGGCTGAACGAAGCGCCACGAGGCCGACGCCCAGACGCTTGAACTCGTCAAGGACCGTCTTGTTGACCTGATCATTTACGAACGCGCAAACCGCCTTTGCGCCGCGCGCTAGTACAGCCGTCTCGGGAGTCAAACGTGCTTCGTGATAGGTAAGTCGATGGTGACCGGCGGCGGCAGGGTCCATGAACTGTCTGTCGTAAGATTTGGTACTGAAGACTGCAACGTCCATCGGATTATCTTTCTTGAGTGCCGTGCGGACCGCCCGATTTGGGGTCCGACCCAGCGTTAGGCGCTTGCCGATTTTGCAAAGGGAAGGATTCCGCCGGTCGTACCCGCCGACGACTTTGCAAGGCCGGTTTCGTGAAGAAAAAAGCTCAGAACAATTGCAACGATCACGCCACCGACGAGCGGCAAAAAACCTTGCTGAAATTGATGGAGCGTGAGTGGTGTGCCCTGAGGCACCATGAGCCGCGAAATGAACGGCGACATGATGCCTGTCGTAACGAACACAAGGAAATTCATCACGCCAGCGGCCGTTCCTTTTACCTGTGACGGATTGGTTTCCTTCATCATGGAAAAGGGGATCATCGCCGCGCCAGAAGCAATGCCGAGAACGAGCGCAACTGAAAACCGCGGTAGGATCCC
>JBEPUM010000297.1:0-4079 GCA_041691515.1 Pseudomonadota bacterium | reverse complement strand
GAGTTCGACAAGACCGCGCGCGCGCTGGTCGGCATGTTCCAGAAGAACTTTGCCAAGTTCGAAAAGGATGTCGATGCCGAGGTCAAGGCCGCGGCGCCCGACTTGAAGATGGCGGCGGAATAAGCGCGCTTATTTATTTTCGCTGAATCGAAAGGGCGGCTCGATGAGCCGCCCTTTTTTTGGGCTGTCTGTTCGCCGCCTGCCGCTTGGCGGTCGTCGTAGGGCGTCGTGCTATCTGCGCTTTGGCGAAGCGCCGGCAGACGCCGCGATGCTGTCGAGCAGCCATGCCTTGAACGCCAGCAGGGCCGGCGACAGGCGCTTGGAGTGCAGCCATGTCAGCCAGTAGTCGCCGAGCGCGATCTCGGTCTTGAACAGGCGCACGATCCGGTGCTGTTGCTCCTCATGGCTGAACAGCATCGCGGGCAGCAGGGCTACGCCTGCGCCACGTGCGGCGACTTCAGCCATGATGATCGAGGAGTCGAACATCGGCCCCGTGAGCCGCGGCGTGGTGATGCCTGCAGCTGCGAACCAGCGTGGCCACTCATCCGGCCGGTACGATCGCAGCAGAACCTCTCGCTTCAAGTCGGACGGTTTGCGAATACGCTTGGCGATTTTTGGCGCGCAGAATGCGCTCAAGGGTGCTGCGAACAGGCGCGTGGCTTCGGTGCCATGCCACAGTCCGTCACCGAACCGGATGGCAAAGTCGAGACCTTCACCGGCGATGTCGACGCGGTTGTTGTTGGTCATCAGGCGGAGATCGATATGCGGATGCGCGGTCTCGAAAGCCTTCAGCCGCGGCAGCAGCCATCCGGTTGCGAATGTTCCGACCACGCCCACCGTAATCACCTCGCGGAAATAGCCGTCCTCGAAGCGTTCGATTGTCGCGCGGATGCGATCGAACGACTCGGCGATCGTCGGCAACAGCGCCTGTCCTTCGTCGGTCAGCGCGAGACCGCGCGGCAATCGCCGGAACAATTGCACGCCGAGCGTTTCTTCCAGCGACTTGACCTGATGGCTGACGGCGGCCTGGGTGACGCGCAATTCCAGTCCGGCGCGCGTGAAGCTGAGCTGCCGAGCCGAGGCCTCGAAAGCACGTAACGCGTTGAGAGGCAGATGGGACGACTTCATGGTGGGACCCAAATTTTTCTAATGTCTCACCCCACGAATGATCGTTTGTCAATCGCAGCCGTCCTGAACAAGTGTGCGCTCACATTGAAAGGACGATTCGAATGATCAGCAGACGACGGTTGTTGCAGGCGGCAAGTATAGGTCTGGCAGGGTTTGGCGTGATCGGCCGCGCGGGTTTCGTCCGGGCTGCCGCGATGTCGCAGGAGCAGTTTGCCACGGAACTTCAGCGGCTGGAGCGCGACAGCGGCGGACGGCTGGGTGTTGTGCTGCTCGATACCGCGACCGGCAAGCGCGCGGGCCATCGGATGGACGAACGGTTTCCGATGTGCAGCACCTTCAAGGTGCTGGCGGCGAGTGCGATTCTTCATAATGT
Organism: Pseudomonadota bacterium; assembly: GCA_041691515.1. GTDB lineage: Bacteria > Pseudomonadota > Alphaproteobacteria > Rhizobiales > Xanthobacteraceae > Nitrobacter. The sequence goes on along the minus strand of JBEPUM010000297.1, from coordinate 2,578 downwards.
CGATGCCGGCAAGGAAAGTCTCGAGCGCCGGGTTTATTTCAATGAAACCGATCTCGTGACGTATTCGCCGGAAACGAAAAAGCACGTCGGTCCGTCCGGCATGACGATCGCCGAACTGTGCAAGGCGGCGATCACGCTGAGCGACAACACGGCGGGCAATCTGCTTCTTGCGAGCATCGGCGGTCCCAAGGGATTTACGGATTTTGCGCGGTCGCTGGGCGACAAGATGACCCGTCTCGACCGCATCGAAACTGCGCTCAACGAAGCGCTCCCTGACGATCCGCGCGACACCACGACGCCGAACGCGATGGCCTCGGATCTGCAGTCGCTGGTGCTCGGCAAAACTCTGTCGGCCAAATCGCGCGCGCAGCTTGTGGAATGGCTGGCCGCCAATACCACCGGCGGCAAACGTCTGCGGGCCGGATTGCCCACGGGCTGGCACGTCGGCGACAAGACTGGAACGGGCGATCGGGGAACGGCAAATGATATCGCGGTGATCTGGCCGACGGGGCGGGCGCCGGTCATTGTCACCGTCTATCTTACAGGCGCTACGGCTTCGTCGGATCAACAGAGCGCTGTCATTGCGGGCGTCGGGCGTGCGGTCGGGGCGGTGCTCACGTAAGGCAGCTCATCGATTCTGGCCGGGACCAAAGAAATCGGGCCGAGAGAAATCCGTTATCCGACGAGCTTTCCGATCGCCGCTTTCAATGAGCGGGCGGCTTTATCGTAGCCCGCCCATGCCTTGCTCTTTTTTAGGAGTGCCGGCGCGGTGCGCACCGTATAGCGTTTGGGATCGAGCCCCGCTTTCACCTGTGGCCAGGTGACGGGCGTGGACACGGTGGCCCCGGGACGGGCGCGCGGAGACAGCGGCGCGACCGCCGTAGACTTGGTGTCGTTGCGAAGATAGTCGAGGAAGATTTTTCCATCGCGCAGCTTCTTCGACATGTTGACGAGATAGCGTTCCGGCGCATCCTCCGCCATCTGCTGGCAGACCACTTGCGCGAACGCCTTGGCCTCTTTCCAGCTCACGGAATCCTTCTTCGCCGTCGAGAGTGGCGTGACCACATGAAGACCCTTGCCGCCGGTGGTCTTGCAGAATGTCTCAAGCCCGAGTGCTTCGAGGCGTTGCTTCATCTCCTTCGCCGCCGAAATCACGTCCGAAAATTCGACGTCCGGTGCCGGGTCTAGATCGAACACCAGCCGTCCCGGCACGTCATATTGACCGGGCGCGCAATTCCATGGATGCAACTCAAGTCCTCCGATCTGCGCCACGGCGATCAGGCCTTCGATGCGATCGATCTGCAGATAGGGCTTCTTGTCTCCGGAGACCTTCGCCATCTCGACCAGGTCGGACATGCCGGGCATGGCGTGGCGCTGGAAGAAGGTTTCGCCGCCGATGCCGTCGGGCGCGCGCAGGATCGAACAGGGTCGTCCCTGGATATGTGCGATGATCCAGTCGCCTACCGCTTCCATGTATTCGGCGAGATCGAGTTTGGTGACGGGGGTGTCGTCGCCGGCATCCGGCCAGAGCGCCTTGTCGGGTTTTGAGATCGCAACGCCCATGACGTTGGCGCGATCACGCGACGATGGTGATTGGCGCCGCGCGGGGGATGCTGTCTTCTTCGGCGCGCGCGATTTTGCAGCCGCTTTAGTATCGGGTCGGCTTTTATCAAGCTGTGGCACGGCAGTGCGCGTCGACTTCTCCGCCTTCACCTCGCGGGCCGGCTTATCCTGACGCAGGCCCTTGAACGCCGCCTGCCGCACGTTGTCATCCGCGGTCCAGCCGGCGAATTCGATCTCGGCCACGAGTTCAGGCTTCAGCCAATGCACCTCGCGGCCGCCAGGCGGTGCGTTCTTGCCGAAGAATGGACTCTTTGAAGCGGCGGCCGCCTTCAGGGCCGGCATGATCTGCTTCACTGTATCCGCGCCATATCCGGTGCCGACAATGCCCGTATAGACGAGGTGATCGCCTTTGTAGACGCCGGCCATCAGCGAACGGAATTTTCCGTTCGTTGTTTTCCAGCCGCCGATCACCACCTCATGGCCGAGGCGGCATTTGATCTTGAGCCAACCCCGGCCACGACCGGCACGATAGGGCGCATCGGACTTTTTGGAGATGATGCCCTCAAGCCCCGCCTTACGTGCGGAGTCCAGCATTTGTTGGCCGTCGGCGTCGAAATGCTCGACATAGCGGATCGCTGAATTCTTTGCCTTCGCATGCCGTGCAAGCATCGCATGCAACCGATCCTTGCGCTCGAGCAACGGCAGCGGACGCATATCCTCACCGTCGCTGAACAGGAGATCGAAGGCGAAAAACACCAGTTTGTCCGTCTGGCCGTCAGACAGCGCGGCCTGCATCGCGGAGAAATCCGGATCGCCCTTGCTGTTCAGCGCGACGACCTCGCCATCGATGATGGCGTCCGGAAGTTTCGATGCCGCCCTGGCGATCGCGGAAAACTTGTCGATCCAGTCTAGTCCTTTTCGGGTCTTCAGCGTGACTTCGCCATCCTCGATGCGCATCTGGATTCGATAGCCGTCGAACTTGATCTCGTGCAGCCAGCCGTCGGCCGACGGCGGC
>JBEPUM010000296.1:0-4087 GCA_041691515.1 Pseudomonadota bacterium | reverse complement strand
CCTTCACTGGCCTCCCGTTGATCGTCAGATTCACTGTCGACACTTCGTCCTCCCAAACTTCTTATTGCTCTCTGAAAGCAAATAAGAGCATGGCCGGAAGGTTTTGTAATCGCGATCTTGGTAGTAGGCATGAGCGCGTCTAATTGCTTGATACATCTCAGTCATTGCACAACTGATGTTCAACTCCGGCATGGCGGCAGCGGCCGGATTTTAGCGGCGGACTCGTTCGTTTTAGAAGCCCACATGATCTCAAAATAACGGGCCGCAAGCTTCCCGCTCATATCGAACAGCTCACGCCGCCGCATAATACTTCACGAGGCTTGATCGATGAATGGAGAGAATACGCGATCCGGCTCGCGCGCTCAGAAGCTAATTCCGAACAGAAGCCGCGCCTGATGGCGTTCGAAGTTGACCAGGTCGAGAGAACCAGGTTCGGCGGCAGAGCGGCCAGCGATTTGCGCGCTCCATGCGGCCGCAATCCATGCCGCGCGAGATAGCTGCACGTACAACGTCGGCCCGAAGAAAACGCCGTGTCCGGCCAGTTCATCGAATCCCGAACCTTCGTATTTTCGCAAGTAACGGGCTTCCCCTCCAATGAACACGCCGGGCCGAAGCTCAAGCATCAGGGCCGCAGCCACACCCAAGGTGGATTCCCGAGACCATGTACCGCCAAGCCCGGCACGCGTGGCCTCAGGCTGGTAAAGCAGGTTGAAGGCGGCAACGACGCGATCCGGCACGATTTCGCGGTCGGCCGCGACGACAAAGTCGACGCCATATTGATTGACAGCGGCGCCGGTCAGTTCATCGATCCGCCCCCAATGCGGTTCGGCTCCGATCGCGAGTCCGAATGGCGCAGTGGCGCGATCCAGCAATCTGTATCTGAGATCGGCTGAAAAACTGCCGAAGGCCAATTGCCGGCGATCCTCGAAACCGGCAACGTTATTCGTGTTGTTTGAGACGACGGCTCCGCCGAACTCCGCGCGGAAGTTTTCGGCCGGGACGAATTCCACCGAGAGCGTCTGCGAGATCGCACGATAGGATCCGGTGGCTTTCGAGAATCGCCCCGTTGTCGATCCCTCGAACTCCTTTTCACCCACGTTTCCGACGTCGGTCCCTATCGTAAACCCAAACAAGTGTTCGGTATCGATCGCGCCCGCTTGAGCAGGCAAGAACGCCGCGGCGAATGCTGCAAGCAGTGCAACGCATCGTACGTTTGCATTTGAACTACATGCTCGCATCTTGCTGCACTGCACTGCCGAACCTCGACGCAGGCCGACATCTTCGGACCGCTGACGGGAAGAATTCCCGATCATAACTTGGACTAGTACCTTCCGCCTATACTATGTGCAAAATTCCAATGCTGTAATTCCATGCCGGCGTTGCGCAAAACCTGCGCTCGTTGGTGCTCAGCAAGAGCGCCCCGCGAACCCAGTTCATCGAGTTGCGAACGCGGCGAAACATTATTGGGAGGATTCAGATGGCGTTGAGAGGCAAAGGTTTCTTGGCTGGCGCGTCAATGATCGCCGGCCTCGTCGCCGGAACGATTGGCGCGAGCGCCAACGATTCCGTCGTGAAGGCCGTATCCAATACCGATCAGTGGGCGATCGCAGGCCACGATTACGGCAATACGCGGTACAGCCCGCTCAAGCAGATCAACACCGAGAACGCCGGCAAGCTGTCGCTGGTTTATTCGTTCTCGCTCGCCTCACTGCGTTCGAACGAGTCATCGCCGCTGGTCATCGGCGACATGTTGTATGTGACGACATCGTGGGGACCGAAATACGTTTATGCTCTCGATGCGGCAACGGGCGCCCGTAAATGGACCTATGAGCCGGAAATTCCGGATGACGTTCTGCAATACGCCTGCTGCGACGTGAACAACCGCGGCGTTTCCTACGCCGACGGCAAAATTCTGGTCGGCCGCCTCGACGGCAAGCTGACGGCGCTCGATGCCAAAACAGGCAAGGAGCTTTGGACCACGACCGTCGTCGATTACAAGCAGGGCTCCGTCATCACGTCACCTCCCCTCGTGGTTCGTGACAAGGTCATCACCGGTTTCGGCGGCGGCGAATATGGCGTACGCGGCTCCCTTCAAGCCTATAACTTGAGCGACGGAAAGCGGGTCTGGCAGACGTTCACCGTGCCTGCTCCCGGAGAAGAGGGCAGCGACACCTGGAAGGGCGACACCGGACTGAAGGGTGGCGGCGCCGCGTGGCTGGTTGGATCCTACGATGCAAAATCCGACACGGTTTACTGGGGCACCAGCAATCCGGGTCCCTGGAACACCGGCGTTCGTTCCACTGGCAACGGCGATTTCGGCAAGCTGACCAATTTGTACACGGCTTCCACGCTGGCGCTCGATCCGAACACCGGCAAGATCAAGTGGCATATTCAGGGAACGCCCGCTGACGCATGGGATTATGATGGTGTCAACGAACTCGTTCTCGCCAACCTGAAAATGGGCGGAAAAGAAGTTCCTGCCTTGATGAAAGCGGATCGTAACGGCTTCTTCTTCGTCGCCAATCGCGAGACGGGGAAAGTGCTGTCCGCGGAAAAATTCGTGGCGTCGACGAATTGGGCCAAGAAGTGGGATACCACCACGATGCGAGCGGTGGAAGATCCCGACAAGCGTCCAGGACCGGGGCATCCGGCAAAGGACATTTGTCCGAATCTGATCGGCGGCAAGAACTGGCAGCCGATGTCGTTCAATCCGGGGACGGGGCTGGTTTATATCCCGACCAACAACGTCTGCATGGATTGGTCGGTGAGTGACGTCTCCTACAAGCGCGGCACCTTCTACCTCGGTGCGGAATTCCCGACCAAGGAAGGCCCCGGCGGTTTCCTCGGCGAGCTCATCGCCTGGGATCCGGTAGCGAGCAAGAAGGTATGGGGCATCAAGCAGGACCTGCCCTTCAACGGCGGAACCCTGACGACCGGCGGCAACCTGGTGTTCTACGGCAATCTGCATGGCGACTTCCATGCGATCAATGCCAAGGACGGCAAGGTGCTGTGGAAGAAGAATCTTGGAAGCGGCATTGGTGCCGGTCCGATCACCTACTCTGTCAACGGCAAACAATATGTCGCCGTGGTTGTAGGCCGGACGGCAGCTCTTCCAGCTTTCCTGGGTGAGGTCGGCAAGAAGATGGTTGCCGCGGCACCTGAGGGCGGCGCGCTGTTCGTATTCGCCGTACAATAAGAAAACGTAGCGACAGGAGAGTCTAAGGATGCTTGCAAATCTTCTGGGCAAAAGCGGAGCCGCTCGTAATCATAGCTACGTTCGCGCCTGTGTGAGCATCCCGACACTCGCTGTCATCCTGACATTGTCGGCACCGGTTCTACGGGCCGGTGCTGACGACATCCAACCGCTGCGGCTTTGCGCTGATCCAACCAATCTTCCGTTTTCCAGCGACGACGCATCGAAACCGGGCTTCTATGTCGAAGTCGGCAAGGCATTGGGGCAAGCACTCGGTCGCCCCGTCGCTTATGACTGGTACAAATCCTATTTCGGCAAACGTACGGTGCGCGTGACATTGCTCGGCAGGCAATGCGACGCAATGATTGGGTTACCGCTGAGCGAAGATTTCATGGGGCCCGCGGTTATTTTCTCAAAGCCCCTCCTCACCCAGACCTATGCGCTGGTGAGCGCCAAGGGGAGCAAGATCGCCAGCATTGACGACCTGAAGGGAAAACGGGTGGCGGTTCAATACGAATCGACACCGCAAAACCTGCTCGCGCAGCGCGACGAAATCGATAAAGTGACGGTACTGAGCCCCGAGGAAGGCATGAAAGTTCTCGACCAGGGCAAGGCTGATGTCGCCTTCATTTGGGGGCCGGTCGCCGGCTGGCTCAACAAGACCGAATATAACGATCGCTACGCGATCCAGAGCACTGACGGACCTGGCCTGTCGTGGACCAGCGCAATCGGATTTGCAAAAACGTCGAAGGAACTGCGCGATCAGGTCGATGCAGCGCTGCCCGGTTTGCAGGCGACGATTTCCGAATTGACCAAGAAATACGGCTTCCCTGCCGATCAGCCGATCAAGTTCAGCGCCGCTGAGTCCGAGACCAAACACGCCTCCACGGCCGG
>JBEPUM010000295.1:0-4094 GCA_041691515.1 Pseudomonadota bacterium | reverse complement strand
ATGACGTTGACGCTCGTGATCGGCAACAAGAATTATTCGTCATGGTCGATGCGGCCCTGGCTGGCATTGAAGGCGGGCGGTATCGCATTCGATGAGAGATTCATCTCGCTCTATACCGGCGAGACGGACAAAAAGCGCATTTTGGACGTGACCCGTTCCGGCAAGGTCCCGGCGCTGATCGATGGTGACGTGACGGTCTGGGATTCGCTGGCGATTATCGAATACGCCGCCGAGCGGTTTCCGGAAGCGCATTTGTGGCCGGCGGATCGAGCCAGCCGTGCGCATGCACGATCGGTCTCCGCGGAAATGCATTCGGGTTTTGTGGCCTTACGCAACGAGTGCGGGATGAACCTGCATCGTCCAATTGGTGCGAAGGCGCTGTCCGACAATGCACGAGCCGACATTGCCCGTATCCAGGAACTCTGGACCGATTGCCGTCAGCGCTACGGTAAGGCTGGACCATTCCTGTTCGGAGCCTTCAGCGGCGCGGATGCCATGTATGCGCCGGTCGTTCATCGTTTCCGGACGTACGCAATCGACGTGACGCCGCTGGTGCGGGCGTACATGGATGCCATGATGTCGCTGCCGGCGTTTCGGCAATGGACGGACGAGGGGCTTGCGGAGACCATCGTGATCGAGAAATTCGAGGCCGAGTGAACGCTTCGCCTTGCGCCGCCGTCCATCGCGAAAAAGTGCTCAAGGATATGTCTTGACGTCGGTTCCCTAACGCGGTCTGGATTTGTCACTCACTATCACTTGCGCGGGAGGCGTTTTGCGATGGGAATCCTCGATACTTTGTCGAATTTGTTGAGCTCGCCTGCCGCGAAAGGCATCGAGGGGCAGCTTGAGTCCGCCGTCGTCCCCGTCGTGTTGAGCGAGGTATTGGGGCAGGGTAACCAGGGCGGCCTGTCGGCCATCGTCGCCAAGCTTCAGCAGGCGGGCCTTGGCGATCAGGTCAAATCGTGGATCGGCAGCGGGCAGAACATTCCTATTACCGCCGACGAACTGCAGCAGGTGTTGGGCAGCGATAAGGTGAAGCAGCTTGCGGCGCGCTTCAATATTCCTGTCGACCAGCTTTCGAAGGTTTTGGCGCAACAGCTTCCGACGGCGGTGGATCACGCCAGTCCAGGCGGGCACCTCCCGCATACCGCCTGACGGCCACGCGGCTAGCAGTGGCGGCGAGCCGGATGACCCTTCCGGTTCCGATGCCGCGCTAGCGCCCACAGCCACCGGTCTCGGAGTTCCCCGCTAGATCTCGAAAACGCGTTTATATATCTGAAAAACCTGCAAAATTTGCACATTCGCCATGCTCATATGGCTGGCCAAATGGCGTGCTCGCGTGCTATATCTGGCAGGCGTTTCTGGGCCGGTGTCACTGCGGGGACCGTGGGCAGACCGGCGTTCTCGTGCGTGATGGAGAGGGCGTTGAAGCACAAATATCTCGTTGGAGAGGCAGTCTATTTCACCGCGAGCAACGTGGCCCGCCCGGCTGCGAGCGGTACCTATGAGGTGATCCGGCTGCTTCCCACTGATGGCGACGACTGTCAGTACCGGATCAAGAGTTCGACCGAAGCCTTCGAGCGCGTCGCGAAGGAAAGCCAGCTCGCCACTGGCTAGGACGGAACTTCGCTCGATCGAGCGAAGACCCTTTCCCCTAAAACCTTCCACAGCGGACGAGTTCGGACGGATTTCGCCGCATTCCCAGCCCACTCAATGGCCGGGAATCAGCATTCACATTCGCCGAATGCATTCTATGCTGGCATCGCCGTTCGGCATGAGGGACATCGCGCATGAACTGGGCCTGGGCTACATCGCTCGATCAACTGTGGCGTTCGCCGACATTTCCGATGTGGCTGACGCTATCCGCAGCGGGGTTCTTCGGAATCATCGTACTCTTGACGCTCCTCCGCGCCGAGAAGTCGGTCGCGAACGGCGCCTTGACGGTCATCACGTTGCTCTCGATCGGGGTTGCGGTTGCTGCCACCATTCGCGGCTTTGGGCCGGATAGCGGTACTGGCTCCAGCGCCCCAAATCTCTCCACGCCGGTCAACGCCGCGATGCCCGCGCTGTCCTGCATCGATGATCTTGCCGGCGATGCGGTCGAGGAAGCCTGCGAGAAGGCATTGTTCGGTACGCCGGATGCAACCGCCGCTGCAGTCTCCTACGCTGCGTCTGAAGTCACCCGGTTGAGATCGTTTGGCGATGCCGCCACCGCGAACACAGTCATGTCGCCGCAGTTGCAGGCGCTGCGGCGCGCGGTCGAGCGCGATCGCTATGGCCTCGTCGCTTACGTGCTGGTTGCGCGCGACCGTTGCAAACCTTCAGACTGCGCCGCCTTTCAATCGCTGACCGATCACAATCAGGTTGCTGCGAATATGGAGGAGCGGGTCTACGAGGGGCTGGTTTCGCGCTATGCATCGTCGTGGAATGCGCCGGCGGCCGCGGCTGCCGCGATGCCCGGACTCGCGTCGGTGCCCACCGGCAAGCCGACCAATGCGGAATTTCCAACATCTGCATCAATTCCACCGGTCAACATCATGACGCCCGAGCCGCCGGTAAGCGCCGCGCCGTCGCCGCATCCGGCTCCGCCGGCAATCGCGCAGTCGGTTCCGACACCGAGGCGAGCTCCGGCAACACCGCGTTCGGCTCCGAAGAAACCCGCCGCGCCGAAGGCGCATGTCGCGGCGCCCGTCCGCCTTACGCCGGCGCCCTCCGCGCCGTCATCAGCGAGTACACAGGACTAGTGGATCGATTTTGACATTCGCTACCCACGCCGGGTTGCGAATGTTAGAACCGGACCACTATTTGAACTATTCGAAAGTTCTCGCTGAAATGCATCTCAATCTGGTCAAGCTCGCAGTCGGCTGTGACTCCGTGAAGGAGCTCAAGAGCTGGATCGCTGAACGCATGCGACAGGCAAAGCAAAAGAACCTGCCGCGTCATCATATCCACATCACCCGGATGACACCGAAGCGCGACGGGGAGTTGCTCGCGGGTGGCTCACTGTATTGGGTGATCAAGGGCGAAATTGCCGCTCGCGAGAAACTGATCGGCGTTGAGCCGTTCCGCGATAGCGACGGGATCGGCCGGTGCCGCCTGATCATGCAGCCCAAGGTGGTTGCTGTGAGGCCGCGTCCGATGCGGCCGTTTCAGGGTTGGCGCTACCTGACGGCCTCCGATGCGCCGCCCGACCTCGGCAGCAATGCAGCAAGCGTCGCTGCGATGCCTGAGCCGCTGCGGCGCGAGTTGCGCGATCTGGGATTGCTGTAGGGATTACGGACAGCGCGGACGGTTATCGCTAAACTCCGATATTATCGATCAGCCGGGTCGTTCCAATTTTTGCTGCGACCAGCAGCCGGATCGGCCTATCCTTGGCCGATGTGACCGGAGCCAGCGTTTCGGCATGGCGCGCCTCAAAATAATCAAGTGTGAAGCCGGAGTTCTCGATCGTCTTGGCGCCGCTCGCCATGACGGTTTTGAGATCGTCGCCGTTACGAAGCCGTTTCGCCGCCTCCTTCATGGCGCGATGGAGGATCGGGGCGACAGCGCGCTGCTCCGGCGTCAGGTAGACGTTGCGCGATGACATCGCGAGCCCATCGCGTTCGCGAACGGTCGGAATTCCGATCACCTTCACGCCGAGATCGAGATCGGTAGCCATCCGCGTCACGACCTTGAGTTGCTGATAGTCCTTCTGGCCGAACACGGCGATATCCGGACGGCACTGCGTGAACAGCTTGCCGACGACGGTGGCGACGCCGCCGAAGAAGTGCGGACGGAAGCGATCTTCAAGATCCGCCGTCGCCGGTCCTTCCGGCAAAATCCTGGTGGCGAAGTCTGGTGGATACATCGTGTCGACGCCCGGATTCCAGACCAGATCGACGCGCTCTGCCGCGAGTTTCGCGATATCCGATTTCCATGTCCGTGGGTACGATCCGAAGTCCTCATGCGGTGCGAACTGGGTTGGATTGACGAAGATCGAGACGACGACCTTTGACGCGCGGCGCTTGGCCTGTCGCACCAGCGCGATGTGTCCATCGTGAAGCGCACCCATGGTGGGCACCAGGGCGACGGTTGCCCGTCGCGTCCGTAGATCG
>JBEPUM010000294.1:0-4132 GCA_041691515.1 Pseudomonadota bacterium | reverse complement strand
GCTGTCATTCCGGACGCCGCGATAGCGGCGATCCGGAATCTCGAACCTGAGAGATAGTCAGAGATTCCGGGTTCGCTCGCGAGAGTTCGCGCCCTCAGATGCGCAATTGCGCATCGGGGGATGACAGCAACCTGCTAAAAGCTCACCGGGCCGACCGCACCGACCCAGCGGCTGACCTTCGATGGATCGGCCTTGTCCATGTAGAAGAAGTGAACCATGGACGGCTTCCTCGGCGGCATGGCGGGATCGTCGAATGTCATCGCGACCGTACCGTGGAAGATCTTCAGCGTCGGGCTGTCCCAATACTCGACCACTTCGTGATACGCGGTGAACCCGGTGTCGATGAAGGCGCGCAGATTGTCGCGGATGGTCTCGCGGCCGTGCCAATCGGCAACGCCGAGATTGCACACGGCATCCTCGGCAAAGCAATCGAAGCCTTTGCCAAAAGTCTTGTCGTCGATTTCTTTCCACATCGCGAGCAGCCATTGCGGCGGGGCGGTCTTGGTGAAGGTTTGCGTCGTCATATCAGTCTCCTGAGGTTGGTTGATCGAGATCGGCTCATTCGGCGGCTATCGCGGGCGCGGTGATGCCGAGGCGTGTGGCTGCACGCCGTGCCGTTTCCTCCCGCTGCGCGGTAATGCCGCGCACCGATTGCCGTGCGTGATCCAGAATCGCTGATGGCGCGGTTTCGGGTGTGCCGCTGTTGAACGGCGGTTCGGGCGCGTAGACCATGTAGAGCTGGATCGCCTGTGCCGCCTCGTCGCCGCGCAACTCGGCCGCGAGCCGCAAGGCGCCGTCGATGCCCGCGGTGACGCCGGCGGCGAACACCCAGTTGCCGTCGAGAACCACGCGTTCGTTGACCGGGATCGCGCCGAAGAACGGCAGCAGATGGAATGACGCCCAATGCGTCGTCGCGCGCCGCCCCCGGAGAAGCCCGGCCGCGCCGCACAGCAACGCGCCGGTGCACACCGAAAAGATGCTGCGTGCGCCCGCGGCCTGCTGGCTTATCCAGTCGAGCACCTCGCTATCTTCCATCAGGGCTTCCTGGCCGAAACCGCCGGGCACATGCAGCACATCGAGTTGTGGCGCATCGGCGATCGCCGCGTCCGGGGTTAGCCGCAATCCCTTGAGGTCGCGCACGGGCTCAGCCGTCTTGCCGTAGATGCGATACGTTGCGTTCGGAATGCGCGACAGCACCTCGAAAGGTCCGGTCAGGTCGATCTGATCGACGCCTTCGAACAGCAGCGAGCCGATCTGCAAATGAATGTCGTGGGAAATCATCGAAGCCTCCTGTCGCAAGCGGGGTGGACAAGGCGATCCTAGTCCGGCACTCTCTGGCGGAAATGCCAAAGACCCCTCGCTTTTCGCCAAATCGGTTCCCGGCTAACCGATCCCGTATCGTCGACGTGCTCGCCTATCCCGGCGTGCAACTGCTCGATGTCGCGGGTCCCCTGCAGGCGTTTTCCTCCGCCAATGATCTTGTCGAAGCGGCGCAGGGCGCGCGGCCCTACGCGCTGCGGGTTGTTGCGCGCGGCGGTACCAACGTGATCGCGTCATCGGGACTTGGCCTCGCGGTAAAGCCGCTGCCGCGCGCCGGTGCGCCGCTGGATACGCTGCTGATCGCGGGTGGTCCCGGCGTCGATGCTGCCGCGACCGATCCGATGCTCGTCAAATGGATCGCGCAACGTGCTGCGAAAGCGCGCCGCGTCGCATCGGTCTGCACCGGCGCCTTCCTGCTCGGCGCATCCGGCGTGCTCGATGGGCGGCGGGCGGTCACGCACTGGTCGTACTGCACGGAGTTGGCCCGGCGTTTCCCCAAGGTACATGTCGAGTCCGATCCGATCTTCGTACGCGACGGCAAGGTCTGGACCTCGGCGGGTGTGACCTCCGGCATCGATCTGGCGCTGGCGCTGGTGGAAGAGGATCTCGGCCGCACGGTTGCGCTTGCCGTTGCGCGCTATCTGGTTGTCTTCCTGAAACGTCCCGGCGGACAGGCGCAATTCAGCACCGCCCTGTCGCTGCAAACTGCGGAGGACAAATTCGGCGCGCTGCACGACTGGATCGCGAAACATCTCGCCGATGACATTTCGCTACCGGTTCTGGCGCGTCAGGCCGGAATGAGCGAGCGAAGTTTCAGCCGGCGTTACTCGGAAGCCACGGGCATGACGCCGATCCATGCGGTCGAACGGCTGCGGGTGGAAGCGGCGCGGCGGCTGTTGTCGGAGTCGCGTCAGCCGGTGAAGCGAATCTCGCAACGCTGCGGTTTTGGCTCGGAAGAGACCATGCGCCGCAGTTTCCTGCGCCTGTTGGCCACCACGCCGCAGGACTATCGTCACAGGTTCAGCGCCTGAACGCCGCTTTTGCCCACCTGACGCCCTGATAATCTCGGAAATTATTTTATTTGCGATGTCGGTTCGGGAGAACCGGCTCCGTCTTTCAGGCACAGCAGGGCCATTCCGGCCGAAATCGAAGTGGAGAACGACGATGCGTTTCATGGTGATCGTGAAAGCCAGCAAGGACACCGAGGCCGGCGTGATGCCGAGCACGGAATTGCTGACCGCGATGGGAAAGTTCAACGAGGAGATGGTCAAGGCCGGCGTCATGCAGGCCGGCGAGGGGTTGCACCCGACCTCGAAAGGCGCTCGCATCAAGTATTCGGGGGCGGTGCCCGTGGTGACCGATGGTCCCTTTCCGGTGACTGGCGATCTTGTCTGCGGCTTCTGGCTGATCGATGTTGCCTCAAGGGACGAGGCGATCGCGTGGATGAAACGCGCGCCGTTCGACGGCGGCGCGGAGATCGAACTGCGGCAGATCTTTTCGCCCGAGGATTTCGGCGAAGCGCTGACGCCCGAACTGCGCGAGCAGGAAGAACGCTTGCGCAAGCAAGCTGGGAAGTAGGAGTTCTGTCATTCCGGGACACGCGTCTTCGCGTGGACCTCAGATGTGCAATTGCACATCGGGGGAATGACGAAGACTACCAAAGCTCAAATCACGAAGGACAAACGACATGCGATTCATGATGCTGATGATTCCGAAAGGGTACGAGACCGCGGCTCCCGACGTTCAACTCGATCCGGCGCGGGTGACGGAGATGATGAAATACAACGAAGCGCTGAAAGATGCCGGTGTGCTCATCACGCTTGACGGGCTGCATCCGCCGTCGATGGGCGCGCGGGTGTCGTTCGCCGGCGGCAAGCCGCTGGTGACCGATGGTCCGTTCACCGAAGCCAAGGAAGTACTCGGCGGCTACTGGATGATCGATGTCGCCTCGCGCGACGAGGCGACCGCCTGGGCGAAACGCTGTCCGGCCTCCGACAACGAGATCGTCGAGGTTCGGCAGGTGCAGGAGATGGCCGATTTTTCTCCGGACGTGCAGGCCGCGGCGGCCGGACTTGAGGCAATGCAGCGGCAATCCCGCAAAAGGTGACGGCAGGACGTCTGCCTTTTTCCGGCCGCAAGCCGATTTGGGCTGCCTTGGGTTCGCCGCAACGGATTCGCGGGTCGTTTTAACCTCGAAGCCGACCCGGTGGGGGCCCGGCAGCGGACGAAACGAGTGACGTTTCGCCACGGCTCATGTAAAAGCCCTTCACATGAGCTGGCGCAAGGAACAACGCCGCACCGAGCGCGGCTATCATCACGGCAATCTGAAAGAAGCGCTGCTGCAGGCAGCGCTCGGCCTGATCGCCGAAAAGGGCGCCGCGGGATTCACTTTCGCGGACGCCGCGCGGTCGGCTGGCGTCAGTCCGGCTGCGCCTTATCGGCACTTCCGCGATCGGGACGAGTTGCTGGCCAGCATTGCGCAGCGCGGCTTCGAGCAGTTCGAGGCGGTGCTGACCAAAGCCTGGGATGACGGCCGCCCCGATACCGTCAGTGCATTCGAGCGCGTTGGTCGCGCCTATCTCGCCTTCGCCCGCGAGGAGCCCGCATTCTATTCGGCGATGTTCGAATCCGGCGTTCCCGTCGACGTCAATCCGATGCTGTCTGCTGCGAGCGAGCGCGCCTTCGGCATCATAAGGGCTGCGGCAGAGCGGCTTGCGGCACTGACGCCGCCCGGTGTCGCGCGTCCGCCGGCGCTGATGATGGCGCTGCATATCTGGTCGATGTCGCACGGCGTCGCCTCGCTGTTCGGCCG
>JBEPUM010000293.1:0-4153 GCA_041691515.1 Pseudomonadota bacterium | reverse complement strand
GTGTCGCAATGCGCTGTGATCGGCGTTCCCAGCGAGCAATGGGGCGAGACCGTCCACGCCTTCGTGATCCCGAAACCGGGCGCGAACGTCAATGCGGCCGAAATCATCGCCTTCTGCAAGGAGAAGATCGCGCACTACAAGTGTCCGCGCAGCGTCGATGTCCGCAGCGAGCCGTTTCCGCTGTCGGGCGCCGGCAAGGTGCTGAAGCGCGAGTTGCGGCGGCTGCATGCTGAAGCCGCCGCGCCCGCCACCGCGAAGGCTGGATAGCTGAGGGATCGTCATCCTGAGGTGTCCGCATTGCTTGCGCGCCTCGAAGGATGCCGCACCCGCCCGTCTCTCATCCTTCGAGGCTCGCCGAAGCCGACGGCGCAAAGAGCGCCGCCGGGCGAGCACCTCAGGATGAGGCCGGATTCACGTTTCTCGCGGGAAGCGTCATCGCCACCACACCGGCCACGACACACGCCAGTCCCACCCATGCCGTCGCCGGCAGGCTTTCGTCGAGAAACACCACGCCAAGCGCGACGCCGATTGGCACGCGCAAATAGGCCTGCGCCGTCGTCCCGACCGAGCCCAAGGTCTGTATCAGCCGAAAATAGATGACGAACGCGAAGGCAGTCGAGAACACGGCCAGGCCAAGCAGCGCAAGAATAGAATCCGTCGACGGTGTAAGCGTCCACGGCCGGTCGATCACGAGGCTCACGGGAATCAGGATAACAGCGCCTGACAGCAGCGATCCCGTCGCCGGAATCATGGGATCAAGCCCCTTGAAGCCCCGGCTATAGATCGCCGCTCCGGCATAACAGACGGTCGCCGCCACGATCGCAAGCTGCGCGGCGAGTTGACCGCCGACGCCGCTCAAGGCCTGCATGCCGACGATCAGACAAATGCCCGCGAGTCCGGCCAGCACGCCGAACAGTTTGCGCCCAGTCGCGGGTTCATGGCGCGTGATTGCCACGGTCAGCAGAAACGTAAAGATCGGTGAAGTGGAATTCAGGATAGTCGCGAGCCCGGCATCAACCGAGCGCTCGGCCCAGGCGATCAGCGTGAACGGAATGACGCTGTTGAGGGTGGCCTGAACCAGAAAACTTCGCCATTTGTCCCAGCCTCCGGGCATGCGAATACCGCGCCATCGCATGACCGCAAGCAGCAACCCTCCCGCGAGAGCAGTGCGCGCTGCGATCAGCGTCAGCGGCGGAATGGTTTCGACACCGATCTTGATAAACGTATAGGAGGCGCCCCAGAGCGTGGCGAGCAATAGCAGCAGCGCAAGCTCGGCGGCGCGACGCGGCAGTTGCGCGGCTGATGAAAAACCTGTTGCCGCACTCATGCTGCGAGCCACTTCGCTGTCGCCTCGAACAAGCCGTCGCGGCCGTGTTCGAGATGCATCAGATGCGTGGCGGCGGGTATGACGACGTCGGCCTTTTCCACTGCGCCAAGCCTGCGCGTCAGCCATGCTGCGTCGGCATCCTGGCAGAGATTATCCCAGGCGCCGCGCACGATCAGCGTGGGCGCGGTCACGCGGCCGGGCTCGTAGGCCAATTGGCCTGATAGCGCGGCGATATTATCGGCCAGCGGTCCATTCGGAACCTTGACCGCATGCGGGCTTCTCGTGCCGGCTTCTTTGTCGGTCGCGAGCCACACCGGCCCCCACTGCGCCAGTTCGGGTTCGATCAGGACCGGCGGATGGCCCGACGGCACATCCTCGACAAAACGCGCGAGCTGTTCCGGCACGGACAGGTAACGCCATGCACCGATCCCGTCCGCCGGCGGAAATCCAGTCATGGACCGCTGCACGACCGGACCGAACATCACGAGACGCGCGACCTGTTCAGGATGCTCGCCGGCATATCGCCCGGCAGCCATGGTGCCCCACGAATGCGCGACGAGATGAATGCGCTTGCCGTTGCGTTCGTTTCGAACGTGATCGACCACAGCCCCGATCTGGATTGCAGCTTCCGGCGTCCGTCCTAGCGGCTTGTTGCCAGCAGCGGGTTCGCTCATCCGGCGATAAGGCTGAGACTCGCCGAAGCCTGCGAAGTCGAACGCCCAGACATCGAATCCCCGCTCATGCAGATGATCCGCCCACGAGCGCCCTTCGAAGCGGTAACCCACCGACAGCGCCGATGGAAATGTCGCACCGTGCACATACAGCACGGGATCCCCTGCTCCGGGCCAACGCCGCACCAACAGCGCATCAGCGCCGTCGACCCCATCCCGTTTCAGCTTGATCGATTTCGGTTCCATTGCCTTGCATCCCGTTGAATAACGTGTCGCGCTATCAACGTGCAATTTAATGGATCGTTTGCGCCGATGCTTCGTCAGGCATCGAACTATGCTTGAGAGGCGATTGATCGCTGCGCCGGAAGACCGGAAAAACCGGCGGCGTCAGACGCCGCCGAACTCGAAGACGTCGCCGTCGTAACCCGCCTCAATCGGGATGCGAAGTTCGCGCCTGTTCTCGTCGAGTTTTCGCATGATCGGCAGGACAGTCACAATCGGCTTGCCGCGCGCATCGCCCAACGCGGCGGCAACGGCCGATTGTTTGGAAAGCTTGATCAGGTTGCGGATGGTCGGAAACGGCAGCTTGAACCGCCCGGTATCGTTGCCAGCCAGCGCATCGCGCGGCGTCACCCAGATCGAGTCCGTGGACTCCCGGCCGTCATGTGCGCCGACCTGCTCCGGGGGCGCAGCGGCCAGAAAGAACCAGGTGTCGAACCGCTTCGGCATACCCTCGGGCGTGATCCAGTGCGCATAGGGCACCAGCAGATCGAGCGCCAGCACCAGATCGTTGCCGGTCAAGATGCTCGCGAACGTGATCTTGCCTTCGTTCAATGCCACGCGATGCGCCGCGGCGATCTCGCCTGCACGTCCGGCCGAGATCAGATCGGACGATCCGCGCGGACGCGCCAGCAGGATGCCACTTTCCTCGAAGGTCTCCCGGATCGCAGCGACGCGAAATCCGAGCATCGCATCGTCGAGCCCATCCCGGCCCGCGCACAGCACGGGATCGTTGACGATATCTTGATCGCCGGCATCGACACTGCCGCCGGGAAACACCAGCGCACCCGAGGCGAATTCGATCTCGCGATGGCGCACCATCATGAAGACTTCGATCTCGTCGCGGCTCTTGCCGTCGGCATCGTGTTTGCTGTTATCCCGAAGCAACAGGATCGTAGACGCTGGACGCGCGACGCCGGGTTCTCTCGCCATTGAGTCAGCCCGCCGCGCTGGATTGCGGCTGGAAGCTCGCGCGCTTGTCGACACGCGCCACGCGCGACAGCAGATAATCGACTTCGGCCTTGGCGGTCGGCGTGATGGTCGCACCGGGCTTGCGCTGCGTGCTGGAGGCGATCACGCCGCGCTTGTGCAGCACGTACTTCCGCACGGCGAGCCCTGCGCCGGGCTGCTGCTCGTAACGGATCAGCGGCAAATGCGCGTCGAACAGATCATGCGCGGCATCGCGCTTGCCTGCCTTTGACAGCTTCACCACGTCGATCAGCAATTCCGGAAAGGCATAGCCGGTCATCGCGCCGTCGGCGCCGCGTTCCATCTCGAAATCGAGGAAGGTGCCGCCGTTGCCGCACAGGATCGACATCGGCCGCAGCGAGCCGTCCTTCTGGAAATTGCGCAGCGTGGTGATCTTCTCGAGCCCCGGCCAGTCCTCGTGCTTGAGCATCACGCACGACTTGCTGTCCATGACGATCTTGCGGATCACGGCCGGCGTAAACACAACCGACAACGTCAACGGATAGTCCTGCAGCACCCAGGGAATATCGTCGCCGATGGCCTCTTCGGCCTGCTTGAAGTAGTTGACGATCTGATCGTCGGTGCGTAGCGACGGCGGCGGCGCGATCATGACGCCGGCGGCGCCTGCATCCATCGATTTCAGCGCCAGCGATCGCATGGTCGCGAATCCCGGCGCGGACACACCGACGATGATCTGCATGGTTTTTGCGCGTTTGATGAAGTGCGTCGCCACCTGCTGCGCCTCGGCTGAGTCCATCTTCGGCGCTTCGCCCAGAATGCCGAGCACCGTGACACCGTCACAGCCGATCTCAGCGTAGAAGTCGGTCAGGCGATCGATGGATTTTTCATCGATGCGGCCGTCCTCGTGAAACGGCGTGGGGGCGATGGCGAAGGTGCCTGTGGCCTT
>JBEPUM010000292.1:0-4182 GCA_041691515.1 Pseudomonadota bacterium | reverse complement strand
GGGCTGTATTCGATACATGTCGTTTTGCTCGACGGACGCGCGGGCAAAGGCAGCGGTGTCGTGATGTTCCGCGACGGCAAGATCCTCGGCGGCGACGCCTATCTGTTCTATACGGGCAGCTATACCGCGAAAAACGACGGTACCTTCCGCGGCGAGGTTCTGGTCCAGCGCCACACGCCGAGCCCCGATGCCAGCCCGCTGTTCGGCAGTTCGGGTCCCGTCGGCATAGGTGTCACCGGCACATATACCGATACGTCCGGTACCATGAACGGAACGGCGCTGGTCGGAAAAGCCAGCCAGATTTTTCACGCGACGCTGCGCAAGCTGGCCGACACGGACTGACGGCTGGGCGCGGTTACTCGGCGGCCAATTCCATCGGTGCGACACGCGGCAGCGTAATACGAATCCGCGTGCCCTCCCCGGCTCTCGAATCCAGATCGAGGCGTCCGCCAAGACGGCTGGTCACGATGTTGTAGACGATGTGCAGCCCTAGACCGGTGCCTCCCTGGTCGCGGCGCGTGGTGAAGAACGGATCGAATGCCTTGCGCCGCACGTCGGCACTCATGCCGCAGCCGTTGTCGGAGAAAAGGATCTCGACGTTGTCCCGGCCGGATTCCTGCACCTTGATATCGACAGCGCCGCCCTTTCCGTCCGGAAAGGCATGCGCCACCGAATTGAGGAAGAGATTGGTCAGTACCTGCCCGTAAGGCCCGGGATAGCTGTCCATCGTGAGGTTGGGCTGGCAATCAACCGTTAAGGTCACGTTGTGCTTGCGCAGTCCCGGCCGCAAACTCATCACGACCTGCTCGGTGAGGTCGCCGAGGTCAAAGGTTCGCTTGTCCGAATAATTGCGGTCGGCAGCGACCTGCTTGAACGATTGGATCAGTTCGGCCGCACGATTGAGATTGGCGACCAGTTGCGACGCCGCGTCGCGATTGGTTTCAACAAAGTCATTGAGGCTCGAGCGCCGCAATTCGCCCCGCGCGACTTCTTCGGCGAACATGGATATCTTGCGTTCCAGCGACGAGGCGACCGTTAGACTGATACCGACGGGATTATTGACTTCGTGAGCAACGCCCGCCACGAGACGCCCGAGCGCAGCCAGCTTTTCGGCTTCGATCAGGGAGTTTTGGGTTTCACGCAGATTGCGCAGCGCGCCCTCGGCCGCGTCCTTGGCATGACGCATTTCCTGTTCGCTGCGTTTGCGATCCCCGATATCGAGCGCGACCGTAACGATATTTTCGACCCGGCCTTCCGCGTCGCGGATCGGCAGCTTGTTGACCAGCCATTGCCTCAACTTGCCCGAAGAATCCTGGTACTCTTCCTCGTAGAAACCAAGCTCCTTGCCGCCTCCAAGAACCCGCTTGTCGTTTTCGTCGGTTTTCGCCGCGCCGTAACGTGACATCAGATCGCTGGTAGTCCGCCCGATCGCGTCCACAGGCTCAACGCCGAAGATGCCCGCCATGTAGCGGTTCATTAGGACGTAACGCAGATCGGCGTTCTTGACATTGATCACGGCAGGAACGGTGTCGATCACGAGTTGCAGCAAGCGGCGGCCCTCGGCGATGGTATCCTCAGCGCGCCGCTGGTCGGTAATATCGCGAACCACGCCTTCATAGCGGACCACGCGACCATTCTCGCCGCGCACCGCAGTCGCGCTGTCGGACAACCAGAGAATACCGCCGTCGCGTTGGCGTACCTGATACTCGAACTCCCGGACGGTGCCGGCGCGTTCCATCCGCAACTGGTATTCGGCGCGGGCATTCGGATCGACGTAGATCGTGCGCGCGATATCGCCGATCCCGCGCATCAGATCGTCAGGCGTGTCGTAACCCATCATCCGCGCCAGCGCCGGGTTGGCATCGAGTAGCTGACCGGCCGGCGTCGTCACGTAAATTCCGTCGACCGAGCCTTCGAACAACTTGCGGTAACTTTCTTCGGCAAGACGTTGCTCGGCGAGAGCGCGAACGGCGGCCTCCCGCGCAGCATCCGCTTCGGCAAGCGTCCTGCGAAACACTTCCGCAGCGCGTGCGATATCGCCGATCTCGTTATCGACATCGGTTGCGGGAATCGACGTCTCTTTCTCCCCGCCGGCCAGCATGCGGATCGCCTTGGCGATCGCCTTCAGCGGCCGGACCGTCCGGCGCACCACAAACAGCGCAGCAAGAATACCGATCAATATCCCTGCGCAGCCGAGAAGGATACTCTGCCATCTGGTCTCGGCCAGCGTACGCGCGAAATCGCGCGACAGCACGCGCCCGCGCTTGGCGCTGAGTTCCCGCAGCAGTTCCGTCACCCGCCCGATCAGCCTGCCTTCGGTACCCAGCACGTCCTTGTCGAGGTCGGCGATCTGGCGCTCCCGCAGCGATATCGCGATCACGGCATCGGCGTAGGCCTCGACGGCGGAGCGAACGACCGGTTCGCTGATCGGAACAGCGCGCATCTTCTCCGCCGCTTGCTCCGCGGTGGCGGGATCGTGCCCGAGCAATGCGGCCGCGACATCGCTCTGCGCTCGAAACGACACCCTAGCAGCGGACTGATCGGTGGCCTGCTCGATCGCCGTTTCAAGTTTTTCGCGCAGCGGCGGCAGCGTTTCGATCAGCTTCGCCCGGCTCCCGATCAGGTTCGTGACCCGCTCGATACCGCTGCGATAGGTTTCCAGTCGCGTCGTGACGCCGTCGACCATCTCCTGCTGCTCTGGCGCAAGCTCGATCCGCGTTTTCTTCAGCAGCACGTTCAGCGACGAGGCGGCCCCCCACACCCGGCCGGATTGCGCGTTTGGATCGGTCACGTAGTCCCGCGCTGCCAGCCGCAATTCGTTCATGCGGCGGTCGATTTCCGCGGCGAGGTCCCCGACGCTGTCCAGCCGCTGCAACTCGGCGAAGGTATTGTCGAGGTGGCGCATCGCGACGACGCTGGCCACGCTGGTAATTACGACGATCGCCAGCACCAGCAGAAACCCGCCAAAGGTGATCTGGCCGATCGACAGCGAGGACGATCGTATCCGCTGTAAAAATGCTCCGAACCCAGATGGCATGGCGATTGAGACCGGCTCCTGACGGCCCAATATAGGCCGGATTGCGGGTCCGGGGGAACAAGCTGGAGACGCCAGCGGTGGACAGACAGGCCGTCCGGTTGAACCCTTGCGGCCTCGCCTCCCGGCGATATGATCGGCATCGATACAAAAGAGGTGCGCCTGGCACCCGTTGTTTGCAGAGGGAGAATGCCGGTGAACGTGACACAGGGCCTGCGCAGAGTGCTGCAGATCAATCCGTTGGGGCTCGGAACCGTCGATGGCGATCGCCGCCGGACCTGGCAGGAGGTTGGCGACCGCGTCGCCTGTCTGGCCGGCGCATTGCAGAAACTCGGCATTCAGCGCGGCGACCGCGTCGCTGTGCTGATGCTCAACTCCGACCGCTATCTCGAGCTCTACCTTGGCATCGCCTGGGCCGGCGCGGTGATCGTGCCGACCAACATTCGCTGGAGCCACGCCGAGATCGAGGATTCGCTACACGACTGCCGCGCGTCGATGCTGGTGGTGGACAAAGCCTTCGCGACCATGGGTCAGGCACTGGCAAAGGCTGTCGGGCTCACGCTGATCTATGCCGATGACGATGCGGCACCTCCCGGCGCCCTGCATTACGAAACCCTGATCGAACAGACCGACGCCATTCCGGACGCGATGGCCGATCGCGAAGACCTCGCAGGCATCTTCTATACCGGCGGGACCACCGGCCGCTCCAAGGGCGTGATGTTGAGCCACGCCAATCTCGTCAGCAATGCGCTGCACATGCTCGCCGAAGGCCTGCTGCCCGATGGTTCGGTCTATCTCAACGCCGCGCCGATGTTTCATCTTGCCAACGGCGCGGGCATGTTCTGTTCGCTGATCGGCGGCGGCACCAACGTCGTCATCCGCGCCTTCACGCCCGAAGGCGTGATGAACGCGATCGCGCGCGACAAGGTGACGGTGACGCTATTGGTGCCAACGATGATTCAGATGTTCGTCGACCATCCCGGCATTGGCGGCGCAGACATGTCCTCTCTCAAGCGCATCATGTACGGCGCTTCGCCAATCAGCGAAGCCCTGCTCAATCGCGCCATGACAGCGCTGCCTGGCGCCGAATTCAACCAGCTTTATGGTATGACCGAAGTGTCGCCGGTCGCCACCCATCTGACCTGGGA
>JBEPUM010000291.1:0-4250 GCA_041691515.1 Pseudomonadota bacterium | reverse complement strand
CCCCAGTCATGCTGCGCGCCGCGCTCGCCGAGATAACAGGTGTGCGAATGTTCGCGGATCAGATCGACCAGCCCTGCTCCGCCGAGTTCGTTCGCGAGCGCCCACGTCGCGGCCTTGTCGAGCCACATCAGCGGCGTGTGCAACTCGAACTGTTTGTCCATCCCGAGATTGAGCGCGGTCTGCAGAGCCTTGATGGTGTCGTTGCGGCAATCCGGATAGCCGGAATAATCGGTCTCGCACATCCCGCCGACGATATGGGTGATGCCGCGCCGATAGGCCAGCGCCGCGGCAAACGTCAGAAACACAAGGTTGCGGCCGGGGACGAACGTGTTGGGCAGTCCGTCCTTGCCCATCTCGATTGCGACATTGCGCGTCAACGCGCTGTCTGAAATTTCCGCCAGTGTCGGAATGGCGAGCGTGTGGTTGTCGCCGTGCTTCACCGCCCAATCCGGGTGCAGCGTTTTCATGCCGTCGAGCAACTGCTGGCGGCAATCGAGTTCGATGGCATGGCGCTGCCCGTAGTCAAACCCAAGCGTTTCCACGCGCGCGAAACGTTGCAACGCCCAGGCGAGGCATGTCGCGGAATCCTGCCCACCAGAAAAAAGTACCAGGGCCGTTTCGGAAGCTGATTGATCGGTCATGCTGAGGCAATAGCACCCATCCCTGCGGTAGCCAATTGGCAGCGGCGGGCGCGGCAGATTCGCTCGTTTTTCGCTGGGAGAACGCCGCAGGTTACGGCATAGAGGCCCGATACGACTTCCCTTGCTGGTGTGCCCATGACCCCTTCCCGCGACATTTCACGCCTGATCGAGATCATGGCGCAGTTACGAACGCCCGGCTCCGGCTGTCCTTGGGATCTCGAACAGAATTTTGCATCCATCGCGCCCTATACGATCGAAGAAGCTTACGAGGTGACGGACGCCATCGCGCGCAACGATCTCGTCGATCTCTGCGACGAGCTGGGCGATCTTTTGCTACAGGTGGTCTTCCATGCCCGGATGGCGGAGGAGCAGAACGCGTTTTCGTTTGGTGATGTTATCGAAGCCATCACGCGAAAAATGATCCGCAGACACCCGCATGTGTTCGCGGACAGTTCCGGCAAGATCGCGTCATCCGATGTAAAGGGCACATGGGAGCGCATCAAGGCGGAGGAGAAGGCCGAACGCGCGGCGCTGAAGCCGTCGCAGCATCATGCGCCCTCCTCCCTGCTCGACTCCGTCAAAGCCGGGCAGCCGGCACTGGTTCGCGCGATGGCCCTGCAACGCAAGGCCTCAACGGTCGGCTTCGACTGGAACGATCCGCGCGCGGTGCTCGACAAGATCCGCGAGGAAGCCGACGAGATCGAGGCCGCGCTGGATCGCGGCGACAAGGCCGAAATAGCATCAGAGACCGGCGATCTCATGTTTGCGCTGGTCAACCTCGCGCGGCATGTCGATGCCGATCCTGAAGCGGCGCTGCGCGGCACCAACGCGAAATTCGAGCGACGGTTTGCCTATATCGAACGCACCCTCGCCGCAAAGGGGCGCACGCTTGAGCAGGCATCGCTCACGGAAATGGATGCGCTCTGGAATGAAGCGAAGGAAAAGGAGAAACCCGCTTCGCGTACACCGCCGTCATCCTGAGGAGCCGCGCTCAGGCGGAGCAATCGCTCCGCCGATTTGCGCGGCGTCTCGAAGGATGGGTCCGCGCATGACGCCGTCGTCCTTCGAGGCTCGCCAAAATTGACGGTGCAAGCGCACCGTCAGGCTCGCACCTCAGGATGACGGGATCCAGTTCACACCCCGGTCTGGCTGATGAACTTGGTGTTGAGATACGCTTCCATCGCCTCGGTGCCGCCTTCCGAGCCGTAGCCCGAATCCTTGACGCCGCCGAACGGATATTCAGGCATACCGAGACCCACATTGTTGATCGCCACCATGCCGCTCTCGATCGCAGCGCCGATGGCAGTCGCGGTCTTGGTCGAACTGGTGAAGGCATACGACGCAAGACCGTAAGGCAGACGATTTGCTTCTTCCGCCACCTCGTCGAACGTCGAGAACGACGAGATCAACGCCAGCGGACCGAACGGCTCCTCATTCATGGCACGAGCGTCCTTCGGCACATCGGTCACCACAGTCGGCTCGTAGAAATAGCCCTTGTTGCCGACGCGATGCCCACCAGCCGTGAGCTTACCGCCCTTGCCGATCGCATCCTGCACAAAGCCTTCGATCGCGGTGACGCGGCGCGGATTGGCCAGCGATCCCATCGTCGAGTCGGTATCGAGTCCGTTGCCGACCTTGATCGCCTTGGCGGCTTCGGTGAACTTGCCGACAAAATCCTTGTAGACTTTGTCCTGCACCAGAAGACGCGTCGGTGCGATGCACACCTGGCCAGCGTTACGGAATTTGGCGCCGGAGATGATTTTAGCGGCGCTTGCAACATCAGCGTCGTTGAACACGATCGCAGGCGCGTGCCCGCCAAGCTCCATCGTCACGCGCTTCATGTGCAATCCAGCCAGCGCCGCGAGCTGTTTGCCGACCGCCGTCGAGCCCGTGAACGACATCTTGCGGATGGTCGGGTGCGGGATCAGATATTCGGAGATTTCCGAGGGAACGCCGAACACCAGATTGATCACGCCGTCGGGCACACCGGCATCGACGAAGGTACGCAGCAGTTCGGCCGGCGACGCCGGTGTCTCTTCCGGCGCCTTGACGATGATCGAGCATCCCGCAGCGAGTGCTGCGGACAATTTGCGGCAAACCTGATTGATCGGGAAATTCCATGGCGTGAAGGCCGCAACTGGACCCACCGGCTCCTTGATCGCGATCTGATAAATGCCAGCCGCGCGCGCCGGGATCACCCGGCCATAAGCGCGCCGGGTTTCCTCGGCGAACCATTCGATCACGTCCGCAGCCGCCAGCGTTTCGACCTTGGCTTCGGCAAGGACTTTGCCCTGCTCCATGGTCATCAGGGTCGCGATCTTGTCGGCGCGTTCCCGCATCAAGCCGGCCGCCTTGCGCATGATCTTGGCGCGCTCGAACGGCGCAACCGCGCGCCAGACCTTGAAGCCTTTTTCCGCGGCGGCGAGCGCCTCGTCGAGGTCGGATTTATCAGCGTGAGCTACCGTGCCGATCTTCTCCTCGGTCGCCGGATTCAGCACATCGATGGTCTTGCCGGACGTGCTGCCGCGCCACTTGCCGTTGATCAGCAGCGATGTATTGGAATAAGTCACAGGTGTCTCCTTGCGTTCTTGTCCGGCCCTTGGTGCGGCGGCATGGAACAGCGGCGGGGCGTGACGGGTCAAGTATTTCCTTCGTGACCCAGCATTGCAGGGATTGGCGCAAGTTGGGACAAGGCGGGGGCTATTTCCGATGATCCTGAACGACATTCTTGGTGGTTTTGCGACCGGTGGTATTGGCGGCATCGCGTCGGGCTTCCTCGGCATTACCAGCGGTGGAATTCTGGTGCCGCTGCTGATACTGCTGATCGGAAAGGATCAGCACGTCGCCCAGGGCATTTCGCTGGTTGCGCAGGTCGTCCCGACCAGCTTGTCGGGAGTGCGCAATTATCAGCGAAGCGGTCATCACGTTCCCCTCCGCTGGGTGATCTGGCTCGCCGTCGGTTTCTGCGCTGGCGGCATCATCGGCGCGCTGCTCGCGACCCATGTCACGGACCGCTCCCTGCAATGGACTTTCGTCGGCTACCTCGTGATCCTTGAGGCGCTCGTTGTTCTCCGCCCTCCACGCGCGAAGACGATGACTGCGGCCGAGACGGAGGTTGAGGCCGATCCGTGGCTGTCCTGGGCGACGCTTGCTGCCATCGGCGCCGTTGCCGGATGGTCGTCGGGGTTTCTCGGCATTGGCGGGGGTCTCGCGATCACGGCCTTGATGGCGGGCGTGCTCAAAGTGACGCAGCACAGATCGCAGGCGCTCAGTCTCGCAGTCACTGCCCTTCCCGTTACCCTGCCGGCTGCATTGCTCTATGTGCAGCAGGGAACCGAATTGCCATGGCTCACGATTGTCAGTCTGGTGGTTGGCCTGTGGATCGGGACCGATATCGGCGCACGCGGCGCCAACTTGCTGAGTCCGGCCCGGTTGCGGGTCATCCTGATAATCGTGATCGCAGGCATGGCGATCTTCATGGCTTCGAAGGCTTGGCGCTAGAAGGCTTGGCGCTAGAAGGCTTGCGCCCGCTTACAGCGGGTGCGGTACGGCGGCGTACCGATTAACAACAATGTCGCGTTTGGTCTCATCGACGCGCACCGTCATATC
>JBEPUM010000290.1:0-4254 GCA_041691515.1 Pseudomonadota bacterium | reverse complement strand
AGATGGTTGTTGAGCAGGCCGGTCCCCACAGGGTGATCCAGGACGCCGGATGCCAAGTCACTATTCAAGTCACAATCGGAGCAAAACGTCACATCCCCGCGTTTGGTTCCATTTTATTTTCGCGACTGGCAGAACCTGGTTAGCGACAGCCTACGCCAGCCCGCCGGCGTGTCTTTATGGACCGCTAGCAGTCGTCTCATGCGCTTACCTAGGTCTGCCGACCGAAGCCTGTTAACTTTCAATTGACCCTCGCATACCGATCTAGGAACAGTGCGCCCATGTCATTCCCGGTCGATCTGTTCTTCTCCTTCCGCAGTCCCTACAGCTACCTCGCGCTGACCGGGACCCGCCGGATGGTGGACGCTTACGACGTCACCGTGACCTTGCGCCCGGTCTATCCGCTAGCTGTCCGCGTCCCCGGCTTTTTCAAGAGCGCCAATCCTCAATTCGCCCGCTATGTGGTGCTCGACAGCCGCCGCGTCGCGGAGCGTGAAGGCATTCCGTTCCGCTTTCCGCGGCCCGACCCGATCGTGCAGGACATGACGACGCTCGATGTCGCCGCCGAGCAGCCCTACATCCACCGGCTGACCCGGCTCGGTGCGGCGACACAGCTTGAGGGCCGGTCGCTTGCCTTTACCCAGGCGATCGCGCCGGTGCTGTGGGACGGCAGCTTCAAAGGCTGGAATGAGGGCGACCATCTCGCCCGCGCGGCGAGCGCAGCGGGCTTCGACCTCGCAGCGCTCGATGCCGCTGTTACCGCGGACCCCGATCGTTACGAGCGCATCATCGCGGACAACGAGCGCGATCACGCCGCCTCCGGCCACTGGGGCGTGCCGACGTTCGTATTCGAGGGCGAACCGTTTTTCGGGCAGGACCGCATCGATTTGTTGATCTGGCGCATGGAAAGCAAAGGGCTGAAACGCAGGACGTAGCAGCTTGCTTCGGGAGAAAAAATTCCGGCTATGCTTGCACCGCAGCCTGCCGCATTCACAGCAGAAGCGTTGCACATGCGGTAACCGAGAGGCCGAACAGGATCAGGCTCACTACCAGCGCGGCCAACGCAGAATAGTTTGACTGAATGGCGAAGAACACGGCTCCGATGACGGCAACGCCGGCGGCATTGGCGATCTGGTTCGTCGTGCCGTAAAGCCCCGACCCTGAACCCGCGCTCGCGGGCTGCACCGTCGAGAGCACCGCGCTCGACAGCGGTGCCATCACCAGTCCCTGCCCGAAGCCGATCACCGCCAGCGGCAGTGCGAGCAACTGCGCGGACGGGTGCGCGACGAGGATCGCGATCAATCCGGTCAACGCCAGTCCTGCAATCTGGATCGCGCAGCCCTCGATCAAAACCAGTGTGCCGCGACGTTTGGCACGCACTGGGCTGTAGCGGGATGCCGCGACGAAGGCGAGCGCCAGCGGCACGAACGCCAGACCCGCCTGCAACGGCGGCAGATGCAGCGCGTTCTGCATGAATAACGTCATCACCAGATAGAACGACAGGTTGGCGAAGAAAAATGCGAACACCGCGCATAGCCCGCGCACGAACGGGACATCGGCCAACAGCGCAAGATCGATGAGCGGCATGCCGCCCCTGGCCGCGAGCCGCCGTTCGAGCCGAACGAACCCGGCGATCACCATCACGCCCGCCGCCATTGCGATCCAGACCCAGATCGACCAGTCGAGGTCGCGGCCGAACAGCAATGGTCCGATCAGGCACAGCAAGCCGGTGAACAGCACAAGGGCGCCGGGAATATCCAGCCGCGTTCCAGCCCGGCGCGGCACCCGCGGCATCAGTCGCCACGCCGCGGCGATGATGACAAACCCGACCGGCACGTTGACGAAGAACACGGTGCGCCAGCCGAGGCCGGCGAGATCGAGCGTAACCAGTAAACCGCCGATTAGGAAACCCGCCGCGCCCGCAAGGCCGAGCACGATGCCGTAGATGGCGAAAGCGCGGGTGCGTGATTGATCGGAGAAAAGCACGTGGATGGTGGCCAGCACCTGCGGAACCATCAGCGCCGCGGTCGCACCCTGCGCCAGCCGCGCCAAGATCAGCTCAGTGCCCGATTGCGCGAGCCCGCACCACAGCGACGTCAGCGTAAATCCGAGCACGCCGGTCAGAAACACCGTGCGTGTGCCATAGATGTCACCGAGTCGTCCGCCGGTGATGATCAGCGTCGCATATCCGATCAGGTAGATCGCAATGATGGATTCGACCTGCGCGGCGCTGGCGTGCAGGTCGGCCGCGATGGCGGGAATGGCGACATTGACCACGAAAGCATCGACGCCGAACATGAACTGCGCGGCAACGACTGTCGCCAGCACCCACCAGCGGTGCGTAGCCGCGAGCTGAAGTCCGATCGTGCGATGCATGTGGCCGCTTCCGGTTAGCCCGCGACATCATCGCAGGTCACGCGCCCACAAATGTCAGTTGATCGTCATCGCGTCGATTACGCCGGAGGTAATGGCTGCATCGATCGGCCGACCATCAGCCCCATGGGCCGCGCCGGGACTGCTGACCGTTCCATGGGCCGCGCGGCGTTGACGGCGCGGGCGCCGGCGCGAAACCGCCGGACTGCCCGGCGAGCCTCTGCAACGCAGCGATCCTATTCTCGGTCGACGGATGAGTGGCGAACAGGTTGTCCATGCCCTGCCCCGACAGCGGATTGATGATGAACATGTGCGCGGTGGCAGGCGCGCGTTCGGCCTCCATGTTCGGCACCCGATGCGCGGCACGGTCGATCTTGGCGAGCGCCGAGGCGAGCCACATCGGCTGACCGCAGATGCGCGCGCCCATCTCGTCGGCGGCATACTCACGGGTGCGGCTGATCGCCATCTGCACCGGCATGGCCCCAAGCGGCGCGAGGATCATCATCGCGATCGAGCCGATGATCCCGGTGCCGTTGTTATTGCGGTTGCCGCCGAAGAACATGCCGAACTGTGCCAGCATCGAGACCGCGCCGGCAAAGGTCGCGGTGACGGTCATCAACAGCGTGTCGTGATGCTTGATGTGCGCGAGTTCGTGCGCGATCACGCCGGCCAGTTCCTCACGGCGCAGCGACTGCACGAGTCCCGTCGTCACCGCAACGGCGGCATGCTGTGGATTGCGGCCCGTGGCGAAGGCGTTCGGCTGCGGATTGTCCATCAAGAACATGCGCGGCATCGGCAAGCCCGCGCGGGCGGCGAGTTCGCTCACCAGCCGATACAGGTCGGGCGCGGTGCCCACATCGACCTCACGGGCGCCGTACATCGACAGCACCATGCGGTCGGAATTCCAGTAGGCGAAAATATTGGTCGCAGCCGCCACAACGAGCGCGATAACGGCGCCGTTGGCGCCGCCGATCAGATAGCCCACGCCCATAAACAGCCCGGTGAGACCAGCCAGCAGGATCGCGGTGCGAAAATAGCTCATCGAGTGCTCCAGCCGCCGTCCGGATGTCGGTACAGCGTCATAAAGACATGGGAATGGCGAGCCGGTGCGCGCAAGGGCGGCCGCTGCGGCGGCGCGTCGCGGCGGAGCCCTATGGCAACCGTCCGGCAAAGTTGCCGGGGCCGCCTGCGCCACCACGCATTGAAACGACGCGCATGACCGCCCTACAATGAGCGGGACATCACAACAATTAGAACAATCACCAGAGAATCCCGGAGAAAACCTCATGGCGCGCTTGAAATTCGGAGCCTTCCTCGCCCCGCATCACCCGATCGGCGAGCATCCGATGCTGCAATTCCGCCGCGACCTCGATTTCGTCGAGCAGATCGACAGTCTTGGTTACGACGAATTCTGGTGTGGCGAGCATCATTCCTCCGGCTGGGAAATGATCGCGTCACCGGAGATGTTCCTCGCCGCGGCCGGCGAGCGCACCAAGCGCATCAAGCTCGGCACCGGCGTGGTGTCGCTGCCGTATCATCATCCCTACAACGTGGCGCAGCGCATGGTGCAGCTCGACCACATGACCGGCGGCCGCGCCATCTTCGGTTCCGGTCCCGGCGCGCTGGCGTCGGACGCACATACACTCGGCATCGACCCGATGACGCAGCGCGACCGCCAGGACGAAGCAATCGGCCTGATCCGCCGCCTGTTCAACGGCGAGCGCGTCACCGCCAAGAGCGACTGGTTCGTGATGAACGACGCCAAGTTGCAAATTCGACCGTTACAGGAGGATATGCCGTTCGTCGTCGCCTCGCAGATTTCCCCCTCAGGCATGACGCTGGCCGGCAAATACGGCATCGGCATCATTTCGCTGGGCTCGATGT
>JBEPUM010000289.1:0-4271 GCA_041691515.1 Pseudomonadota bacterium | reverse complement strand
ATCGTCGTCGATATCAACTTGCGCTCGGCCGAAAGCGTGCAGCGGGTACGCGACAAGCTGCGCGGCGAGGCTTATCGGTCAGTGCCGCGGCTGTTCGTTCTTGCGGACGCGCTTCACCACGGCTCGATGCAGGCCTGGGCCCTCGGCGCCACCGATACCATTTCGCGACCGTTCGACGTGCAGGGAATCCTGCAGCGTATCCGCTCCGCATTTCCGGACGGCAACGGTTACGATGCGACGGAGAGCGGCAAGGCGCTGAACCGGGGCATCAACGCGGCGCATGCCGTGCTGGTGAGAATATTCGAGCGGCTTCCAGCCGGAATTCCACTTGCCTTCAGCGATGTGCTGGAAGCCGAAAGCCAGATTCTGAAGGCAATCAAGCGGTCCTCGCTGCGTGAGTGGCTTGCCGCCGTCGGCCGTCATCACACCCACAGTTATCGCCACTGCCTGTTTGTCACGGGCTTCGCCGTGGCGTTCGCCCAGCATCTCGGCATGCGCGAGGACGATCAGCGACGGCTTGCGCGCGCGGCGCTGCTGCATGACGTGGGCAAAGCCTTCATTCCCGTTGCGATCCTCGACAAACCAGGCAAACTCAGCGACGAGGAAATGAACGAGATCCGCCAGCATCCGCGCCTCGGCTATGACGCCTTGTTCAAGCAGGGTGGCTTCCCGCCCGAGATGCTCGATGTGGTCCTGCACCATCATGAGCTGCTCGATGGCTCGGGATATCCCGATGGTCTGCGCGGCGATCAGATCAGCGACATCGTGCGCCTGACCACGATCGTGGACATTCATTCGGCGCTGGTCGAAAAGCGCGCCTATCGGCTGCCGTTCACCCACGCCAAGGCCTTCGCGATCATGGAGGAAATGGGCGACAAGCTCGATCAGCACCTGCTGCAGGCGTTCCGCCCGGTGGCGCTTGGCTATTGACCGGTCACGCGGCTCGCGTGGTCGCTACACCAATAGCTTCCTGAGTTCGGCTTTCGCGACTTTTTCCAGCGTCGAACGCGGCATCTCATCGACGAAGCGAATCTCGCGCGGCACCTTGAAATCGGCCAGTGCGCCACGACACGCCGACATCACCTCGTCGTGCAGCGCGACCGGCATCTCCGCAACTCCGGCGCGCGGAATGATGAAGACGACAGGCACTTCGTCCAGCATCGGATGCTTCTTGGCCACAACCGCAGCCTCCCGGACACCGGGCACGGTGATGACCACCTGTTCGATCTCGGATGCCGCGACGTTCTCGCCGCCGACCTTCAGCATGTCCTTGGCGCGATCGCCAAATTTCATGAAGCCGTTGTCCAGCAGCGTCACGCGATCGCCGGTAAGGAAATAGCCGTGCTCGTCGAAGCTGTCCTGCGTGGCTTTCGGATTGTGCAGATATTCTTTGAACAGCGAAAGACCGGGGATGCCGCGGATCGCGAGGTTGCCGGTGTCGCCGACCGCGGTCGGGGCGCCGTCGTCATCGCTCACGCGAATACCATATTCGGCCGCGGCCCGTCCGATCGCCATCGGGGTGTTCGGCTGGTCGATCTCTCCGATGATGCCGTGGGTGATGGTTTCGGTCATGCCCCACCAGCCGATAACTTTCACGCCAAAGGCGGCGAAAGCCGGCGGTTCGCAAATCGCCGTGCCCCAGAGCCGAAAACTGTGCTGCTTCGGAATCTCGCGCTCCAGCAGCGCTTTCATGCAGAACGGAATCGTCGAGGTCCAGGTGCAGCGATGTTCCGCTGCGACATTCCAGAAGCGGCTCGTCGAAAAACGCGGCTGGATCACGCAGGTCGCTCCGACCCACAGGCTCGCCAGCATGGAATAGGCCAGCGCATTGGTGTGAAACAGCGGCAAATAGGTCTGATGCACGTCATCGGCATGGAGGTCTTGATGCGCGGCGTTGACCTTTGCGCCCCACAGCGCGTTGGCGTGAGTCCACAAGACAGCCTTGGGCCGCGAGGTCGTGCCTGAGGTATATTGGACGCTGCACGGCGCGAATGGATCGGTCGCGCGGCGAGGCCGGTCGGCGCTGTCGGCGAACAGCGCTTCGAAGCGCTCTGCCCGTGCGGGTGCATGTCCCTGCGCAGGCGCTGCACCGGCATCGTGCGAAATCACGGCCATCCAGCGCAGGTTGCGGCAATTCGCGGCCACCAGATCGGCGTAAGCGGGCTGGGTGATCGCGACGACTGCGCCGCAATGATCGGCGAAGTATTCGATTTCCGCCGCCGCCGAACGGGTATTTGTGGTGACGGCGATGGCACCGAGTTCGACGCAAGCGAACCAGGCCAGCATGGCCTCGATGCAATTGTCCAGATGGATCAGGACGAACTCGCCGGGCTTTACGCCGCGTGCCGCGAGACCGGCCGCTAGCGCACCGACCCGGTCGTTAAATTCGCCGTAGCTCCATTTGCGGGCCGGCGCATCGAACGGCGCCCATATCAGAAACGGGTGATCCCGGCGGGTTTCGGCACGCATCCGCAGCAGCCACGGCACGTCGAGGCCGGCAAAGGGGCCAATATCTCCCGGTCTCTGTTCGAGGCATGTCATTCGTTCCATCCCGTTTTTCTTGTTCGTTGCGGTTTGCTACCACTGTCGGATGAATACGACGTCCAGCCGTGGAAGTCACACGCACGTCATCCGAGTCTTCTATCGCGACGGGTTAGAAATTATCCGGGGATGCTGAGTGACTCAATCGGCACGCGCTGTCCGGCGCGCCACGACGGTCGGACTGAATTCTGCGGTTCACCGCAGCGGAGCCCTGACGCGAGCCGGGCTTCTGGAGCGGATGTTTACATTCGCTTTCCGGGGGCTGGTCTATCCGCAGATATGGGAAGATCCCGTCGTTGATATGGCCGCGCTCAATATCCGGCCGACCGACCATATCGTCGCGATTGCGTCGGGTGGTTGCAACGTTCTCTCCTACCTGACGGCAAATCCGGCGCGGATCAGCGCGGTGGATTTGAACGGCGCCCATATCGCGCTCGGCTACCTCAAGGTCGCTGCGCTGCGCCGGCTGCCTGACCACGCGTCGTTTTTGCGATTTTTTGGGGGTGCCGATACCAGCGCCAACATCGACGCCTACGATTCCCTCATCGCGGCGGATCTCGATCCGGTGTCCCGCGCCTATTGGGAAGGCCGGCAGTGGAACGGCCGCCGCCGGATCGCGCAGTTTTCCAACAATTTCTACCGGCACGGCCTGCTCGGCCGCTTCATTGGCGCCGGTCATTTGCTGGCGCGGGCGCTTGGCTGCGATCCGCGCTTGATCCTGCGCGCATCGACGCTGGAGGAACAGAACCGGTTGTTCGAAGTGCATCTTGCTCCGGTGTTCGACAAACCGCTGATGCGCTGGCTGATCCGGCAGCCGGCATCGCTGTACGGGCTCGGTATTCCGCCCGCGCAGTACCGTGTGCTCTCAAACGATCTGCCCGGCGGCATTGCCGCGGTCTTGCGGCAGCGGCTGGAACGGCTCGCCTGCGGCTTCGACATCAAGTCCAATTATTTTGCCTGGCAGGCGTTTGGCCGCGGCTACGCCCGGGCACCGGATGCGCCGCTGCCGCCATACCTGCAGCGCGACAATTTCGAACATGTGCGCGCTCTCAGCGAACGTCTGCAGTTCCGGCAGTGTGCGATGACGGATTTCCTGCAAGAGCGCGCAGCCGAAAGCGTCGACTGTTATGTGCTACTCGATGCGCAGGACTGGATGAATGATGCTGACCTGACCGCGCTCTGGACGCAGATCACACGTACCGCCCGCCCGGGAAGCCGGGTGATCTTTCGCACCGCCGCCGACGAGCGGCTGCTGCCGGGCAGGATTCCCGCCGCGATCCTCGATGCGTGGTCATTCGACGGGGGCCGTAGCCGTGAACTCGGGCGGCAGGATCGCTCGGCGATCTACGGGGCCTTTCATCTCTATACACTGAAGGATCGCGCGGCATGATCCTGTCTGAAAATCCGCCGGAAGAGCAGGGCAGCGCGGCGAGCCTGATGGACCAGATGTATCGGCGGCAGCGATATGTCTACGATGCGAGCCGGAAGTTTTATCTTCTCGGCCGCGATGAACTGATCGACGATCTCGCTGTGCCGGCCGGTGGAAGCGTGCTTGAAATCGGCTGTGGCACTGGCCGGAATTTGATCAGGGTGGCGCGCGCCTATCCCGCTGCGCGTTGCTTTGGGCTGGATGTTTCGATCGAAATGCTGGATACGGCTTGTCAGGCCCTCAGTCACGCTCGCCTGAACGATCGCATTCGCCTCGCAAGAGCCGACGCCGCCTGCTTCGA
>JBEPUM010000288.1:0-4287 GCA_041691515.1 Pseudomonadota bacterium | reverse complement strand
CCAGCCAACGTGTGGCAGACCCCCGTAGTGGGGCCGGGCGGTGACCCAAAACCTCCCGGGCTTGTGCTTGCGAGGCACGCACGCGGGACGCCGTATCGAACCGGTCTGGAGTTGCCTCCATTCCGGTCAGCGAAGGCTTTGCCCGAAGGCAAACCTCGCTCTGTCCCACTTCCGAACGCCTCGCGAAGCGCCCCTCATGAACAGGACGACGCAAATATAACCGCGCTCCGGAGACCGGGGATAAGAAATCCATATTTTTATTCGGGGGCCGGGCCAGTGTCATCGTTCGGGGCGATCAAAGATCAGACAGGTCGTCGTGCCATGTGCCAGCAGCTTGCCGTCTTTGTTCGTGAGCCTTCCCTCCGCAGTGCCGACACGCCGGCCACAAGACAAGACGATCCCTTCGGCTCTTACCGGCCCCGTTTCCGGAGTGACAGGCCGAAGCATCGTGATCTTGAACTCCAGGGTCGTCGAGCTCATGCCTTTGTCGATCATGGATCTGATGGCAAGACCCATGCAGGTGTCGAGCAGCGTGGCCGTAAACCCGCCATGCACGGTACCTTCGGGATTGAGATAGTCATCGGTCGGCTGCGACGTGACGACGACTTTCCCCTTGGTGCCTTCAATAATGAAGTATCCGAGAGTCCGGGCCATTGTGTTGAGTGGCAAGGAGCCATCCACAAATCCCGTGACGAATTCTAGCCCGCTGAGGGCCTTGCGATCGCTTGCACTGACGATGCCGTATTGTTTTTGGCTTGGAATCGTCATCGGATCATACCTCCATGTCTGTCAAACGATCGTCGCTTGACCGATCAGGCTAGCCTAGAGTCTCTAGGCCCTTAACGCTTCGGTCGTGATCGAATAATGGAAGAAAAATCTCAGCTCACAAACTCGTCGCGCTTGTAGCCTTGCGCATACAGCAGCGCAGTGAGGTCGCCGTGGTCGATCCGCGCGTGGGCGGCGGCGGCGACCGCGGGTTTTGCGTGATAGGCGATGCCAAGGCCTGCGCTCTGGATCATGCCGAGATCGTTGGCGCCGTCGCCGACAACAAGCGTATCCAGATTGTCGAGGTCGAAAGACTCGCGCAGTTCGACCAATGTGGCGAGCTTTGTCTCGCGGCCGACGATCGGTTCGGCGACGGTGCCTGCGAATTTTCCGTCCGCGACATCAAGCGTGTTGGCGC
The DNA here is from genome assembly GCA_041691515.1 of Pseudomonadota bacterium. Lineage (GTDB taxonomy): Bacteria > Pseudomonadota > Alphaproteobacteria > Rhizobiales > Xanthobacteraceae > Nitrobacter. The sequence continues at coordinate 3,104 of JBEPUM010000288.1, read as the reverse complement.
GGTTCTCCTGAAAGCCGATCATCGCGGCAACGGCATTCGTAAACAGCGTGAAGCCGCCGGAGATCAGGCAGGTATAGGCGCCGTTGGCACGCATGGTCATGACCAGTTCGCGGCCGCCAGGCGTCGGCGTGATGCGTTTCGCCAGCACTTCGTCGACCACCGACACCGGCAGTCCCTTCAGAAGCGCAACGCGTTCGCGCAGCGCCGGCTCGAACGCGATTTCGCCGCGCATGGCGCGTTCGGTGATGGCTGAGACGTGCGCCTTGAGGCCAGCAAAGTCGGCGAGTTCGTCGATGCATTCCTGACCGATCATGGTGGAATCCATGTCCGCCAGAAACAGCTTCTTGCGGCGATCGAGCTTCGGCTGCACCACCACGTCGATCGGAAAATCCTCGCGTGCCGCTTGCAGGCGCTGCGTGATGGCAGCAATGGGTTCGTCGCTTTCGAAGGGAATATCGACCGCGACCTCGTTCCAGAGCCAATGCGCCGGTCCGGCATTGGGAAGAATTGCGCGCGCGCCATCCACCACCGTGCTATCGAGCGCGGGGTTGTTCGGATTGCAGATCAGCGTGGCGACGAGGGACATGGGCGAGGCGAACCCTGGCGAGGCGAAGTTTTGGCAGGCGGCAGATGCCGTGCTTATCGCAGGGCCGACCGCCAGCGGCAAGTCGGCGCTGGCGCTGGCGCTGGCTGAACAAACCGGCGGCATCGTCATCAATACCGACTCGATGCAGGTCTACCGCGATCTCCGCATTATCACTGCGCGTCCAACGGCAGAGGAAGAGGCGCGCGTTTCGCATCGGCTTTATGGCCATGTCGATGCCGCCGTGAATTGTTCCGCCGGGATGTGGGTGGCCGATGCCGAGCAGGTGCTGGTAGAGGCGCGCACGCAAAACCGTCTGCCGATTTTCGTTGGTGGCTCCGGGCTCTATTTCAAGGCGCTGACGCGCGGCCTGTCGGCGGTGCCGCCGATTCCGTCAGAGGTCCGCGACGACGTACGTGCGCGACTGGAGCGCGACGGCGTGGAAGCGTTGCACGCGGTTCTTGCGCAACGCGATCCGGCTTCGGCGGAACGTTTGAAGCCGCGCGACCGCACCCGGATTGCGCGTGCGCTGGAAGTGATCGAGGCGACCGGACGTTCGCTGACCGACTGGCATCGCGATGGCCTGCCGCCGCTGTTGCCCCCGGAGAAGGTCAGGGCGATCTTTCTCGCGCCGGAGCGCGATGACCTCTATACGCGGATCGATGCGCGCTTCGGCATGATGTTGACGGTGGGCGCACTGGATGAGATGACGGCGTTGGCGGAGCGGCATCTCGATCCGCTGCTGCCGGCGATGAAGGCGCATGGGGTGCCCGCGCTGATCCGCCATCTGCGCGGGGAGATTTCGCTGGAGGACGCCGCCGAAATCGGCCGCGCCGACACTCGCCACTATGCCAAGCGCCAGTTCACCTGGTTCCGGCATCAACTGCCGGAATTTCAGTGGGTGAAGCCGGAGGAGGCGGGCGCAGCGTTGGTGATAGACCGCTGAAATCACGCAGCGACGGTGCGACGCAGGCCCCATAGCGCGAAAGCCGACGTCGTTACCATCGACAGCCCGACGCTGGCAAATCCCAACGTGACCAGCATTTCTTGCCAAGGCAGCGCACTGTGACCCGCCCCCGTAATCAAGGACAAGCTGTTGGCACCGAAGATTGCCGCCAGCGTGGTGGTCGCCCAGTTCGCATAAGTGCCATAGAGCGCGAGCCAGTATGTTGCTGAGAGCAGTTGGCCGGGTAACCTGATGTGCTGACAGATCGCACCCAGTGCAATCAGAAAAGTGCCGTTCATCAATCCTTCGAGATGAGCGGCGAGGCCCATGCGCGGGTTACTGAAATGAGGCTCAACAAACCCCGTCAGTAGTCCCAGTAAGAATAGAGCCATGCCGTGCCAAAGAATGCTGCGTTGCCTCTCGTCGCTCATGATTGTGCGCTCCCACCAGCCACTGTTCCGCAGGATCGGGCAACGAACGCGCCAGTACAAGCGGAACGGGGGGCGAACGGGAGCGAGTGCCGTCTTGGCCCCGACGTCCCAGTCGCTTGCGAGATTTGATATTTCCCCTCGCCAAATCGCCGGAACCGACTATATTTGCCCTCGAAACCGGTTGACCACGGTGAATCACGGTTCTATAACCGCGCAACCTTTGGGAAGTCTTGGCGAGTAAATGAGCAATAAAATTACCAAACTCGTACTTATTATTGTATCCTGGAGCACCGCCCGGGACGGCTGAGGCCGTTTAGATCGAGGTGGTGCAACAGGGTCCCTCTCGGGCCCTTTTTTATTTTCCGCAAGTCACGACGACCAAAACGACCGAAAGCCGCGCAACAGCGCATCCGGAGCTGACCATGAGCGATAGTAACAGCCAAGATCGACGCGAAGATCCCAACCAGATGACCGGCGCCGCGATGATCGTGCGCGCGCTGGCCGATCACGGCATCAAGCACATCTTCGGCTATCCCGGCGGTGCGGTGCTGCCCATTTATGACGAGATTTTTCAGCAGAGCGAAGTCGAGCACATCCTGGTGCGGCACGAGCAGGGCGCGGGTCACGCTGCCGAAGGTTATGCACGCTCGACCGGCAAGCCCGGCGTCGTGCTGGTGACGTCGGGGCCGGGCGCCACCAATATGGTGACGCCGCTAACCGACGCGCTGATGGATTCGATTCCGCTGGTCTGCATCACCGGTCAGGTGCCGACCCATCTGATCGGCAACGACGCGTTCCAGGAATGCGACACCGTCGGCATCACGCGTCCTTGCACCAAGCACAACTGGCTGGTGCGCAACGTCAACGATCTCGCAAAAGTGTTGCACGAGGCATTTTACGTCGCGACCACGGGGCGTCCGGGTCCGGTCGTGGTCGATGTGCCGAAAGACGTGCAGTTCGCCATCGGCACCTATCATCCGCCGCGCAAGTCCGACGTGCACGTGTCCTATACGCCGCGCGTCAAGGGCGATGCCACGCAGATCCGCAAGGCGGTGGCGCTGCTGGCGGGCGCCAAGCGTCCGGTGATCTACACCGGCGGCGGTGTTATCAATTCCGGCGTCGAGGCGTCAAAGGTGCTGCGTGA
>JBEPUM010000287.1:0-4328 GCA_041691515.1 Pseudomonadota bacterium | reverse complement strand
CAGCGTCTTAACCGCCGCCGCCCCACCAGTTCTGCTGCGGGACGCGATAGGGCTGGCGACCGCGCAGGCGCGGATCGGCAGGCTGAGGGTTCCAACGGGGCTGAAAGAAAGAGCTGAAGCCATCGTCGCTCGAGTCGTCGCCGCTCGCAACGAGCGCCTCCTCCGGAGGCGTCGGCTTGCGCGTGATGAAGCCGCCCTGGGGCTGATTGCTCAGAACCGCGACAAATTCGGTACGATAGTTGGTCTCGGCGCTCAGTGGCTCGTCCGAGATAATGATCGAAGATCGCGGCACAGCGGTCGGCGCGATCCGGTCGAGCACACTCTGCGGGATGGTGATGCGGTCGAGCGCGTCCTTGGCGTCGTCCCCGTTGTCGATCGAGACCGCGGTCCAGCGCAGGCCGGTCCCGGTGCGCGCCACAGCGGTGAAGACATGCGTGCCGATCGGTTTTCCGGGATCGCGGATCGTAACCGGGACCTCAATGGTCGAGTCGAACACCTCGCCGCCGCCGTCCGGTGCCGGCTTATGGGTGTTGCGCCGGACGTAAAGTTTCTGCGTCGCGCGGCTGATGTAGACCGAGACCGGCTCCAGCGCGAGCTTCGCCTCGCTCGCCGCCTTGGTGGTGTCGGCCTTCTTGATCTGGGCTGCCTTGGCGGCATCCTTTGCGGCGGCGGCTGCGTCGAGTTTCGTCTTTGCGTCGGATTTTGCGGCGTCGAACTGGGTTCCCAACTCCGTGGCCTTGGCGTCGGCCTTCTGCTTTCGCTCCTCGGCGCGCGTCTTGGCCTGATCTGTCTTTGCGGCAGCGAGCGCCTTATCGGCGAACGCGAGCTCGGCGTCGGCACGCTTCTTGAACCGGTCCAGCTTGTGCAGCGACGCGGTGAGCGATGTGGTATCGCGCGCGGCGGTCGCGGCGGCTTTCTTCGTCTCATCAGCGGTCTTTGCGGCCTCCGCGGCCTCGCGGGAGAGGGTTTCGGCCTTGGCCGGCGCCGCCGCGATGGCGTCTGCGTTCGGCACGAGCAGCGCCGGGTGGGGAAACTCGACCGGAGCCGCGTCGTTCGGCGCGATGATTACCCGCATTCCGATCCAGGTCTTGTCGAACAGTTTCTCCGCAAAGCCGTAGGGCATCCGCACGCAGCCGTGCGAAGCCGCATATCCGGGCAGCGGGCCGCCGTGCAGCGCGATGCCGTTCCAGGTGATGCGCTGCATATTCGGCATCCAGGCATCGTCGTACATGGTCGAGTGGTGATCCTTGTCCTTCTCGATGACAGCGAAGACGCCGGCCGGCGTCTCGCGTTCCCTAACGCCGGTCGATACCGGGGCGCGCAGGATCCAGCCGTCGGCGTCGTAGAAGGTAACCTGTTGGCTCTTGATCGACACGATCGCCATGATCGGGTCGCCTGCAGTGCGCGGCGCCGTCGCCACGGTGGGTGGCGCGCGGCGCGGCTGTTTTGCAGATGCGTCGGCGGTCAGCGCGGTCAGTGCCGCCATCGCCGCAAGTGTCACGATGGCGGGGCGCGTCCAACGCCGCGTCGGCAGATTGGATTGCGCCGTCATCAGTCGATTTTTCATGCCAGCCCCGATTAAAACCCGCGTTCGCGATTGCGTTGATCAAAGGCCAGATCGCGGCTTTTTGATAGCTAACCACCTCCACGATCCACGCCGCGCGTTCAATGATGGAGACGATTGGCACATTCCAATGACAATTTCACCTACACCACAGTTCCCGTACGAGGAAGGTGGCCGGTCGAAATGGGCACGTTTCCGATTCGCGCGAGCTCCAATTCGAGTCGGCTAAGCGCATCAAGGCGAATCTCGACCGATGAAACTGAATTTATGAATTCATCCTGGCGAAACCGTGTTCCGGAACGCCTCAGACCGCCAGCCTCATCGTCGCGTCGGTTGCCCGGACGAATCCGTGCTCGATGACGGCGTTTCGCCCGCGATGCTTGGCGGCATAGAGCGCGGCGTCGGCGGCCTCGATCAGATCGATCGGCTGCTGCGTCTCGTTCGGAGAGGTGCAGGCGACGCCGACGCTGACCGTAACGGTCTGATAGCTGCTGGTCATGTGAGGCAGCGCAAGGCTCTGTACAGCGGCGCGCACGGTCTCGCCGATTTTAAGCGCGGCGTCCGTGCCGGTGATGGGCAGCAACAGACAGAATTCCTCGCCGCCGAAACGCGCTGCGAAACCTTTGGTTTGGTCTGCGATCCCAGCCAGCACTTCGCCAATGCGGCTGAGGCAGGTGTCGCCTTCAAGATGACCATAGGTGTCATTGAACAGCTTGAAGTGATCGACATCGATCATCAGCAGCGACAGTTGTTCATCGGTGTGCTGCGCCTTGGCCCATTCGAAATCGAGCCGGCTCTGGAAGCCGCGCCGGTTGGCGAGACCGGACAACATATCGATCGAGGCCATCACGGTCAGGCGGTCGTTGGCCGCGAGCAGCTCGCGTTCACGCTCGCCGAGTTGTGCCGCCATGGCGTTGAACGCCCGCGCGAGCGGGACGAATTCCGCCGGCAATTGGGACCGCGCCGCGCGCGCCGAGCGATCTCCGCGGCCAAACCGCGTTGCCGCATCCGTCATCAAATCGATCGGCTGGACGATCAGCCGTTCCGCGGCGATCAACGCGCCGAGCAGAACGAGAAGGCCGACAAAGCCGAGCTGAATATAAGCGGTGCGAATCTCGCGATTGATCGCGGCGGACGCCACGGCTTCATCGATGCTGACAATCAAACGAGAATTCGTTCCGGGAACGCGTGTGAAGGAAATCAGGCGCGCCTTGCCGTTTGCGGGAGTGAAATGAAACGTGGCGGTATCGTTATCTGATGCCGCGCTGGCGCTCGAGATAGCGGCGAGCAAGCCGAGATCGCCGATCGGATTGCCGATCATGCTGGCTTGATCCGCGGCCGTCGCAAGAACCGTTCCGCGACTATCGATGAGAACCGCGGTTACGCCCGGCCGGCCGCCGAGGTTGTCCATGATCTTCGACATCCAGTCGAGGTTGATGCCGGCGATAATAACACTGCCATTCTGAGTGTCCGTCGGCGAGATCGGATAGGCGGCCACCGCGATCGGCAATTTCGAGACCCGGCTGAAGATGTAATCGCTGATCACCAGCTCGCGGTCGGCCTTAGCGCGCTTAAAATAGTCGCGATCGCCGAGGTTTAGGTTATTCATGTTGTCGACGCTGGCGCAGGCGACCCGTCCGTTGGGATCGAGAACCAGAACGTTTCTGATCCATGGAAGGTTAGTTGGCAGGCTTGCGCGCATCAGCCCGCAGGCATCGCCAAGCCGGGCCCCCGACAGATAAATCTGCGATGCCGATTTGAGGATGGCTTCGACCGAGAAGATCACCTCGCGCTGCGCATCGACCGTGCGCTGAGCAAGCTTCTCGAAGTCGTGGTTGATTTCGGTAATCGTCTTGGTGCGCATGTTTTCGAGCGAGCGGACGCGTTCGATCATCAGCGGCACCACGAGGATCAGCGCCAGCAGCACGAGCCGCGCGCGAATCCCCATAACGGCCTTGAGTTTGGCTCGTTTGCGGTTGAAGCTGATCCGTGACATCACCGTCCCCTGACCCCTGTGAGAATGTAGACCCAACGGTTCAAGAAGCCTTTCTTGGATTAGATAAAATTGGAACGATCGGCCCAAACTTCGGATTTGATGAATCAAATGACCACCGGAACCACTGTGCCTGTAACGGCTCCTTTACCAAGCGGACTTGCTTCGGTTGAAGCCGAGATCGTCCGCGCCTGTCAGGATGCGCGGCGCGAACGATCGTCGGTGACATTGATGGCGGTATCGAAAACCTTCGATGCGGATGCGATCGTGCCGGTGATTGCCGCCGGCCAGCGGGTGTTCGGCGAAAATCGCGTGCAGGAGGCCAAGGCAAAATGGCCTGACTTGATGGCGGCGCATCCCGGTCTTGCGCTGCATCTGATCGGTCCGCTGCAATCGAACAAAGCGAAGGAAGCGGTCGCCTTGTTCGACGCCATCCATTCGGTGGACCGTCCCAGCATTTGCGAAGCGTTGGCCAAGGAAATCGTCAAGCAGGGTCGCCGGCCGGATTTGTTCGTGCAGCTCAATACCGGCGAAGAGCCGCAAAAGGCCGGTATCGCCCCTAGTGACGCCGATGATTTCATCGCGGCGTGCCGGGACACTTATGGTCTGACGATCTCGGGATTGATGTGCATCCCTCCGGCTGACGATGCGCCCGCTCCGCACTTTGCGCTCACCGCCAAGATCGCTGCGCGCAACGGCCTCAAGCAACTGTCGATGGGCATGAGCGCGGATTTTGCGATTGCGATCCAGTTCGGCGCGACCCACGTGCGG
>JBEPUM010000286.1:0-4344 GCA_041691515.1 Pseudomonadota bacterium | reverse complement strand
GGCAGCGACCTATCGAGAGAGCGTACCCCCTCATCCCAACCCTCTCCCCATGGGAGAGGGAGTTTTCATCGTCGCGTGGCAAACATTGCCGTCAAAATCGAAGAATGATCTCATCGCGTGGGTATCCGAAATGTTACCCTGCGCGCAAAAGGCTCGGCTGATCAGTCCTGAATGCCGTAGCGATGAAGATCGTTGCCTTCGGCGTCGAGCCATTTCTTGGCCCGTTCGACATGGTCGCAAACCCGCGCCACCACTTTCCAGAATCGCGGCGAGTGATTCATTTCAACGAGATGCGCGACCTCATGGGCGGCGAGATAGTCGAGCACGTGAGGCGGCGCCAGAATGAGCCGCCAGGAAAACGACAGAGATCCTGCCGAGGTGCATGACCCCCAGCGGCTAGATTGGTCGCGGATCGACAACCGCTTGACCTTAACGCCAAGCGCATCCGCATAGCGCTGCGCGGCCTTTTGCAGATCGCGGCGAGCCTCTCGTTTCAGAAAGTCATGCACCCGCCGGTCAAGATGCTCGGGGTCGCCGGCGACACAAAGAATGCGCTCGCCGCTGTCCCGTGTTTCCGTCCAGACCGTGCCACGCTCGCCGGAGCGATGCACAATCCGATGTGCGATACCGCGCAACGGAACGATCGTGCCGTGCTGGAACGGCGCCGCCTTCGGCAGCCGCCCGAGACGCGCCGCGATCCAGCCGCCGTGACGTTGCGCAAAATCCTTGGCATCGACCAGCGTCCCCCGTGGCGGCATCGTCAGGATCGCTTCGCGGTCGCTTGGATGAATCCGCAGCGTATAGCGGCGGGCGCGGCGATGCCGGCGCAGGCGAACGGAATAGATTTGCGAACCGTGCTTCACCAGAAGCCGGGACGGTTCGGCGGGACGTCGATAGAGGAGTGCGCGGGCCATATCAGCAAATCCGAGGGCGGGAAAATCACCCGGATTCTGCCATATCTGCCGCCAGTCAAATCGCTCGGCGCAAAAACAAATCATTTGCCCAATATACAGGGGGATCTTGAACCTGCTCCCCTACCGGATGGGCCTCGGAACAAAAATTTTGTGCCTCATTTGACCGAGTCCGGCCCTTCAACGCATGAAACTGAATTCATTCTTTCAATGCGCGACGCTGGGATTATTAAAGCGGGGATTTCAGCGAGTTAGCCGAGCCAGCCCGAATCATAGCGATGCCGGCCTTGGGCCGGCGATCCCTACGATTTACTCCGCGGCAGCGGCGAGCGCCGTTCTTGGATGCGCGCTCGACAACATGAAATCGGAAATGCGCGGCACGATTTCCGACTTGAACCGCGAGCCGTTGAACACACCGTAGTGGCCGACGCCCTTTTGCACATAGTGCACCCTCCGGTCATCGGGAATCGATGTGCACAGCGCGTGGGTCGCTTCGGTCTGGCCGAGCCCCGAAATATCGTCGTTCTCGCCTTCAACCGTCATCAGTGCGACACGGGTGATCTTCGAGGGATCGACAGGCTGGCCGCGATGGGTCATCTCGCCCTTCGGCAGCGCGTGCTTGACGAACACGACATCGACCGTCTGCAAATAGTACTCCGCCGTCAGATCCATCACGGCGAGATATTCGTCGTAGAAATCGCGGTGCTTGTCGACCAGATCGCCGTCGCCCTTCACCAGATTCTTGAACAGATTCTGGTGCGCGTCCATGTGGCGATCAAGGTTCATGCTGATGAAGCCGTTGAGCTGCAGAAAGCCCGGATAGACGTCGCGCATCACGCCGTGGTGCGGAAACGGCACCTTGGTGATGACGTTGTTGCGGAACCAGTCGATGCCCTTTTCCGCAGCCAGATTGTTGACAGCAGTGGGATTCTTGCGCGTATCGATCGGTCCGCCCATCAGCGTCATCGACAGCGGGACATACGGATCGTGCGCGGCTTCCATCACGGAAACGGCGGCCACGACCGGCACTGACGGCTGGCAAACCGCGATGATGTGGACGTTTCCGCCCAGCACATGCAGCATCTCGATGAGATAATCGACGTAATCCTCGAGATCGAAGCGCCCTTCGGACACCGGCACCATCCGTGCGTCGGACCAGTCGGTGATGTAGACTTCATGCGTCGGCAGAAACGCCTCGACAGTCCCGCGCAGCAAGGTCGCGTAGTGACCCGACATCGGCGCCACGATCAGCACGCGCGGCTGCGGCGAACGCAGCGGGCGTACGTGCTTGCGATCGAAGTACAGCAAACGGCAAAATGGCTTTTCCCATACCGACCGGATTTCAACCGGCGTGTGCACGCCGTTGACTTCGGTGTCGTTGAGACCCCACTCCGGCTTTCCGTAACGGCGGGTGGTGCGCTCGAACAGTTCACAGCCGGCCGCGACGGATTTTCCAAACTCGGTGTGCGACCAGGGATTGAGCGGATTCTGCAGCAGTATCTTGGTCGCATCCGTCACGGCGCGAGCCGGATTGAGCGACGCGTACGCCATCTCGTACATCCAGTACATTGGCGTCGTCATCGCCGGACTGACTTCCGCAGGCATCGCCGGCGGCCGTCCAAATTCTCCGATTGGCATTCTGCTCAAACCCCTTTTTGCGCCGCAGCATACTGCGCTGCTGCAAGGCACAGCGTCAATCCGCCTCAAGCATACATGTAGTGGGTTAATGCTACCCGAGAACCGGGATGTGGCAGAAATATCTCGCTATTCCCCGGTCTGAAGCAGGGAACCATGTCGGCGGGCGCTTTTCAGAAGCATCAGGAACGCCCAAAAAGACGCAGTGAGCAGCACCGCGTTGATCAGAAGGGCGTCAATCATCAGGTCCGCACGGAAGACGTGGTCGATCAGAAGCGCCCGCATGCCCTCGAAAACATAGGTCGGCGGCAAGATCCACGACACGTATCGCAGCCAGAACGGCAGCACGGTCACGGGATAGTACACGCAGGTCAGCGGGAGCAGCACGAACATCAGGGTCCAGACGATGCTTTCCGCCCCGAGCCCGTTTCTGAGCACTAGCCCCGAAACAAAGATGCCGACCGCCCAACTGGTGAAAATCAGGTTGCAGAAAAAGATCAGCAGCGGCAGTCCGAACCCATACAGATTGAAATCGAAGAAGATCATGGCGAGCAGCGTCATCGGAATGACGCCGATCGCGAGCCGGATCAGGCTCATGATCATCAGCGAAATCAGGAACTCGATCGGCTTCAGCGGGCTCATCATCAGGTTGCCGAAATTGCGCGCCCACATTTCTTCGAGGAACGAGATCGAAAATCCGAGCTGCCCGCGGAACAGAATGTCCCAGAGGATGACCGCCCCCATGAAGGTGCCGCCGGCGCGGGCGAAGAAGCCTGCGTTCTGTGAAATGTAGTTTTGCAGAAATCCCCACGTCACGATCTGCAGGGCCGGCCAATACATCAGTTCCAGCAGACGTGGCCACGACGACATCAGCAGATAGCAGTACCGCAGGATCATCGCCCCGATGCGATGGGGTGCGATACCGTGCTGAAGTCCGGCATGACTCATGGCGCAGCCTCCTGAACGCGGCCGCGGGCGACGTCCAAAAACACCTCTTCGAGCGTGGTCCGGTTATAGCGCAGCATGATATTGCCAGGCGTATCGTCGTCCTCGATACGGCCGCGCTTCATGATGATCACGCGATCGCAAAGACGTTCGACCTCCAGCATGTTATGTGACGCAAGCAGGATGGTTGCACCGCGATCCCGGCGATAGGTTTCGAGATGCCGCCTGATCCAGTCGGCGGTATCGGGGTCGAGCGATGCGGTCGGCTCATCGAGCAATAGCAGGTCCGGCTGATTGATCAGCGCCTTGGCCAGCGCCACGCGCGTTTTCTGCCCGGCCGAGAGCTTGCCGTTGGCGCGATCGAGAAATTCGCCGAGATCGAGATCGGCCGCGAGTTGTTCGATGCGCTCGCGCAAGTTCTTCACGGCGTACAGCCGGCCGAACACGGTCAGGTTTTGCCGGACCGTCAGCCGCATCGGCATATCGACGTAGGGACTTTCGAAATTCATCCGGCCCAGAACATCGGCGCTCTGATCGGGCATCGAACATCCCATGACGCTGACGCGGCCCGACGTCGGCAGCACCAGCCCCATGATCATCGCGATGGTTGTGGTTTTTCCCGCGCCGTTGCCGCCAAGCAGGCCCGTTATGCTGCCGCGGGCGATGCGGAACGAGACATCATCGACGGCGCGATTGGCCTTGTACACCTTGACGAGATGCTCGACCGCGATGGCCGCCGGCACGTCGGGACCGGACAGAGGTAAATCAGGCGTCGGCGAATCCTGCGAGGTCATGGACGGTTCATTGAGCTATCAAAACAGCGAGCGCAAGGCTCAGGACGCAAGGCTCAGGA
>JBEPUM010000285.1:0-4358 GCA_041691515.1 Pseudomonadota bacterium | reverse complement strand
GCGGCGTGCCGCACCGTCGAGGGCCGCCTGCCGCATTCGCTGCACTGCTATTTCATCCTGCCGGGCGATCCGCAGATTCCGATCATCTATGAAGTCGAGCGCCTGCGCGACGGCAAGAGCTATTCGACCCGGCGCGTCACCGCGATCCAGCACGGCCACGCCATCTTTTCGATCATGGTGTCGTTCCACGCCGAGGAAGCCGGCGCTTTCAACCATCAGGACAAGATGCCGGACGTGCCGCCGCCGGAGAAGCTGACCGCCGAAGAAGTCGCCAAGCAACCGATGTTCAAGGAGATGCCGGACTTCATTCGCCGCTATTACGAATCCGATCGCCCCATCGAGCTGCGGCCGGTCGAACTCGGCCGTTACTTCGGTGAGAGGATCGATGACGGCCGCATTCACGTGTGGATTCGTACCGCTGCGAAACTGCCTGACGATCCGGCGCTGCACATGTGTGCGCTGGCCTATGCCTCGGACTTCTCGCTGCTCGACGCCGTGATGGCGCGCTACGGCCGCACGCTGTTCGACAAGCGCATGATGCCTGCATCGCTCGATCACGCGATGTGGTTTCACCGCCCGTTCCGCGCCGACGAATGGCTGCTTTACGCGCAGGATTCGCCGAGTGCGCAGGACGGCCGCGGTCTGACCCGCGGCCTGATTTTCAAGCAGGATGGCACACTCGTGGCTTCTGTGGCGCAGGAAGGTTCGATCCGCGAGCGGCGCTAGCCCTCGCGGTTTTCGTCATGCTCTCGATGCAAGCGCGATCTGCGACATGTACCACCGCGTGTACCAGCCGAGCACCCACGGGATCGGGATGATCAGTGCGCAGCCGATTGCGAACACCAGCGTCCGCCACAGAACGTCGAGGCCGCTCGCGTTGAAGATGACTTCACGCCGGGTACCTTCGATATTGTGGAACATCCAGCGCGTCCACGCCGTCGTCACCCACGCCCAGCCGATGATGGTGATGAACGAAATGCTCAACAGCACATACCAGCCGATGTATTGCAGGGCGTCGCCCAGGAATGACAACTGAAGCGGCTGACCGTTTGACGTGATGTTCGCCACGATCCATTTCACCGTCATCCACGACAGATAGGCCTGCACAGGAACCAGGACGAACCGGAGGTAGGGAATGCCGCTAAGGCCGGCGTAGGTGCACAGCGCGAGCAGCATGAACACCCACCAGATGTCCATCGGCTGACCGCTAAAGCCCAGATTGGGCCGCTGCGGCGCCCGAACACAGGAAATGAACCAGCGGTAGAAGCTGGTGGCCACCCAGGGCGCCGGAATGACCAGCAGGAAGCCGATGATGAAGATCAAACTGCGCCCGAGCAGCGCCCAGATGCTGAAATCCGCTGACAACGCAACGCCGGTCGTGCCATCGCCACGCGGGAGTGATTGACCCGGCCGCGCAGGCGGCATGGGCGGAGCCCCCGGCGCGCCTCCAGATAGAAGACCGGGGATATCGGCGGCCCTTTGCCAGGCAGACATGCCCTCGGTCCAGACAAAGGTGTCCGATCTGACGGTCCCGCGCGCGATGAAGTCGCGCAACTGGTCTTCGGAATATGGGCCTTGCTGGGTCTCCCCCGAGGCAAAAAACCACGAACGGTTCGACATGAATTCCCCCAAATGCGTCGGCCTTACGGCCCGGAATTATGATTAGTCAGAAAAACGAGGGCGCGGTTCACGCGCAAAACCCGGTCAGTCTACACGGAGGCCGCCGTACCGTGGCAACCCACCCGTATGTTTTTCGTTTGACCTGCGAGTTTTTTGTGCCATTTGCACAGAAAGATGCCAGATTTGGCGGGAAGCAAATCCGGTGCCGCCGGGTTGTCGAAGGGATCGAGAGACCGGACCATGAAACTCGTCGTCGCCATTATCAAACCCTTCAAGCTTGATGAAGTCCGCCAGGCCCTCACCGAAATTGGCGTGCACGGCATGACCGTGACCGAGGTCAAAGGTTATGGCCGCCAGAAGGGCCATACCGAGATCTATCGCGGCGCCGAGTATGTCGTGAATTTCCTGCCGAAGCTGCGGATCGAAATCGCGGTGTCGTCCGAGCTTGCGGACAAGGCTGTGGAAGTCATCACCGCGGGCGCACGCACCGGCCAGATCGGTGACGGCAAGATTTTCGTGACGCCGATCGATCACGCCCTGCGTATCCGCACCGGCGAAACCGACAGCGACGCGCTCTGACATTCACGTTGTTGCAAGCGTAACGAAACAATCCAGACAAGCATCACAGGACTGGATCGCTTCGTCGGTTACAAGCCAATGACACTTCCGAATAACGAGACCGGGGATAAAATCATGGGGGCTTTCCAGCGTCACGCAGCGCGCGCTGCGACGTTCGTTTGTGCAGCAGGAATTGCCCTGACCGCCGGTACACCAGCTTTCGCCGATGCACCTTCCGGCATCAACGCCGCCGATACCGCGTGGATGATCGTCGCCACCGCCTTCGTGCTGATGATGACAATTCCGGGACTGGCGCTGTTCTACTCGGGCATGGTGCGCAAGAAGAACGTGCTGGCGACGATGGCGCAAAGCCTTTCGGCGGTAGCGGTGATTTCGATTCTCTGGGTCGCGTTCGGTTATTCGCTGGCGTTCACCGGTGACGGGCCGTGGCTCGGATCGCTCAATCGCATCTTTCTCACCGGCATGAGCATGGACGCCGTCAATCCTGCCGCGAAGACGATTCCCGAAGCGTTGTTCATGCTCTACCAGATGACCTTCGCGATCATCACCGTGGCGCTCGTCGCAGGTGCCGTCGCTGATCGCATGCGCTTTTCGGCCTATCTGTTGTTTTCGATCGGCTGGTTCATCTTCGTCTACGTTCCGCTCGCGCACTGGGTGTGGGGCGGCGGCTTCCTCGGCGCGGCCGGCGTGCAGGATTTCGCCGGAGGCCTTGTGGTGCATCTCAGCGCCGGCGTGGGCGGGCTGGTCGCGGCAAAAGTCCTCGGCAACCGCTATGGCTACGGTTCGGAGAACTTGTCGCCCTACGATTTGTCCTTGGCGGTGATGGGAACTGGACTGCTGTGGGTGGGCTGGTTTGGATTCAACGGCGGCTCTGCGCTGGCCGCGAATTCGCGCGCCGTCATGGCGATCATCGCCACGCACCTGGCCGCCTGCGCCGGCGCGCTGACATGGGGCGCGATCGAGTGGTGGACGCGGCGCAAGCCCTCCGTGCTCGGCATGATCTCGGGCGCGGTCGCAGGCCTCGGTACCATCACGCCGGCTTCCGGATTCGTCACCCCGCTGCAAGGGATCATCATCGGCATCATCGCGGGACTGATCTGCTACTGGGCCTGCACCAGCCTCAAGCATCGTTTCCGCTATGACGATTCGCTCGACGTATTCGGTGTCCACGGCATCGGCGGATTGACCGGCACCCTGCTGCTCGGGGTATTCGCGACGTCGTCGATCGGTGGGGTCTCGGGCCTGCTTGAAGGCAATCCGCACCAGTTGCTGCTGCAGCTGTACGGCGTGGCCGTCACCCTGCTCTGGTCAGGCGGCGTGACCTTCGTGCTGCTAAAACTGGTCGGCGCCTTTGTTTCCCTACGCGTCTCCCGCGAGAACGAGCTGGAAGGCCTCGACATTTCCCAGCATGGCGAAGCGCTGCAATAGCAATAGCGGTACCTCTAACCTCGACTAAATCTGAAAAGCCCGGTTCTGATCCGTCGGAGCCGGGCTTTTCATGTTGCATGACCACCGTGCCACTTGCTGGTCTTGGATGAGCGGGTCCCGGATGGTCTCGCTGGACGCCTGCTGCGCAGGAATAGGTCGGGATCTCGCGTTGCCTGCATTTTAGGCAGACCTGAGCAGGCTTTGAGCGCAGCTGTTTTCCATCCGCCGCAACTTTCATCAATCGCGTCGAAAAGCTCAGCATTCACAAATTGTTAAGCGAGCGCGACGGTTCTGGCACGGCATTTGATTCTAAGGGTCTTGGCTGTGCCCGCGTCGTGATCTTTCTCAGCGTGGTGACCCTCAGTCGAGAAACGCCCGGTCTGTTCTAGCCGGGCTCAAGCGGGGACCTAAACCCATGAAAATTGTTATGGCGATCATCAAGCCATTCAAACTCGAAGAAGTTCGCGATGCGCTGACCGCCATCGGCGTTCACGGTCTGACGGTGACCGAAGTCAAGGGATATGGCCGCCAGAAGGGCCATACGGAAATCTATCGCGGCGCTGAATACGCGGTGAGCTTCCTGCCCAAGATCAAAATCGAGGTCGCGATCAATTCCGACCAGGTCGACAAGACCATCGAAGCCATCACCACGGCCGCCAAGACCGGCCAGATCGGCGACGGCAAGATCTTCGTCATCAACCTCGACCACGCGGTTCGCATCCGCACCGGCG
>JBEPUM010000284.1:0-4365 GCA_041691515.1 Pseudomonadota bacterium | reverse complement strand
CGTCGTTCCAGGAGACCACCCGCGTGCTCACCGAAGCCGCCGTCAACGGCAAGGTGGACCCGCTGGAAGGCCTCAAGGAAAACGTCATTGTCGGCCGGCTGATCCCGGCGGGCACCGGCGCGTCGATGGCGAAGATCCGCGAAGTCGCGGTCAAGCGCGACAAGCTGATTCTCGACGAGCGCGAGAAGCAGGCGGCGATCGTGCCGTCGGCTCCGGAACCGGAACCTCTGGCGCTTCCGCCAGCGGAGTAGGTTCCAGGTTCCGCATTGCATGGTTATGACGAATAGGCCGGGAGCGATCCCGGCCTATTTTATGCGAAGGTTGTAGTTGCGTAGTTATTCAAATCGATGATGAACTGAATAAGCCGCGTATCCGGGAAGCGGGAACCGCAAAGACCTTGCACCGGAACGCTTGCCACGTAGCTGATGCTTGATCAGTATTTGGAATTTCTTGGGCGTTATGCATGATCGAGCCTGCTGACCTGGTGAGCCGGATTTACGAAGCTGCGGTGATCCCCGAGCAATGGTCCGGCGTGCTCGCAGCGACTGCGCAATTCGCTGGTGCGAAAGATGCGGTGCTGATCGCCACGCGCGGAACGTCGTTCGCGGGCTGGCTGATGTCCTCGCCCGAATTCAACGACATCGTCGTCGGGCATTCGCAGCAGTACCCGACCAATCTGCGCACAAGCCGCTTGATAGGTGCGCAATATGCGGGCTTTTTGCATGACCGCGACCTGCTGACGCAAGACGAGATCGATCGCGAGCCGGTGTATCAGGATTTTCTGATCCCGCGCGGCTACGGCTCCGGAGTGGCGACCGCGATCGCGTCACCGAGCGGCGACAACATTATTATACATGCCGAATTCGGTCACACTGACGGGCCGAGGCGGCCTGACATTCTGGCCGGGCTTAATAAATTGCGGCCGCATTTTGCTCGGGCCGCGCTGCTGTCATCCCAGCTTGGGTTGGAGCGGGCGCGCGCGATGACCGAGGCACTAGGCATGCTTGCACTGCCCGGGGCGGTGTTGCGCGGAGCCGGCAAGCTTTATACCGCGAACGCCGCGTTCGAAGCTCTGATGCCCGGGCTTATCCGTGATCGCCGGGAGCGGTTGTATCTTGCGGACGACGACGCCGACCGGCTACTGGCCGCGGCTCTGGCGCGAGTATCACTGCCGGGCAGCCCGGCTGCCGCCGTCAACTCCATACCCGTTGCCGCCGGCGAGGGCGGGCTGCCGTACATTCTGCATCTGCTACCGATCCGCGGTGTGGCGAATGACGTATTCACGCAGGCGACGGCATTGTTGATCGTCACGCCGGTCGATCGGGCCGCCGTGCCGACTGCTGACGTGCTGCAAGGGTTGTTCGACCTGACGCCTGCGGAGGCGCGCATCGCGCGCGGCATTGCGGCTGCGACGTCGATTGATGCGCTTGCGACGGCGCAGGGCGTTACGCGCGAGACGGTGCGCAGCCAGCTCAAGACCGTGCTGGCGAAAACCGGTGTTAACCGCCAGAGCGAACTCGTCAGCCTGCTCGCCGGTGCTGCCCTCATCAGCTGAAATTCCCGGCATTTATCCGAAGGAAAGCATTGGCTACCTGGATGATACTTGGCTGCACCACGCCGGCTTTTTCGCGCGAGGTCTGGTTTTGTTCATCTTCCCTTCAGGTGAAAAACGCTTTTCCTTAAGATGGCTTGTACACTTGGAAACAAACCCGGCATTGGCCGTAAATAATGAAATAAACCATTGAAGGAACTTGAGTTTCCTCAGTTGGCCCAATTTCGCTAGACTTGATGCGCCAGACTTTGCGTTAAACTTGGGGACGCCGGATTGAACGCCACGGACTAACCGGGTGCCGGCATCGAAAGAGACACATGCTCGATCTTGCAATTGTAGGTGGTGGTCCCGGCGGCCTGATGAGCGCCTGGTACCTGAAGAGAAAGCTCGGAGAACTTTGCCGCGTCACGATCTATGAAGCCTCTGACCGCCTTGGCGGCAAGGTTCTGACTCGCCAATTCGACAGCGCCCCCGCGACCTATGAGGCCGGTGTCGCCGAAATCTACGACTACTCCATGACGGGTCCTGATCCGCTCCGCGAACTGATTCAGCACTTCGGCCTCCAGACGATTCCGATGGATGCCGAACAAGTGCAACTCGACGGTGAGCTGCTCAATGACATCCCCGGCATGCGCCGCAAATACGGCGCGAAGACCGCCGCCGCGATTGCGGCGTTCCGCAAGCGTTGCAGCACCGTGATGTCGCCGATCCAGTATTACGAAGGTGTCGGTGCGCACGACAACGAACATCCTTGGGCGTTCATGACGGCAGAGGAACTGCTCGACAAGGAAGTGACCGATCCCACGGCCAAGCGCTTTCTCAAGGTGATGGCGCGCTCCGATCTCGCGACCGAGACCCACAACACCAACGGCCTGAATGCGCTCAAAAACTTCGTGATGGATGTGGACGGCTATATCGGTCTTTATTCGATTCAGAACGGCAACGAGCAGTTGATCGACTGTCTGAAGTCGGAGGTCGACGCCGACATTCAGCTCAATCACCGCGTCCTCAAAGTCGGCAAGACGCCGGAGGGCCGTTACCAGCTCAACATGATGAACGGGAAGGGCCCCGAAACCCGCGACTTCGATCTTGTCATCATGTGCCTTCCTCATAGCTGGCTCGCCACCATGCGATGGGACGGCGAGCAACTGCGCAAGTCGATGGTCAAGCACGTCGCCTATTTCGACCGGCCGGCGCACTATCTGCGGGTTTCGATTTTGTTCGACGAGCCGTTCTGGGGCGAGAAGATTCCCGGCGCCTGGTTCATGTCCGAGGCTTTTGGCGGCTGCTGCGTCTACAACGAGGGCGCGCGTCACGATGTCGGCCGCCACGGCGTCCTGAACTGGCTGATTGCAGGGTCCGATGCGCTGGCGTTCGCGAACCTCAGCGACGAAGAGCTGATCGACGCGGCGTTGAAGTCGCTGCCGGCATCGCTCGGCAATGCGCGCGCGCATTTCCTCGAGGGCAAGACCCATCGCTGGATATCCTCGGTCAACGCAATACCCGGCGGCTTGCCGGCGCGCGATGTCATGACCAATCACCGGCCTGACCCCAAGGAGCATCCGGGTCTCGTTGTGGTCGGCGATTACCTGTTCGACTCGACGCTTAACGGTTTGCTGGATTCGTCGGATGCTGCGACCGACATCATCGTCACCGAGATGATGAAGCTGCGCCATGCGCGCGGCGAGAACCGCGCACCTGCCTCCAACAAGATCGACCGCGACTATTTCGAGAACTATCGCGGCGTCGGTCCCTATCGCGAAGTCTGGCAGCAGTTCAGCGATCCGGCCTATCTGACCGACTTGATCAAGATCACCTGGAACAGATCGAAGAACTACAAGCTGCTGGTGGCCGGCTCCGCGAGCGGCGAACTGGTCGAGGCGCTGCGTGCCCGCGGCATCGATGCCTGGGGTATCGAAAACAATCGTGCCATTCATGAAAAGACGCCGGCCGCCCTGAAAAAGTTCAACAAGCTGGGGTCGATCGTCGACCTGCCGTTCAAGGACGAGCAATTCGATTTCGTTTATGAAACCAGTCTTTGCCATGTCCCGGCAACCCAGACGGGGCGGGCGGTTCGCGAACTGAATCGCGTCGTCAAGGCCGGGCTCATCTTCGGATCGGTCACCAGCGACATGGAGCCGAACCTGATCGACCGCTACGACCTGCTGCGCGGCGTCAAGAAGCTCGGCACCTGGTGGGAGTGGTCGGAGATTTTCTTCAACAGCGGCTTCGACCTTGCGATGAACCGCAACGACTGCACCGACGAGTTGTGGGCGGCGGCCATTGCGGCCAACAAGGGGCCGGATCAGTGGTACGCGGATTCCGACAGCCTGCGTTATTCCCTGTTCGACAAGGTCGAGGACGACGACTGATTGTCATCAACGAGCCCGAACATGAGCCGGGCTCTGGTGGTCTGATTCTAACATTTGCATCCCATTTCAGCACGCGTCATTGCAAATGTTAGAATCAAGGACCACTAGCAAATATAAGTTACCAGTGGAGTGGATTTGACATTCGCTTCCCGAGTTTGCCGCGAGGTGGGTAGCAAATGTCAAATCCACTTCACTGGCTCCGCGGGTTGCCTCCGGTCGACCCGGCTGCCATGTAGGTCTTCGCAATTAATCCGGCGGCCCGTCTGGCCGTACTGCAACGGTTAAACCCATCGTGCCCAAGGTGCCGCCGACCGACGACGATTCAGCCGCACCAAAGGATGCGGCGAAGTTGCCGTTGCCGGAAACGCCGCCCGGCAAAGCTGGGCCGGCTCCCCGCCCGCAGGCGGCTTCCCGAAAGCCAGTGTCCGAATCCCGGTCGCA
>JBEPUM010000283.1:0-4368 GCA_041691515.1 Pseudomonadota bacterium | reverse complement strand
GTCACCAGCCATCTCCGGCTCGTGGCCAAGATCGCCATGGGCTATCGCGGCTACGGCTTGCCGATTTCCGAAGTCGTCTCTGAAGGCAACGTCGGCCTGATGCAGGCGGTGAAGAGGTTCGAGCCCGAGAAGGGCTTCCGCCTCGCCACATACGCCATGTGGTGGATCAAGGCATCGATACAAGAGTACATCCTGCGTTCGTGGTCGCTCGTGAAGATGGGCACCACCGCGAACCAGAAGAAGCTGTTCTTCAACCTGCGCAAGGCGAAGAGCAAGATTTCAGCGCTTGAAGAAGGCGATATGCGCCCGGATCAGGTGAAGCTGATCGCGAAGCGCCTCGGCGTCACGGAACAGGACGTTGTCGACATGAACCGCCGCCTCGGTGGCGACGCGTCGCTCAACGCACCGATCCGCGACGATGGCGAGGCCGGCGAATGGCAGGACTGGCTGGTCGATCATACGCCCACCCAGGAAGCCGTCCTGGCCGAGCACGAGGAGTTCGATCATCGCCATCAGGCGTTGACCGGCGCCATGGGTGTGCTCAATCCGCGCGAACGCCGCATTTTCGAGGCACGCCGCCTCGCCGATGACCCGATGACGCTGGAAGATCTCGCCGCCGAATTCAGTGTGTCGCGCGAGCGCGTTCGGCAGATTGAAGTTCGCGCCTTCGAGAAGGTGCAATCGGCGGTTAAGACCACGATCGCACGGCAGGAACAAAGCGCGCTTGAGGCCGCTCTCTAAGTTCAGGCGTCTCATCTAACTGGAAAGCCGGCGGAAACGCCGGCTTTTTTTGTTGCACGCAGCGAGGAGTGCCGGCGTCGAGACGCTTACGCGGTCTGGCGCAACGGCTCGGGTTCGTGGACGAGATCTGGCACGAGCGGCGGCGTGGGATCGTACACCGCATAGCGGTTCTTGCCCTCATTCTTCGCGGAATAGAGGGCATGATCGGCGGCAGCAAGCAGACGTTCCGAGTAGGTTCCGATCCCCTGCGTCCATTGCGCGACACCGATCGACGCTGCGATCGGGATATCAGCACCAACGCATCCCGCGGCATCTTCCTGGCAGGCCACCAGCACACGGCGCGCGATCATCGCGCCCTCACGCAGGGTCGTCCCAGGTAGAACAATGCAGAACTCGTCGCCGCCGGTACGCGCCAGCAGATCACCGGGCCGCAACTGCATCTGCGTCATCAAGGTAAAGTGCTGAAGGCATGCATCGCCAGCGGCATGACCGTGGGTGTCGTTGATTTGCTTGAAGCCGTCGAGATCGACGACGAGGAGCGCAAAGGGTTCGCTGCTCCGTTGTGACATGGCACATGCCTCTTCCAGGCGCCGCAGCAATTGCCGCCGGTTGGCGACGCCCGTGAGGTCGTCTACCAGCGCGAGGTCAGCGACTTCGTTGCGCAGCCGATCGATCGCCATCACGAGGAAACCGAAATTCCATGCCATCGACAGAAACACCAGCATCAGAATCAGAAATGCCTGGAAGGCATTGAACTGAATGAATGACACTTCACCGCCGATGTGCAGAAAGCTGCAGGTGGAACGGATCATATTCACGCCGATAAGCAATAACGCGACGATGCCGGACAGCCGCGCGCCGTCATTGATCCGCTCGCCCTGCGGCGACAGCACCAGTTTCAAGGTCGTCGCCATCGCAACCGACTGGCCGAGCGAATAGATAAAAACCCGCATCGGGACGCTGTCATAGACGAACAGGAAAAAGACCAGCCCGGCGACTGTGCCGCCGGTAATCAGAGCGGTGGAAAGCCATGACACCGGCCGGTCGTAAAATTGCTTGATCCCCATCGCGCACAGGCAGCATGCCAGAACCACACAGCCGCCTCCGATCACCAGCGGCAGCATTGATTGCAAAGGAACGCGCAACATCGCGATGACTGTGCCCGACGCTGCAACATAGGCCGCGGCTGTCCAGAACCGGGCCGCGCGAAACGTCGGATAGCTCCGCATGACGTAGGTCCAAACCAGACCCAGCGCCAGGAAGTTGACGACGAATACCACCCAGAGTGTCGGAACGTTCAGCATCGCGAGTTCGGAGCGCACGCCGCCCCGCCTCCCCTGTTTTATTCCCCCATGACCTCGAAGGTCGTTCAGCCAGCGTGCAGCCGCAGCGCTTAACGGAACCTCACCGAAATGGAACAATCCCCGCTGTGGTTTTGAAATAATGAATGCCAGCCAGCCACGCACTCTCCGCCGCATTGCCTGTTTCAAATCAGGGCAGAATTGACCGCGACCGTTTGCCGATTATTAACCGCGACGGACGCGCCGCCACGTTGCCCCCAATCGTTGCGATCCGGCGGACTGAAAACCCAACCCACGTTTCCGGCCTGACCATCTCAGAACGAGTGATTGGACATCGCCGATCCGACCGGCATTTGCGCATCAACCGCCTCGGCGCGGCATCACCATTGCCACGGCGCGAGCCCTGACGCGGGTTCGCCAACTCTGCGAGTGCGATGCTTTCTGCAGCGCTTCTGTTCGTGCGCACGCGCATAGCGCAGATCGCTTCACCATCGAGATCGTCGTTTTGCAGACAAAAGGGACGCATTGCATGCGACAACTGTGGATAACAGGATGACGGGCCTGTGACAGCACAACGACAGAACAGCGCGAATCTGTTCGGATCGTACTCGAGGCTGTTGCGAGGCTGGCCCTCCGCTGAGCATGCCTCGGAGTCGCGTTTCAACCATTTAACCCTAAGAGGATGTTATGGCTAAGAAAGCGAAGAAGAAGACAGCGAAGAAGGCCAAGAAGGCAGCCAAGAAGAAGAAGTAGTTTTTCAAGGCTCGGGTGGAGTTCGCTTCGCCCGAGCCTCCCAGTCGAAGCGCTTCGCAAAGCGTTGACGAGTTTGATGCGGCGGGCCTCAAGAGCCCGCTTTTTGATTTTCAGAGGGTCTCGTCGCAGTCGTCCTTAGTGATCGGCAAACGCCAGCTTGAGGCCGAGCGCCGCAAATCCGCCGGCAAACAGCCGCCGCAGCAAGGTCATGATGCGAGGGCGCGTCACGACACGGTCGCGGACACCGGCCGCGAACAGTCCGTAGACCACGAACACCGCGAACGTCATGGCCATGAACGCCACGCTCAACTCCAGCATCCGTGCCAGGGGATGGGTTTCCCCGGCGGCAAGAAACTGCGGCAGAAACGCCAGAAAGAAAATCGACAGCTTTGGATTGAGGATGTTGACCAGAATTCCGGTGACGATGATCCGCAGCGTCGAGCGGGTATCCACCCGCTGATCGACATTCAGCGAGCCGGTCTCGCGCAGCGCCTGCCATGCCATGTAAAGCAGATAGGCCACGCCAAGCCACTTCAAGGTAGCGAAGGCCGTCGCGCTCGTATGCAGCACTGCAGCGAGTCCGAGCAGGGCTGCCGCGATATGGGGAACGATGCCGAGCGTGCAGCCAAACGCCGCCGCCACGCTCGCCCGGTTGCCGCGGGTCAGCGCCGCCGCCAGCGTGTAGAGCACACCGGTGCCGGGCGCGACGACCACGATCAGGGAGGTCAGCAGAAAGGACAACGTCATGGCCGAGCGCTATCACGGCTCTCCGCATGGGAAAAGCCGGATGCCGCAATGGATACGTTTGGCGGCCCAACGGGCTTCTCCGTATAAGGTTAGCCGACCGCGGGGTTGTCGCCTGCGCACTGCCCATAACTGGAGGTCTCATGACTGCAATCCGTGGGTCCGCCGCCGCCGTAACCGGCGCTGCGAGCGGGATCGGCCGGGCGCTCGCGCTTGAATTGGCCGCGCGCGGCTGCGATCTGGCGCTGGCCGACCGCGACGAGGCCGGATTGCAATCCGTCGCCGCGGAGATCGGCAAAGCCCAAACCGACACATCTCAACCCGGCAAGGCTCAAGGCCGCAAGGTGACGACCCACCGCCTCGATGTTTCCAATCCAGCCGAGATCGCCGACTTCGCGCAGACCGCTGCCGCCGCCCATCCGGGTTTGAACATCGTCGTCAACAATGCAGGCGTGGCGCTGCTCGGCCAATTCGCCGAGATCGATCAGGCGCAGATGGACTGGCTGATGAACATCAATTTCTGGGGCGTGGTGCATTCCACCCGCGCGTTCCTGCCGCAGCTCGCACGTCAGAAAGAAGCGCACATCGTCAACGTCTCCAGCATCTTCGGCATCGTCGCCCCGCCCGGCCAGACGGCGTATGCGGCCGCGAAATTCGCCGTGCGCGGATTTTCCGAAGCGCTGCGCCATGAACTGCAGATGGCCAAAAGCCCGGTGCGGCTCTCCGTCGTGCATCCCGGAGGGGTCTCGACCAATATCGTGCGCAACTCCCGCACCGGCGCGGGCGTCGCCGACAACGCGCGCCGCGTGCAATCGATCGAGCGCTTCGA
>JBEPUM010000282.1:0-4393 GCA_041691515.1 Pseudomonadota bacterium | reverse complement strand
TGGTCGACCACCAGGAGGTGATCGCAAATCTTGTCGAACGCATCCTTGTCGCGGCGCGCCAGAAGCGTCGCGGCATCGGCGATAGCGGTACCGTGTTTGTAGAATACCCGATAACGCAGCTTCTGCGCGCGGCGGATGTCGCGCTTGCCTTGCGCCAGAAAAACCTCGAGCGAACCCAGTCGTCCCAGCGAGGCCGACATGGGAGGATAATCGTTGTGCGAACCCGCTGCACCTGGCGGTCTGAACCAGGCGATTGCATTTTGCGCGACTGATCCAGCGGTCTGCGGCCGCAGCATTTGCAGCAAGCTTGGCTTCAGTTGCGCCAGCTGATTGTCGTGCATCTGTGCCCTCTCGACCGCAGAGATTCGAATCGAATCAGCAGGCCTCAGAGAGAAGACAGACCATGGGCATTCAACACCGATGTGACGCGGGCATTGCGAAAGGATGACACCATAGCTGACAGGCACCGCCGATCGATTCAACGCGGGGAGTTTGCCGGCGACAGCGAGAGCGCGAAGTTGGTTGGCAACCGAGGCTTGGCCTGCTTCCCCATCAAGCCGCGAGGTGACGCGCTGCCACTAGCCCCGCAAGCGCGTCGGACAGTTTTTCCCGATCGAGCGGCTTGACGAGAAACCCATCCATGCCCGCCTCGAAGCATGCATAGCGATCGTCGATCAACGTGTTGGCTGTCAGCGCGAGAATCGTTGTGCGCTGAACGCGCTGGCCGGCCTCGCGTTCGCGAATCCGCTTTGTGGTCTCGATACCGTCAAGCTTTGGCATCTGGACATCCATCAAGACGAGATCGTACGGCGCGCCCGCGGTTTCGGCCGCGAGCCAGGATTCGAGCGCTTCCTCGCCATTCGTGGTGATGATCACGTCATGTCCGAGACGGGTGAGGAGCGAACGCACCAGCAAGGCATTGATCTCATTATCCTCCGCCACGAGAATCGAAAGGCTTTGTACAGGCGCCGTGGTTGGTGCTTCGGATTCATCGAGAGCATCGCAGTCGGCCAGCCCATCGATGCTCTGGAGCGGCGCGAGGTCACCCTCTGGCGACGTCAATCGGGCCGCGATCGATGCGGCTCGCAGGGGCTTGACCAGATAGCCTGTAAATGCCGCAGCGCCGGGGGCCTGGAGCTCGTGCCGTGTTGACGGAGTAACCATGATGATCCGTCGCGTTGCATATTGGCACGCGGCCTGACCCAGACTCCAGACATCCCCCGCGCCCATGGCATGATCGACGAGGACCGCGTGCCATGATCGCTCCGGCAGCAATGCGTGAGCGACAACGATGTCTGACACCGTGCAGGTCTGGGCACCCCATCGCTCCAGCCGTCGGGCGAGGAGCGCCGCCTCGATGGTCTGGGAAGCCACCAGCATGATCGAATGCCCTGTCAGGTCCGGCGGGACAAGCGACTTGCGCTCAGGGGTGTTCTCCACAGCGGCCAGAGGTATCGACACCTCGAATGTCGAACCGACACCCGGTTTGCTTTCGAGTGTAATGCGTCCGCCCATCCGCTTGACGATGCGTTCGCTGATACTCAACCCCAATCCCGTTCCGCCGTAATTGCGCGCGATCCGGTCATCGGCCTGCTCGAATTCATGGAAAATCCGCGCCTGCGCTTCCGGTGCAATGCCGATTCCGGTATCGCGAACCATGAAGCGGATTTCGTTTGGCCCGACCCCGGGCTCGACGATCAGGGCGACGCCGCCGGATGGCGTAAACTTGAGAGCATTGCCCGCGAGATTGAGCAGCACCTGACGCAACCGCGCAGCGTCTCCGATCACTTCGACCGGCAGCCGCTCGTCGATATAGGCGGCAATTTCGAGCTGACGTGCTTGCGCGCGGGGCGCCAGCAGTTCGGTGATGTCCTCGATCAGGTCAGACAGCATGAACGGACGGGTTTCAAGGTCGATTTTGCCGGCCTCGATTTTTGAATAGTCGAGTAGCTCCTCGATCAGCGACAGCAGCGCGTCGCCCGACGTCTTGACGGCCTTGACGTACGTCGCCTGCTCGGGCGTAAGCGATGTATCGAGCAACAATCCGCTCATACCGATAATGCCATTCAGCGGTGTGCGGATCTCGTGCGAGGTCATCGCCAGAAAGCGCGATTTTGCCCGATTGGCCGCGTTCGCATGATCCCGTGCTTCACCGAGCGCGTGCTCGGTCTCGGTCCGGTTGGTGACATCGCGGCCAACGCATTGCAATTCTGCCGGATGGTTGACGTCGGTTCTCACCAAGCCCTCGCGCCACGCAATCCAGCGCGCGCCACTCGCGGTTTCGATCCGCTGATCATGGATGCGCGTGCCATTTTGCTCAAGCGCGCTATCGCCTTGCTCGAGGACGGAGAGCGTAAACGCGCTGCCGAGCAATTCGGCTCTCGAGCGTTGAGCCAGAGCGCAATAAGCATCGTTGACCGAGGTGATAAGGCCGTCCGCATCGCGCAGGACGATCAAATCGCCCTGCGATTCGAAAAGACTGCGCGCCCGTTCCTCGGCTTCCTTCAGTTCCCAGTTTCGATCCGCGAGGGCTTCATTGTGGATGGCGATCTTGCGAAGTTTCTTGCGCATCCAGCGCAAGCGCATGCTCGAGATCGCCAGTGCGACGCACGCCAACGCAAACAAGAAACTGACGCCCATCGCGAACGTGCTCGGATCGTAGTTGGCGTTTTTTGAGAGGCTCCCCGAGATGAATCCGTAAGCGCCGCCGAAGGCGACGGAGAAAATCGTGAAGGCACGAAAGGCAAGGTTCAGTATTGGATGGCGCCGGGCCAAACGCCGTAGCCGTGCTCTGATACGAAATTGTCGCGCCGGCATAGACACCCCAGTTTTCTTGAATTCCGCGATTTCGCTGATGTGCGGAATCTCACTTCTCGTGGAAGTGCGCACCACGTCCCGGAGAGAGGATGGGGGGATGATGTTGCGAAGTGTTTGAAGGGCTGTCAGCTCATTTGTGGTGATGCGAACAGGGTTAAGAAGCAGTTATTGCCAGCCTCAGAGAGAAGCGGCTGTCAGGCGAGCGGGCGCGCGATGCGCGGCAACGACAAGAGCGGCTGCGTCCTGCGCCGTGAACGTCCTTGATTTCACATAAATCCGGTAATCAGCTCCGGCGGCCTGCGAGAGATAGATAACGGGTGTGGAGGCGGAGGCTGTGGATGTCACCGCGATGAAACGGGTCGCGGCGGTGACCTCGCAACTGTTCGCGTCCGCCATCTCCGTGTCGTCGACCACCGCAAAATCCGCGGATTCGGGATTGTCGACGATCTGAACCCGCACGGTGGCCGCTGCGGGATCGCGGGTGAAGCTGACGAAGGATTGAGCCTTCCAGGGCGCGGTTGCGATCTGGACGGAGGTTTGGTCCATGGCGATGCAGGGCCTCGCGTCGGGCGCCCGATCCATGCCAGCGATGACGCCGGCCAGAATAAGTGGGACCGTCGAGGCAAGAATCTTGAAACGCAACATGACAGGTACTCGCATCACCCAAGCCCGCTACAGGGGGCTTATGGTTGGCAGAGTGTAAAGAAAAGTCGTTACCTTCGGGTTGACGCGGAGGACACCCGAACGGAGCCATCGATCAGGCTGCGCGCCGGAGATCCTCTGCGAGTGCACGATAGGACAAGGCTTCGGCGAGATGCAGCCGGCCGATTGTGCCGGCGCCGTCGAGATCGGCAAGCGTGCGGGCCACGCGGAGCACCCGATGATAGCCGCGTGCCGACAGACGCATGGTCTCGGCCGCGTCGCGCAACAGCTTCAGCCCCTGCGCGTCCGGTTGCGCGACCTCCTCCAGCATCGAGGCCGGAGCTTCGGCATTGGTGCGGACGTTTGGCAATCCGGCCGCTGCATAACGCGCCAGCTGAATATCGCGTGCGGCGGCGACACGGGCCGCCACTTCCGACGAGCCTTCCGAGGGCGGCGGCAGAATAAGATCGGCGGCGGTCACGGCCGGCACTTCGATTCGTAGATCGATTCGATCCATCAGAGGTCCGGAAATGCGCGTCTGGTAGTCGGCGGTGCAGCGGTCGATGCGGCCACGCTTGCAGGCATAGCCGGGTTCATAGGCATGACCGCAGCGGCATGGATTCATCGCGGCGATCAGCATGAAGCGCGCGGGGTAAGTCACGCGATGATTGGCGCGAGAGACCGCGATCTCGCCGTTCTCCAGCGGCTGCCGAAGCGAATCCAGAACCCTCGGATCGAACTCCGGAAGCTCGTCGAGAAACAGCACACCGTTATGCGCCAGCGAGATTTCACCCGGTTTGGCGCGCATGCCGCCGCCTGCAAGTGCTGCCATGCTGGCGGAATGATGAGGCGCGCGGAACGGCCGCCGCGCGGTGAGCGCTCCTCCGTCGATTTCGCCTGCGACCGACGCGATCGTCGACACTTCCAGCAGTTC
>JBEPUM010000281.1:0-4399 GCA_041691515.1 Pseudomonadota bacterium | reverse complement strand
GGAGCCCATTTGAACCGTCGAAAATTTCTCTCAACGTCAGCCGCTTTACCCATCCTGACGCTTATTCCGCATGCGCAAGTCTCGGCTGCGTCATCGGCATCAGAGCCCTTTGGCTCGTCTCGTGTACGCCAACTGGCGCGCGACGCGGCCGGCAAGGAGTTCGTGGCTCCGGATAGCAAACTTCCGGACTCGCTCAAGGATCTCGACTACGATCATTATCGCGCCATCCGCTTCTTGCCGGAACATGCATTGTGGCACGGTGAAAAGCTGCCATTCGAAGTCCAATTCTTTCACCGCGGATTTTTCTACAAGAACCGCGTTGACATCTACGAAGTAGTGAACGGACAGGCGACGAAGATTCAGTATCAGCCCGAATATTTTTCATTTGGCGAAACCAAGCCGCCGCCGCCCGGCGCCGACCTCGGCTTTGCTGGCTTTCGAATCCACGCTCCCATCAATCGGCCTGACTATTACGACGAGGTCTGCGTGTTTCTTGGCGCAAGTTATTTCCGCGCCGTCGCCAAGGGCGAAATTTACGGGCTGTCAGCTCGCGGTCTCTCCATCAATACCGGCGAAGCAAAGGGCGAGGAATTTCCGCTGTTCAAGGCGTTCTGGATCGAAAAACCAGCGCCGAATGCAACCTCGATCGTTGTGCATGCCTTGCTCGATAGCAAAAGCGCCGCCGCATCCTACCGCTTCACCATCCGTCCGGGAGCGACAACCGTGTTCGACGTCGAAATGTCGCTTTATCCACGCGTCGATCTTGATCACGTCGGACTTGCCCCAATGACCAGCATGTTCTTCTTCGGGCCGAACGATCGCAACGACGTCGACGATTTTCGTCCCGCGGTTCATGATTCCGATGGCCTTGCGATTTATAATGGGCAGGGTGAGCAGCTTTGGCGTCCGCTCAGCAATCCACGCGATCTTCAGATCAGCACCTTCGCCGACCTCAATCCGCATGGATTTGGACTAATGCAGAGGGAGAAAAACTTCCTTGCATATCAGGATCTGGAATCACAATTCGAGCGCCGGCCGAGTCTCTGGGTCGAACCTATCGGAGACTGGGGCGAAGGATCCGTGCAGTTGATCGAGATTCCAACTAAAGAGGAGGTCCATGACAATATTGCGGGGTTCTGGCATCCAAAATCTGCGCTGCAGGCAAAGGGAGAACATAATTTCACCTATCGCCTGCACTGGGGGCCGGATGCGCCGAAGTCCCACGCATTGGCCAGGTTTTCCCGAACCGGCATCGGAATTCGCGGTGACAACAAGCTGTTCGTATTGGACCTAATCGGAGACATTCTGAAATCGGTCGACCCTAAGAAAGTCAAAGGCGCGGTCAGCGCCGAAAAGGCGGAGATCAAGAATATCGTCACCCAACCGAATCCCGATACTGGCGGCTGGCGATTGAGCTTCGAAATGCCGATCAAGGACAAGACACCGGTCGAACTGCGGGCTTCACTGATGCAGGACGACAAGGCCCTTTCTGAGGTCTGGGTCTACCGATGGGCACCATAGACGCGCCACGCTCGCCCGTCGCTATCCGCGCCAAGGATGGATACGGCTTCCTGCCTGCCGAGAATCCATTGACCATGATCCCATCGCAGCTTTGGAATGCTGTGCCGGCGGAACGCGCTCCGGACAGACACATGTCAACGATGCCGCTGCGGCGTGTCTACATTTTCCTCGGGACCGCAGCCATGACGCTCGTCGGCGGCTACGAGATGTATGAGGTGCTTCAGGTTGGCGGCGTAACCATCTTGGAGGGTCTGGTTCTCGGACTTTTTGTCCTGCTGTTCGCCTGGATCGCCTTTTCGTTCGTGTCTGCGCTCGCCGGTTTCGCCGTGCTGCTTCTGCGGAAGCGCGAGGCTCTGCAAATCGACACCTCAGGCCCACTACCGAGCGTCGCCGGTCGTACGGCAATGCTGCTGCCGACGTACAACGAGGACGCGCATCGTATCATGGCGCGCCTGCAGGCGATCTACGAATCTGTCGAAGAGACCGGAGCTGGCGCCAGGTTCGACTGGTTCGTGTTGAGCGACACCACCGACCCCGCAATCTGGATCGCCGAGGAAGCAAGCTTCCTGCAACTGCGCGAGAACTGCCGCACCGGGCGGCTGTACTACCGCCACCGCGCCGATAACGCCGCGCGGAAATCCGGCAACATCGCTGATTGGATCGGGCGGTTCGGCGCGAGCTATGATCATATGATCATCCTCGATGCGGATAGTCTGATGACCGGCGATACCATCGTGCGGCTGGCTGCGGCGATGGAGCTTCATCCGGGCGTCGCCCTCATTCAAACGCTACCGATCGTTGTCAACGCTCGCAGCCTTTTCTCGCGGCTCCAGCAGTTCGCCGGCCGGCTTTACGGCCCCTTGATCGCGGCCGGTATTGCATGGTGGCACGGCGCGGACGGCAACTATTGGGGCCACAATGCGATCATCCGCGTGCGTGCTTTTGCGCAAGATGCCGGGCTCCCGGAATTGCGCGGCCGCAAGCCGTTCGGCGGGCACATTCTAAGTCATGATTTCGTCGAGGCGGCGCTGATGCGGCGTGCGGGCTGGGGCATCCATATGGCGCCAACGCTCGGCGGCAGTTTCGAGGAATGCCCGCCATCGCTACTCGATTTCGCGGCGCGCGACCGCCGGTGGTGTCAGGGAAATCTCCAGCATCTCGCGGTATTGCCGGCACGTGGACTGTATTGGGTATCCCGGCTGCACCTGATGACCGGAATTGGGTCATACCTTACCGCCCCACTCTGGCTATTGTTCCTGATGCTCGGGATATTGATTTCACTGCAAGCGCAATTTGTCCGACCGGAATATTTCTCGAAAGGCTTTTCGCTTTTCCCGAAATGGCCGGCGCAGGATCCCGTTCTCGCGGCATGGGTATTCGGGGGCACGATGGGCCTTCTGATCGTCCCGAAGATTCTAGCCTACATTCTTCTTCTCACGCAACGCGACAATCGCCGGGCATTCGGCGGCGTGAAAGCCCTGGCCGGCATCGTGGTTGAGACGTTGCTGTCCGCGCTGATCGCGCCTGTAATGATGATCTTTCAGTCGACCGCGGTCGGTGAAATCCTGCTCGGGCGCGACTCCGGATGGCAGGTCCAGCGTCGCGACGACGGCGGTGTGACGCGGCGCGAACTCTATCGCAAATATGCTGCCCCCACGCTGTGCGGTTTCGCGATGGCCCTCAGCGCATACGCAGTCTCCTTGCCGTTGTTTCTATGGACGTCTCCCGTAATCCTTGGCCTTCTGCTCGCCATCCCACTCGGACTTGCGACCTCGGCGAGTTCGCGGCCGGGTGGGCTATTTGCGACCCCCGAGGAAACAGCGCCGCCACCTGTGCTGCTTCGAGCCAACGAGCTGGCGGCCGTTCCCGGACCTTTTTCAACGGACGCGCTTTCCGCGCTCCG
The DNA here is from genome assembly GCA_041691515.1 of Pseudomonadota bacterium. Taxonomy (GTDB): domain Bacteria; phylum Pseudomonadota; class Alphaproteobacteria; order Rhizobiales; family Xanthobacteraceae; genus Nitrobacter. The sequence goes on along the minus strand of JBEPUM010000281.1, from coordinate 975 downwards.
TGTCAATCCAGCGATGCTGAAACATCATCTGGATTCGATCAGTCCCAAAGCGGGGCGCAAGCGCGGCCAGATTGATCCTCATCTCGCTGTCGCGCGGGCCAAGATCGACGACGCGGAAACCTTTGAGGAGGCTGTCGGCTACTTGACGGCGCGCGAGACCGTCGCCGTACTTAACGACCGATCCATGCTCGAACGTATGATGACAATGGCACCGTGCATCGCTGCAAATCTCGGGTGACACAGCTAATACTATGAGATGGCAAAAGCGCCTGCTGCGCCGGCGACGGAAAGAATCGATATCGAGGTCGTGCAATCAACCAACGGTCCCGCTTGCCCTTTTCTCCCTGAAGTATCGGAAAGTATCCGATTTCATGAGCTTGAGTTCGATCAAAATGATCCGCTGATTCCATGGACGTGGACGCGCCCTCAACGCCCTCGACCATTTGCCGAAGGATATGATGCTTCGTCGGCACGAGTTCGTTGATCCGGAGCATGGCGAGGTGATCTTGCACGGCCGCGATGTCAGCGTCTGAGAGCCCACCAGAGGCCATGCGGATGCGATCCTCCGGACATACGACAGCGGTGGCGCCCTGGGCGTCGAGCAGGCTGTATGTCCAAAATGCCCGCTTGTCGTCCGATCGTGCTTGGTCGACTTCGAAACCCGGTGCGCCCTTCGCAGCAAGCGCGATCCGCTCCAGCTTAGTCAAGCGCCGGTTCACGACGTTGCGCAACATGGCCTCGACCTGCCCCGGGGACAGTTGTGTGTTGGGGTTTTCGGCGAGCATCGTGGCATCTCAGATCGAGCTGAGCTGCGAGCCGACGTGCCATCATTGGGTTCGTCGTTCTCAGGCTTAGAAAAAGATGTGGCCGATCCCAGAAAGTGGCAAGCGCGTGAGGTGTCCGGCGGCGCCAATAGTAGGTCGCCTCACGGCGAAAGATGTGGAAACCCATTTCGAAAGACACCCTGTGCAACAG
>JBEPUM010000280.1:0-4427 GCA_041691515.1 Pseudomonadota bacterium | reverse complement strand
ACCATCGTCGATGCGGAAGAACTCGGCGGCGCCATCACCGAAAAACTCGCCGAACTGTTCAGCGAGACGCAGGATGCGCCGGCCGCGCCCCCGCGTCGCCCGCGCAAGCTGCATTCGTAGACGCTTGTAGACTGCGGAATCTCGACAGGGTCATGGAGTTGCCGCGATGACAGCGTTTTCCCTCCCCCCCTGGGGGGGAGGGTCAGGTAGGGGGGTCCGCAAAGCTAGACCTTCCTCTGCAACCCCCACCCCCGACCCCAAAAAGCGAGCGTCGCTCGTCTCGGCCCCGCAAGGGGGAGGGGAGGCCGCAACCCGCCGCCGCTTGTTAGCCTTGGCCGCGGCCGCCTCTCTCGCGCTGATTCCCATTGCCGCAAGTGCGCAATTCGCCACGCAGCCGCCGAAACAGCCTCTGCCCGACGAATTGTCCGCGGCTGCGCCGACGTCGATCGCCGTCAACGCACGTCTGATCGCATCTTTCGATCTGCGCGATAAATCGCGCGTGCGCTTCGGATCGCTGCAATTCCGTAGCGGATTGATACTGACCTCGTCGTTTCGAGGGTTTGGGGGGCTCTCAAGCCTGCGCCTCGATCCGAAAGGCGAGCAATTCATTTCCGCCAGCGACAAGGGCACCTGGTTCACGGGCCGCATCGTCTATCGCGGCAAAGAGATGACGGGTCTCTCCGATGTCGAGGCCGCGCCGATGCTGGGTCACGACGGCAAGCCGATCACGGCGCGCGGCTGGTTCGATACCGAGTCGATGGCGCTCGACGGATCGCTGGTCTATGTCGGGCTTGAGCGGGTCAACCGGATCATGCGGTTCGATTTCGGCAAGGGGTTTACCCGCGCGCGCGGCGAGGAAGTTGTCGACGTGCCGGCTGCAATTCACAAGCTGCCATTCAACCGGGGACTGGAGGCGATGGTCGTCGTGCCTCGGGACAAGCCGCTCGGTGGCACGCTGATCGCGATCTCCGAGCGCGGTCTCGACGCCAATAAAAACATCATGGCGTTCCTGATCGGCGGGCCGTCGCCGGGGCAGTTCGCAATTCGCCGGACCGACAATTTCGATATCAGCGATGCCTGCCTGCTGCCATCGGGCGAGCTGTTGATCCTCGAGCGAAAATTCTCGCTCAGCGGTGGCGTGGGCATTCGCATCCGGCGCATTGCGCTCAAATCGGTTGCGCCCGGCGCGCTGGTCGATGGCCCCTCGATCTTCGATGCCGATCTCGGGCAGGAGATCGACAATTTCGAAGGTCTCGATGCCTATGTGGATGCCGACGGCAACACGGTGCTGACGATGGTCTCCGACGACAATTTCTCGATGCTTCAGCGCACGCTGCTGATGCAGTTCACGCTGGTCGAATAACTGTTCGGAAATATTCAGGCTTGCAACGGTCTACACCGGCGCAGCCGTCTTCGCTGTGGTCGACAGCAATTCAATCGCCGCGGCTTCATTCAACGGGCGCGAGAAGAAATAGCCCTGCGCAAAGCCGCATCCCATCTGATGCAAAATATCGACATGCTCCTCGGACTCGGTGCCTTCGGCGACGACGTCGAGATTGAGGTTTTTTGCGAGGTCGAGAATGGTCTGGACGATCTGCCCGCCGTCGCTGCGCGATTGCAGTGCCGAGACGAACGAGCGGTCGATTTTCAGGGTGTCGAACGGCAACTGATGCAGATAGCTCAGCGAGGAGTAGCCGGTGCCGAAATCGTCGATGCTGACGCGCACCCCGAACTGGCGCAGGCGTTCCAGGATGCCGATGGCATGCTGCGCGTTCTGAATGGTGACGCTTTCGGTGATTTCCAGTCGTAACGTGCTCGGCGGGACGCCGCTGGCGATTACCGCATCGATCACTTGTTCGACGAAGTCGGTCTGATGAAACTGTCGTGGCGAGACGTTGACACTCATGGTCAGCGGTGTCGCGCGAGGATAATCCCGCTGCCAGGCCGCCAGCGTTTTGAGCGACTGTTCCAGCACCCAACTGCCGATGAAGACGATAAGGCCGGTTTCTTCGGCGAGCGGAATGAAATCCGACGGGGGGATGATGTGCCCGTCGCTCTTCTGCCAGCGCACCAGCGCCTCGAAGCCGGTCACCTCGCGCGAACTGAGCGCGACGATCGGCTGATAGTGCAGCACGAATTCCTTCTTCTTCAGCGCATTGCGCAGGTCGCTTTCCATCGTCAGGCGCCGCTTGGCTTCGACATGCAGGCTCTGATTGAAGATTTCGACGCGGGCGCGGCCTTCGGCCTTGGCGCGGTACATCGCCAGATCGGCATCGCGCATGATATCTGCCGCGCAGGTGTATCCCGCCTCGCTGGTGGCGACACCGATGCTGGCAGACGAATATAGTTCCTGCCCGTCGATGAACAGGGGATTGCGCAACGAATCCTGCAGCGATTGCGCGACATCGACAGCGATTGAGCTGCGGCCGATGTCTTCCAGCAGGATGGTGAATTCGTCGCCGCCAAGCCGCGCCAGCGTCACCGCCTCGCCGGCAGCGAGCTTATGGCCGGTTTCGACCAGCACCTGGCTAAATCGGGTGGCGATTTCCTGCAGCAGAACGTCACCGGCGGAATGCCCAAGGCTGTCGTTGACCAGTTTGAAGCGGTCGAGATCGATGAAGATCACCGCGAAACCGATGTCCGGCCGGCGCAGATGCGTCGCAACCGCGCGCTCCAGCCGATCGGAGAACAGCAGGCGGTTCGGCAGTCCGGTCAGCGGGTCGTGCGTCGCATCGTGCATCAGCTTTTGTTCGGCGCGGCGGCGCTCGACCACGCGTCCGAGCTGAGTGCCGATCTGTGCCAGCACGCCGAGGAACTGCTCGTCGGGGCCGACCGTATTGTGATGGAAGAATTCCAGCACGCCGAGCACGTCATTGCCGACTAATACCGGAAACGCGAACGCAGCCCGGCAGCCTGACAGCACGGCCACCGCGGCACGCGGAAAATTGCGGTCCGCGGTCAGGTCGGAGATCCAGGCCGGTTTGCCGGATTGGTAGACGCGGCCGGGTAATCCTTCACCGATGGCGAAGCTGGTTTCCAGCGTCAACGAAATGAAGGCCTCGAGATGGGCCGGGTCGCTGGCGTGCCAAACGCCCGCCGGGGTAAGATGGTCGGCGATCGTCGCCGATGGCAGGTAGACGTTGCCGAAGCCCCAGCCGGTGTGCTGGCAGATGGCGGCCAGCGCGAAGCGCATGGTTTCATCGACCGAACTGCTTTGGTTGGCCGCCGTTGCGATGGTCTCGAGCAGCGTGAGTTGCTGCTGCTTCTCATACAGATCGCTCAGACCCTTTTCCGCGATCTCTTCCGCCTTCAACCGCGCCACGCGCTCGCGCTGCAGGCGGTTTTCGAGCTTCAGAATTTTGAGATTGAGCTGGTCGAGAGGATCGGCGGACGCGGCTGCTAAAGGGGTCAATGCGCCCATTTGATTTCCATCAGACATTTATCCGCGCCATGATTCATGCAGGTATGGTGCGTGATATCGACTTCTTCGCAAAAAATGCCGGCGGCGCCTTTGATGAAGCCATGCGCCAGGTCGCACATCTTGCGCGATGATTCGTAGCCCATCGTCACATTGCCTTCAGCGGTCTCTCGGAAGTGGAAGAACGGGCACTTGGCGCCGGAGTAGAGCTTGCGGACTTCTGGGTGGATCATGTTGTTGACGCTCAGAACGAAGCTGCGCGACGAATTGTGCGGAGCGAAGAAGTTCGGGTAGCGCTGCTTGAGCAGCGGCATCGCCTGTTCGCCGAACCATCGCAGGACGTCGCCGCTGGTCATATCCAGTTTTGCGGCGGCGGCGTCGACCAGTGCAACGATTTCTTCATCGCTGTAGTTGCCGAGCGAGGTGTAGGCACCGGCCACGCCCGCATCGTCGAGCAGGTCGTCCCAGACGTCGGCGCCAAATTTCTCGACGACCGCCTCTTCCAGCAGATTGTAAACGACGCCTTTCACGGGAAACTCCACGAAATTCAATGGTCGCGGACTCAACGATCCGGAAGTGGAACCGTATTTTCAGACCATAAAGGATAGGTAAAACCACGGAACCGCATGGTGGTTGCCAGTTACCAATTCGCCAACAAGGTGAATGAGATGGGCTGTGAGGGGCGCGGCGCCGGCGGGTCCGGGGCCGTGTTCAAGCAGTCGCGGCGGTGCCCGCAAGGATAGCGCGGGGCCGCGATTAGAGACGGTCGGCCATTGAACTGGCTGGCATTGCATTGGTGGCACGTCTCAAATTTGAGACGTGCCCGTCGCATCCATGACGCGCGATGCATGGTGGCCATACCGTGTCCGCGCGCAAAAATAATCGAGATCACACGCAGACAGCCCATCCGACCGCAACGTCGCCGGTGGCATGGCGCTTGCTCATCGTTCTGATAACGCGCGCAAGACGCGTTGCGATGAAACCGGAACGAGAGGAAATGTCATGGAGA
>JBEPUM010000279.1:0-4470 GCA_041691515.1 Pseudomonadota bacterium | reverse complement strand
CTAGCCGTTGGTCGGTCAAGGTGTGACCGGCGCGCCCGGCGGCAGCGGCAGGCCTTTCTCGGCCGCGACCTTGCGCAGCAGATCGGGATTATCGGAGATGATGCCATCGACGCCGAGGTCGATCAACCGGGCCATGTCGTCGGTCTTGTCGACGGTCCAGACCACGACCTTGAGGCCAAGCCGATGCGACTCTGCGATGAGAGCCGCATCCACATCGCGAAAGAAGGGCGACCAGATCGCTCCGCCCGCGGCCTTGATGGTGCGTGGCACCGAGCGGTCATGATCGGCGGGATTGAAGCCCGCGGTCCAGCGCGACGCCTGGTCGAGCGAGATTGTCGGCGATCGCCCGGCCTGAATGGTCAGATAAACCGTCGGGATCGCGGGCGCCAGTTTCTGCACCAACTGCAGCGTCCGCCAGTCGAACGATTGCACCATGACGCGATCGCTGAATTTTTCCGCCTTGAGCAGATCGAGCAGCAGCGTGACGAAGCGTTCCGGCTCCGGAGACTGATCGGGATGATCGGGGTCGATCTTGGTCTCGATGTTGAGGCGGACATGCGTGTCGCCCGATCGGCGCACGAGATCGAACACCTCCGCCAGTTTCGGGATGCGCGTTCCCGGCAGCGCATGCTGATCGGGAAATGGCCGCCCATAGGCGCTGCCAGGACGGATTTGTCCGACATCGTACGTCTTCACTTCGTCGAGCGACAACTTCGCAAACGGAATGCCGGGTGGCGCGATATAATTGCCCGAGGCATCGCGCGCCAGATCCGGATTGAGGGCGCGTTCGTGCGACACCACGATCGCGTTGTCGCGGGTGACGTTGATGTCCAGTTCCAGCGTATCGACCCCCATCGACAGCGCATTTGCAAACGCCGGCAGCGTGTTCTCCGGCAACAGCGCCCGTCCGCCGCGATGGGCTTCGATATCGAATGCCATGGCATTTCCACTGATGACAAAACACAAAACGAGAGCAATCGACAGCCGATGAATCATGCGTTGCCAAAAGACGCGAGCTGAGCGGTGACCATTAATGCGAATTGGGCGACCCCCTGAGCTCCTTCTCCATGAAAACGCTAAGCGGATCGTGTCGGTATTTGCCAAATGGCCCTCGTTGCACAAAACCCGCTCGCCTGTAGAGACCGAGAGCCGCATGGTTTTGGACACCGGTTTCCAGACGCAGAACGTTGACGTGCTCATTTAACGCTGCCGCTTCCAGTTTGGCTAGTATTGCCTTGGAAACGCCTGACCCGCGCGCGCCGGGCACGACCCACATTCGCTTTAGTTCGCCCCACGACCCATGCAAGACAAGCGCTCCGGTCGCGACCGCGCGCCCGTCGTCACGAGTGACAAAGAACCGCACATTTGAAACGCGCAAGCCGTCGAGAGCGACGTGATGATTGCTCTCAGCCGGGTAAAGCTGCGCCGAATGCTCTTCGCCGGCCTTCAGAAGCGCGAGGATTTCAGGCTGAGCCGGATCTTCCAAGGCGGTGTGTAGTGTCATGTCGGTGAACATTTGTGGGAAGGAAAAACCTCAACAGCCCAGCCGATCCGCGATCCCGTTGAAATCGTCAGCCATGACATCCCAGGCGCCGTCGGCCTTGAAATCCTTCTTTTGCAGCGGGCCGTACTCGGTCGGACGCGCCACGAACCCGGTCTTGAGACCGAAACTGCGCGCCGCCGCCAGATCGTCGTTGTGGGCGGCGACCAGCATCACCTCCGCCGGCGGCAGGTTCAGAAGATGCGCCGCGCCCTGATAGACTTCGCGGTCCGGCTTGTAGTGTTCGAACAATTCGGCGCTCATCACCAGATCCCAGGGCAAGCCAGCGTTCTTCGCCATCCGGGTCAGCAGTCCCACATTTCCGTTCGATAGCGTGCCGATGATGAATTTCGTTTTCAGCCGCGTCAGGCCTGAGACGACATCAGGCCACGGCTTCAGGCGGTGCCAGCCCTTTGTCATGTAATCGAGGTCGTCGTCGGTAAGCCCCTTGATTGAAAACTGAGCGACCAGCTTTTCCAGCGACGCACGATGCAGCGTGTCGAGCATCTTGAAGCCCAGCGCCGGATTCTTGCGAACCGCGTCCATCGAGGGCTTGTAGGCCTGCCGCCAGGCGTCGACCAGTCCGGCCCAATCGCCCGTGATGCCGCGCTTCGCTGACCATCCTGTGAAGTCCGCGATCAAGCTGGAGCGCCAGTCGACGACAGTGCCGAAAACGTCGAAGACGAGGGCTTTCACATGTGAGAGGTCGGTCGTCTGGCTCATGGTCAACTCCCTTGCGCCCGGCGTCTGAATGCGCCTTAAAGTACCTTTCGGTACTGGATGAAGCCGAGATTATCGGCGACCTTGTCATAGAGCGTGCGGGCCTGCGCGTTCGTTTCATTTGTCAGCCAGTACACACGACTGGCGCCCGCCGCGCGAGCTGCTTCATAGACTGCACCGATCAAAGCACGGCCAGCCCCGAGTCCGCGCGCATCCTCTGCGACGAACAGATCTTCGAGATAGCAATAAGAACTCGGCGCCCAGGTCGAGCGATGAAAGAGGTAGTGGACGAAGCCCGTCAGCTTGCCGTCGACATAGGCGCCGAGAATGAAGATCGGCTCGGCGGGATCGTGGAATCGCTGCCAGGTCATATCGCTGACATCCTGAGACAACGCCGTCTTGTAGAATGTCAGATAGCCCGCCCACAGCGGCTCCCAGTCGTCACGCTCGTCGTCGCCGACCGGCCGGATGACGACCTTTTTGTTGTCAGTCGCTATCCCCATTCGCTCAGTCCAGATGGAATTTATCCAATTGCCGATGCTCGGCCCTGATGCGGCGCACTGTGCCGGTCACCGAACGCATCACCACAGTGTCGGTCTCGATCACATCCCGACCGAACCTAACGCCGTCAAGAAGCGAACCGGTCGTGACCCCGGTCGCGGCGAACAGGCAGTCGCCCTTCACCATGTCATCAATCTCGTATTTCTTCTTGGCATCCTTGATGCCCATTTTCAGGGTCCGCTCGCGCAGCGCCTCGCTGTCAATGATGAGGCGGGTCTGCATCTGACCGCCAATGCAACGCAGCGCCGCAGCCGACAGCACACCTTCCGGCGCACCACCGCTGCCAAAATAAATATCGATACCCGTGCGGGCTTCGGCGGTGTGGATGACGCCTGCCACGTCGCCGTCGCTGATCAAGCTGACCGCCGCGCCGAGTTTCCGGATCGCGGCGATTCTCGTGGCATGCCGAGGCCGGTCAAGCAAAATGGCTGTTATCTCCGAGGTTTTTACGCCCTTGGCCTTGGCCAAATTCAAAATGTTGTCTTCCACGGACGCGTCGAGATCCACGGTACCCTTCGGGTAACCGGGGCCGATCGCAATCTTGTCCATGTAGCAATCCGGGGCGTGCAGCAGCGTGCCGCCGTCAGCCATCGCGATGGTGGCGATCGCGCCCGGCATGTTCTTGGCGCAGAGGACCGTGCCCTCGAGCGGATCGACAGCTATATCGACCTTCGGTCCGTGTTTGCTGCCGACCTTCTCGCCGATGAACAACATCGGCGCCTCGTCGATCTCGCCCTCGCCGATCACGACAGTGCCGTCGATCGGCAGCTTGTTGAGTTCGCGCCGCATGGCATCGACCGCAGCCTGATCGGATGCCTTTTCCATGCCGCGTCCGCGCAGCCGCGCAGCCGACACCGCCGCACGCTCCGTCACGCGCACAATTTCGAGCGTCAGGATTCGCTCGAGCAATTGCTGCGGCGGAACGGAAATGTGTTTCGGCATCGTATTCAACTCCCTCAGACATCGCGGCGGCATAACGCGTCCGCGCGCTCATTCGTTCAATTCTTCTCGATCCGTATGACCTGCGGACGGCCGGTGATGACCTTGTCCGCCTGCACGGCCTGCAGCGCGCGGCGCATTGCATCTTCACTCGTCGCGTAGGTGATCAAAATCACCGGGACCGGCGATGCGTTCCGTGACACGCCATTGCCATCGAATTTTCCATCGGGATGGCGCTGGACGATCGATTCAATCGAAATCTTCTGCTCCGCGAGCCGGGTCGCGATGGTCGCCGCGGTGCCCGCGAGATCGCGCGCCATCAGCCTGATATAGTAGCCGCCTTCATGGCGCTCCATCGGCGCTTTCTTGGTCGCACGCAACCGGGCCGCTGGACGGCCGAACGGCAATGCGCGGATACCCCGCGCAACGTCGGCGATATCTGCAATAACGGCGGACGCCGTCGCAGCGCCCCCGGCGCCGGCACCGACCAGCGTAATCGGCGGGATGCCTTCACCATCGATGGTTACCGCATTGGTGACACCCATCACTTGTGCGATCGACGACGTCTTCGGCACCATGGTCGGATGCACGCGCTGCTCGATTCCCTTTGCCGTGCGCACGGCGACACCGAGCAGCTTGACGCGGAAACCGAGTTCATCAGCCGCGCGCAGATCTTCCGGCGCGATCGAGGAGATTCCCTCGACATACAC
>JBEPUM010000278.1:0-4514 GCA_041691515.1 Pseudomonadota bacterium | reverse complement strand
TCGAAATCGTCGGCGTCGACCGGAAACAGGCCGCAGAATACCACCGGAATGGCGGGCTTGAAGCCGGGCAGCATGTCGGTGATCGGCTTGCGATCGTCGGTGATGGTGTCGCCGACGCGGGTGTCCGCGACTTCTTTTATGGCGGCGGTGATGAAGCCGATCTCGCCGGGGCCGAGTTCGTCCGATGGCGTCAGTTTCGGGGTGAAGAAACCGACGCGCTCGACGTCATAGGCGGCTGACGTGCCCATCATGCGGATGCGCTGGCCCTTTTTCATGACGCCATCGACGACGCGGACGAGCACGACGACGCCGAGATAGACATCGTACCAGCTATCGACCAGCAGCGCCTTCAGCGTGGCGTCGCGGTCGCCCTTCGGCGGTGGCAGGCGGGTGACGATGGCTTCCAACACGTCGGCAACACCGAGACCCGTCTTCGCCGAAATCATCACGGCGTCGGAAGCGTCGATGCCGATCACGTCCTCGATCTGTTGCCTGACCTGATCGGGTTCTGCGGCCGGCAGGTCGATCTTGTTGAGCACCGGAACGATCTCAAGCCCGGCGTCGAGGGCGTGATAGACGTTGGCGAGCGTCTGCGCTTCCACGCCCTGGCTGGCATCGACCACCAGCAGCGCGCCTTCGCAGGCGGCCAACGAGCGCGAGACTTCGTAGGCGAAGTCGACGTGGCCGGGCGTGTCCATCAGGTTGAAGATGTAGTCCTTGCCGTCCTTGGCATGGTATTTCAGGCGTACCGTCTGCGCCTTGATGGTGATGCCGCGTTCGCGCTCGATATCCATCGAATCGAGCACCTGCTCCTTGCCCGCCATTTCGCGATCGGTCAGGCCGCCGGTCATCTGGATCAGGCGGTCGGCCAGCGTCGATTTTCCATGATCGATATGGGCGACAATGGAAAAGTTGCGGACGTTTGAAATAGGAGTGGTTGTCATGGGGCGCGGGATAGCATCTGGGCATTTTGAGGCAAAGTGGAATCGGGTTTACAGCGGGAAAATGCGCAAAATAACTCGTTTTTGGTTGTTCCGGCGGCCTCGAGGTCCAAGCGTCTTGGGACCAGCGTGGTGCGCTATTCTTCTTCGTTGAATTTGTTGCCGACGAGCTCGGCAATCCCGGCGACGGCAGCTTCGGCCTCGGGGCCGGTCGCGGAGACCACGATTGTCGTGCCGATTCCGGCCGCAAGCATCATCAATCCCATGATCGAATTGCCGCCGACGCTTTCACCGTTGCGAGTCACCGTGACGTCGGCATTGAAGCGCTCGACCATTTGCACGAACTTCGCGGATGCGCGCGCGTGAAGGCCGCGCTTGTTGACGATCGGAATTTCGCGGGACACTGCGCCGGAAGCGGATGGTGCGTTGGGCGCGGAGGCGCCGCCTGAAGACGCTGCCTCGTCGGGCCCGCTCGTCATTTTCCGGCAAGCACCCGGCTGGCGATGGTCACGTATTTGCGTCCGGCTTCCTGCGCCATCGCGATGGCATCGGGCAACGGGCGCTCTTCGCGCACCTTGGCGAGCTTGACCAGCATGGGAAGATTGATTCCTGCCAGCACCTCGACCTTCGGCCGGCTCATGCAGGAGATTGCGAGGTTCGAGGGCGTGCCTCCGAACATGTCGGTGAGAATGGCAACGCCATCGCCGCTGTCGACGCGGTTGACGGCTTCGATGATATCGCCTCGGCACAGATCGGCATCGTCTTCGGCGCCGATCGTGATCGCTTCGATTTGTTTTTGCGGACCCATTACGTGTTCGAGCGCTGCCTTGAACTCGTCGGCAAGGCGCCCATGGGTCACAAGTACCAGACCAATCATTGAAAACTCCTCGCGGGTGCTTTTGGTGCACCGCACGAACGGGCCACTTTGACCATCCAGAGCCCTTGTGCAAGGGGGAAGTGGTGCGTTTTTCCCTGAAAGCAGGTCTGCCCGGGAAGCTGCGCCGGTCTATTCTGTGACGATAGTGGGACTTATATGGTTACCAAATTCCTTCAGGCAATCGGCTGAGGGCAGTCCGTTGCTGCAACCCGGGATTGTCGTCAGTGCGGCCACAGCCAGCGGAAGTGGTGAAAAGCCGGCCGCGACCGGGAGTCGAGCCAGTTCGATGCCGAAAATGACCGTTCGCAGCGCTTCGGGCGCGGGGAGGCGTTCGGCATCGGTTGCACAGAGATCAATCACCACGCCGACCGGCGCTCCCGCGACAAAAGCGCACCGGCGGATACCGAGGCCGCGAATCTCGATCAGCCCCTCCAGTTGGCGCGACGGACTTACCAACAGCCGGTCGGCGACCGGCTCTAGGTGAAGGCGATCATCGCCGACCAGCGTTGCTGCGGGAATCTGACCGCTGCGCCCGGCGAGGATGAGATCGAAGGCGAGGCGCGACTTGCCGGCGCCGGACGGGCCGCGGATCAGCACGGCGTAGTCACCCACCAGCACTGCGGAAGCATGCATCGTCGGGCCGGAAGACACGGTCATGTCGCGGGCAACCGGATCAGGAAGCGTGCGCCTGCGATCCGCGTGTCGCCATTGGCATCGGTAGGGCCCGGGCGGTTCTCGGCCCAGATGCGTCCGCGATGCGCTTCGATGATCTGCTTGGAGATCGACAAGCCAAGACCGGAGTTCTGGCCAAAACCCTGATGTGGACGGTCCGTGTAAAACCGCTCGAACACGCGTTCCATCGCGTCCGGCCGAATGCCCGGTCCGTCATCGTCCACGATAATCTCGATTTCGGATCTCAATCGGCGGCACACGATGCGTACGCGGCCGCCGGATTTGGAAAACGATTGCGCATTGGTCAGGAGGTTGGAAATCACCTGACCGAGCCGCGAGTCATGGCCCGGCACCGAGAACGTATCCGGCCGATTGCTTTCAAAGCGGACATCGACGCCGACATCGTGGCCAAGCTTTGTTTCATTGGCGACCGAGGTCAGCGTGGTCAGCAGGCGGCGGATGTCGACCGGGGCCACATCCTGCCGCTGCAACTCGGCATCGAGACGGCTGGCGTCGGAAATATCAGAGATCAGACGATCAAGCCTGCGGACGTCATGTCCGATCACCTCAAGCAGACGGTTGCGGCTGTTCTCGTTCTTCGCAAGCGGCAGAGTTTCCACCGCAGAGCGCAGCGACGTCAGCGGATTTTTCAGTTCGTGGGAGACGTCGGCCGCGAAGGTCTCGATCGCTTCGATGCGGCTGTAGAGGGCATCGGTCATGCCGCGCAACGCCCCGGACAGATGGCCGATTTCATCACGACGACGGGTGAAATCCGGAATCTCGACGCGCGTCTGGATGCGGCGGCGAACGCGCTCCGCGCTGTCGGCGAGCCGCCGCACCGGGCCTGCGATCGTGCTCGCCAGCAACAGCGACAGCATGATCATAACGGCGGCGGCGACTCCAAATACCTTCAGAATCGCGAGACGTTCGGCGGTAACCATCTGGTCGATATCGTCGCCTTGGGTGGACAGCATCAGCGCGCCGCGCACGGCACGGAAGCGCTGCACTGGCACCGCGACCGAGACGATCACCTCGCCGCGATCGTTGATGCGCACCATGCTGCTTTTCTGACCGTCGAGGGATTGCTGGACCTCTTGATAGCCGTTGCCGTTCTCAGGTCCGAGCTCGCGATAAAGCGGAAGGTCTCCGCGGTTGAGCCATGTTCGAACCGCGATTGTTGCCCGCTGCACGAAGCCCGGCTTCTCGTTGGCCGGCGGCGGTAGTTCGAAGCGCATTACGTCGCCGCGGCCGTACAGATTGCGGCTATCCAGAATCAACACGCCGTCGCGGTCGTAAATGCGGGCGCGGGTCTTGGTTGGCGAGATCAGCCTCCGCAGCACTGGCGCCACGCGTTCCGGATTGATGGGAAAGTCCAGTCCGGACGATTCTTCAGGTGCGCCGTAGGTCTCGCCCGGTTTCAGGTCGAGCAGACGGTCGGGATCGATGGTGATGGTGTTGGTTTCGACCGTCGCCGAAGCGGCAATGGCTCCGGCGATGATCTCGCCCTGTACCAGCAGGCTCTGTGCGCGCGCATCGATCAGCCCGGCGCGAAACTGCGAGAGATAAAGGATGCTGGCGACCAGCGCGATCAGGCCCGCCAGATTCAGCGATACGATGCGGCGGGTCAGGCTCGAAAAGCTGAGCGTGAAAAGAAACTGGCCGGCGCGGCGCAGCCAGTGCAGCGGACGCTGCCAGCGCGGCACCGGATCGATCTGATCGGCAGACGTGTCCGGCGCGAGGCCCTGTGAGGTGTCCTCGGCATCCAGATCTGGATCAGGGTGCGTTCGATCAAGCAATGACTAAAACTGCCCGGTTGTCTCTCGATCCGTCCACAGTGTGGGCGGAGCCGGACTCTACTTCAGTCCGGCGCGGAGGTCAGTTAGCAAACCAGATTTTGTGATGAATCCGGTTCAGGTTTCCTTGAAGCGGTAGCCCACGCCGTAAAGGGTTTCGATCATCTCGAAGTCATCGTCGACGACCTTGAACTTCTTGCGCAGCCGCTTGATGTGGCTGTCGATGGTGCG
>JBEPUM010000277.1:0-4515 GCA_041691515.1 Pseudomonadota bacterium | reverse complement strand
TAGACATACTGCATCACCTCTTCGCGCCGGGTGTGCTCGAAATCGACGTCGATATCCGGCGGCTCCAGCCGTTCCTTGGAAATGAAACGCTCGAACAGCAGATCGGTACTGGCCGGGCTCACTGAGGTGATGCCAAGCACGTAACAGACCGCGGAATTTGCCGCCGAGCCGCGCCCCTGGCACAGGATGTTCTGGCTGCGCGCCCACTGCACGATGTCGTTCACGGTGAGAAAATAGTGCGCGTATTGAAGTTCGGCGATCAGATCGAGCTCCTTGCGCAGTACAGCACGCAACGCCTCATCGATGCCTTCCGGAAAATATGTCGCGACACCGGCCCACGTCAAATCCTCAAGATGGCCTTGCGCCGTCTTGCCCGGCGGCACTGGTTCGTCGGGATACTGATATCTGAGCTGATCGAGCGTGAACGTGATGCGATCGGCGAAGCGCATGGTTTCCACCATCGCTTCCGGCAGATCGCGAAACAGCCGCGCCATCTCATCCGCAGGTTTGAGATATCGTTCGGCATTGGCTTCCAGCTTCTTGCCGATCGTATGAACCGTCGCTTTCTCGCGAATGCAGGTGAGAATATCCTGCAGCGGACGCCGTGCGGGGTGATGATACAGCACCTCATTGGTCGCCAGTAGCGGTACGCGGGCGGTGACGGCGATCCGGTCAAGCCGGGCAAGGCGGCGGACATCGTCGCCGCGATACAGCAGGCTCGCCGCGAGCCAGACGCCTTCCGCGCGGCTGCGCTGTAATCGATCCAGCACCTTCAGCACCTTCGCCTTCTCAAAACGATGCGGCAATGTCAGCGCGAGAAGCTGCCCTTCGGAAAATTCCACGAGATCATCCAGCTTCAGATGGCACTCGCCCTTCTCCGCCGCCCGCTTGCCGCGCGTCAGCAACTGACAGAGGCGGCCATAGGCTTCGCGGTCGCGCGGATAAACCAGGATGTCCGGCGTGCCATCGATAAAAACGAGACGAGCGCCGACCAGCAACCGCGGTTTATGCAGGACGTCGGGATTCTCCAATTCCTTATAGGCGCGCACCACGCCGGCCATCGTGTTGCAGTCGGCGATCCCGATGACGGGCAGCCGCAATTCGCTGGCCTGATGCACATAGTCCTGCGGATGCGATCCCCCGCGCAGGAACGAGAAATTGGTGGTGATACCGATTTCGGCGTAGACAGAGATATCGCGCGGATGTTTCATGCAAACAGCCCGTGCACGAACCACTTTGGTGGCGCGGCTGTCCCGCCCTCATCGACGACTTCATCATAAAGACCGTCACGATAAAGCCAGAACCGCAATCCCGTTTCGTCTTCGACGCGAAAGTAATCCCGCGTCGGCATCGGCTCCTGCGTGCGCCACCACTCCATCGCAATGCGTTCAGGCCCTTCGACGCGAACCACCGTATGAGCCGCACGCCGCCATGTGAAATATCGTGGCGGTTTGTCGGGCACCTCGACCAGAGCCACATCGATCGGTTCCGGCCGCGCGAACAGCCTCAGCGGCCGCAGCGGCGGTTCGCTCTCAGTGCGCGCAGGCCATTCGGCAAGCATCGCCGACGCGAGATGATGTTGCGCCGATACAGGTAGCACCGCGCGTTCGGGAATGTGAGTGTCCTGCGGCAAATGCACCACGATACGGCGCGCACCGATGCGCGCGGCGATACGGTCGATCAGTGCAGACAGTTCGTCATTGTCATGCACATTGGAATCGAGGTCGCGCTGCTCCTGCACAACCAGATCGGTGCGCACGGCAGATAGCCGCACCAGATCGAAGCCAAAGCCGGGATCGAGCGGATCGGCCAGCGCATCGAGCCGATCGCGGAACAGCCGATCGATGATGTCAACGCGCGTGACAGGGTGGCCGGTCTCGACCGCGATCACGCGCACCGCGCCATCGGTGCGGAAAAAACTCGCTTCCAGCCGTCGGGCGCCGTTGCCCTGCTTTTCCATCGCGGCGATGAGCATGCGCGAGAGGCTTGTTAGCGTCATCGCGATCACGCCATCAGTCGCGATCGGTTCGGCGAAACGCTTCTCGACAATATAATCCGGCGGTGGCTTGCGCGGATTGATCGGCGCATCGCCCTGCCCCAGCGCCTGCTCCAGCAGCGCCGTGAAAGCTGTACCGAAGCGCGCTGCGATCTCATGGCGGCCGCGCACGGCGACATCGCCGATGGTCTTCAGTCCGGCGCGGCGCAGCCCGCGCGTGATCGCCTCATCGGCGCCGAGCGTAAACACCGGCAGCGGCGCGACGGCTTCGGCCTCGCCGCCGTCGGCGACAATCCGGCCATGGACGTGACGCGTCAGCGCGCGCGCGCAAACCGGCGTGCCCGCAATCGCCGCACTGACGATAAAGCCTTGCCGGATCAGCGCGCCGCAAAGCTGCTTCATCAACGCCGTTTCGCCGCCGAACAGATGCGCGCAGCCGGTGATATCCAGAAACAGGCCATATGGTGGATCGAGCGCTACCAGCGGCGTGAAACGGTCGCACCAGTCGGCGATATCGTTCAATGTCTGCGCATCCGCGGTCTCGTCGGCATCGAACACGGCGATGTCGGGACAAACAGCGCGGGCATTGGCGAGCGGCAAGCCGACCTCAAGACCGAGATGCGCAGCCGCGTCATTTAGCGCGGAGGTAACCATCGCGTTGTGGAGTTTCGCAACGACGATGCAGGGCTGGTCGCTATCCCGCCCGCCGGAGCGGAACAACTGCCGCTTGATGCGGTCGGTTGGCAGGCGCGGCAGCCACAGGCTGAGGATGCGCCGCCTCACGATGGAACGAGACTTCACGGAAAAGGCACTCATCACATTTCCATTCCATGATCCACTGGCCAACAAGGCCATGACGATTGCGAACGAGCTGCGTGTCGAAGACAGGCGCGCCCCATGCCTGCCACGCCGCGCCGGGCGGCGAGCGCGCCGCGCGCACGATCCATCGCGTCTCCGCCGTCGAAGGTTGCGGCACTGCGGCCACCCGCAACAGCAACCCGGCGACGCCTGAAGCGCGGGCCGCCAAAGACAACCGCCGGCTGGCGACGAGATCGAGATGACGGGTCTCGCCCCAGATCTCCATGACGACAGCCCCCAGCGCATCGCAGACCAGCGCATCGGCCGCGGTCCGCAATGCGCTTTCCACATCTGATACACGCACTGTCACCAGCAATCGCGGATCGAGCCCAAACTCACGCCAGCCGCGCATCGACAGCGCGCCGGATTCGATCGCGGCAAAGTCCTGCCGCACCCAGAGTAACGGCTTGCCCGCGCCGATGCGCTGCGCCAGCCCTGCGATGAAGCCCGTCGCCGCGGCACTCTGCCGCCCTTCTGCGAACACCTCGTGCACGGCGCCACGCGCGAGACCGCCCTGCAGCACCGCATCCGCTTCGTCATGGCCAAGCGTTACCCGGGCAGGCGTATCCGTGGTCGTGCCCGCTTCGATGCGCGCTACGTCATTGCGCAAGCGCGCAAGCGTTCCTGTGCGTGCATGCACCTCGCTCATGCGCCGCTCTCCGTCCTGTCCGAGATCAAAAAGTTCGTGACAGCAGAACCATTCACTGGCTCGATTGTTCACGATATGTTCTATATAAAAGCTGACCACGACGAAGAGTCAATCAGCTTCCGACGGCAAAAATTTTCATGAGCGGAATCAAAGGGATTCGAGGCATGGACGTACAACGCAAGCTGGAAATCCTGGCAGACGCCGCGAAATACGATGCCTCCTGCGCCTCCAGCGGCACCGAAAAGCGCGACAGCCGCGACGGAAAGGGTCTCGGCTCCACCACGCCCGGCATGGGTATCTGCCATTCCTATGCACCGGACGGCCGATGCATTTCGCTGCTCAAGGTGCTGCTGACCAACGCCTGCAACTACGATTGCCTCTATTGCGTCAATCGCGCCTCGTCGAACGTGCCGCGTGCCCGTTTCACCATCGACGAAGTGGTGAAGCTGACCATCGACTTCTATCGACGCAATTACATCGAAGGGCTGTTTCTCTCCTCCGGCATCATCCGCAGCGCCGACTACACCATGGAGCAGGTTGTCGCCGTTGCACGAAAGTTGCGCGAGGAGCATCGCTTCCGCGGCTACATTCATCTCAAGACCATTCCCGAGGCCGACGACGCGCTGATCACGGAGGCCGGCAAATATGCCGATCGCCTCTCGATCAATATCGAGATGCCCGAGGAAGAAAGTCTGAAAATCTACGCACCTGAAAAGGACGTGCGCGCCATCCGCCGCACCATGGGGCGGCTGCGGCTCAGGCTTGACGAAGCCAAGGAAGCAAAAAAGGCCGAGGCCAAATCGCGGGTGAAAGCCCCGCGCTTTGCCCCCGCCGGACAAAGCACGCAGATGATCGTCGGCGCCGACGCGGCGTCCGACCAGACCATTCTCGCGACCAGCGCCAACCTCTATGGCTCCTACAATCTCAAGCGCGTCTACTACTCCGCATTCAGCCCGATCCCCGATGCCAGCCGCGCGCTGCCGCTGCGTGCGCCGCCGCTGATGCGCGAGCA
>JBEPUM010000276.1:0-4516 GCA_041691515.1 Pseudomonadota bacterium | reverse complement strand
GAAGCCATTCAGGGAATGAATAGTTAAATCGTTCAACTCTGACTTTTCGACTACATCACGAGCACATTCTCGAGGTCTGCTTCTGGCATTTGCAGAAGTCCGTTGAGTTTGCAGCGAACCGGATTCCGTCTTGCTGATGCAAACATCGGCGATGTGCCCGGTCGCCAGAAGAAATTGATCTGGTGTCGCCGTCTGATCGGAAACCGGTGATCGTCGCAACCCAGATGCTCGACCGATGGTCGCCGTACCCACACCTATGCGCGCGTGGACTTCGAGCTCGGGCTGGCCTGGTTCCAGCGAGTAAGCAATCTAGAGGAAAATCGCCTCCGAGTGGAGAAAGCTTGGTCACACGATGTCGATCGAAAGCTGGGCGGGTGCCTATCGGACCGTACGCATACGGACGGCTCGCCGAGATTCCGATCACGGCTCCGATACCGATTCCGCAGCATCCAAGAGCTGCGGTTAGATGTTCCAGAACGTCTCTATGGCCCCATTATTTTTTTCATTATGGCCCTTTGCATTGGTCGCGGCGTCAGACGGTTTGAAAATGCGGCCATCTTGTTGGACAAGCCTGCGACGACCAGGGCCTTTCCTGCTATGAGCGCCCGGATACCGCTCGCTGCGACCGGACGCGGCTTCATCGTGAGCAGACGCAACAAGGGTGAGGCGGTCGCGCCGGCTGCCGCATCGAAACTCGTCGCGGTGTGACCGGGGCAAAGGCTGGTCACGGCCACCCCGTGCGCGCGGAGCTCATCGTGCAAGGCCTCGCCAAGAGCGAGCACATAAGCCTTTGTCGCCGCATAGGCCGCGTAGCCGGGGACGGCCTGGAAGGCCAAGAGGCTAGAGACGAGAAGGATGTGTCCCGATCCTCGCGTAGCCATATCGCGACCAAAGAGATAGGTGAGCTCGGTGAGCGTTGTGATGTTGAGCTGGATCATGTCTGCGGTGCGCTCGCTCGGCGTTTCGAGAAAATCTCCGTTCAGGCCATATCCGGCATTGTTGACCAAGATATCGATCACCACCGACCTCGCGTCGAAATCGCTTTTTAGACGGCTCGCAGCGCCGGGCGAGGCAAGATCGATCGCCTCGACGAGCACATCCACCCCGTATTTGCTGCGCAGATCAGAGGCAAGCTTTTCCATCGGGTCCCGTCGGCGCGCCACCAATACGAGATTGACCTTCTGCGCTGCCAATAGATCTGCAAATTCAAGGCCGAGGCCACTCGATGCTCCTGTGACTAGAGCTCGTTTCCCGGCGAAGCTGTTCGTTGTAATTTTTGCAACGCGAGCTCTTGTTACCGAGCTCAGCGAGTCTTTCGTCATCGTTCTCTCCGTCATTTATATAATGGGCGCTGGAAAAAGCAGGCACGAAAAGGCTTCAATCACGGGACGGTCCGGCGCTAGTGTCGGACGGCTTGTCCGTCCAGCGTCGGAATAACGCGCTCGCATTGACTCCACCGAAGCCGAAGCCATTGCAGATCGCATAATTCGTCTCCAATGGCCGGGCCTGGTTTGCGACGAAGTTGATGCCGTTGCCGGCCGGATCGGGAGTGTTCAAGTTGAGGGTCGGCGGCGCCATCTGGTCCCGGAGCGCTTGGATTGCGAAAATGGCTCCAAGCCCGGCAGCGGCCCCGAGCAGGTGTCCGGTCGCCGACTTCGTTGCACTGACAGCAATTGCGCCATCGGTACCAAAGACACTTTTGACCGCCTCGATTTCTCCGAGATCGCCGACTGGTGTGGATGTCGCGTGCGCATTGAGATGACGAACTTGGTGCGGCGAAATACCGGCTTGGGCGATTGCTATCTCCATGGCCCGGCGAGCACCGTCACCGTCTTCAGGACCGGAAGTAACATGATGAGCGTCGGAGGTCGTTCCGTAGCCGGCGAACTCGGCAAGCGGCCTTGCGCCACGGGCCAGCGCGTGGCCCAACTCTTCGATGACCAGGACACCGGCTCCCTCGCCCATGACGAAGCCGTCCCGCGCCACGTCGAAAGGTCGCGAAGCTTGAGCCGGCGTCTCATTGAAGCCGGTCGAAAGAGCGCGAGCGGCAGCGAAACCACCAAGGCTGACGATATTCATGCATGCTTCAGTTCCACCACACACGGCGATGTCAGCTTCATTGGCGCGGATAAGACGAACCGCATCGCCGATCGCCTGGATGCCGGCCGCACAGGCCGTCACCGGGGCGCCTAGTGGGCCTTTAAAGCCGTGGCGGATAGAGACGTGGCCTGCCGCGAGGTTCACCAGGAACGATGGTATTGTAAATGGCGATAGGCGCCGGACACCACGCTGGTCGACCGTGCGTACCGCCTCGGTGATGGCGGGAAACCCGCCGATGCCTGATGCGATGATCGTGGCTGTGCGCAAGCGATCCGTTTCCGAAAGGGGCTTCCAGCTTGCTTGCGCAAGCGCCTCTTCTGCCGCTGCCAACGCAAAGAGAATAAACCGATCTACCTTGCGCTGATCCTTCGGCGCCATCACGGCATTCGGATCGAAACCAGCTTCCGGATCTTCTTCCAAAGACAGGACCCTACCGCCGACTTTCGCCGGCAGACTTCCAACTACGTCGTCCGGAAGCGTGCGGATGCCAGAGCGACCCGCGAGCAGGCGCGACCAAGAGGCTTCAACACCTACGGCAAGAGGTGTAACCGCACCCATTCCTGTAACAACAATCCGCCGCATCTATTCTCCTTTCGATTTCGTTACGCCGCCAATGCTGCCCATCTCCGCTCGGGGTTGACGCAACGCAACAGGGAGAAAGGCTACCAACGCAAGCGTTGAGCTCGCCGTTAGAATGACGGCCAGTGAAGCGAATGGTGAAAATGGCAGAACGCTCGCAAGCGACGCACCGACGGCCGCGCACGCCATCTGAAGGAAGCCAAGCAGCGCGGAAGCCAACCCGGCCTGTCGGCCGAACGGATGGAGCGCAATCGCGGAGCCGAGTGGATTTATCAATCCCATGCCAAGCAGATACAGCGCGATGGCTGCGGTGAATGGCCTGAGCGCCGGAGCTGCGGCGAACGCGAACAGGCAGAGGCTGCCGCAGAGCGCAATGACGAGGCCGATCATGCCAACAATACGCTGGCTCCAGCGATCAGCCAGGCGTGGCGCAAGAAACCCGGCTGCGAAGACGATCAGAACTGTTGTCGCAAAGGATATTGCAAGTTGAAAGGGGGTAAGGCCCAGCTCGCTCATCAGGATGGCAGGCGCCGCAGCGAAGAAGGTGAAAAGTCCGCCGATGACAAGGCTCACAGAAAGACCCGGCAGGAGAAAGCGCCGGTCGATAGCCAGACGCCCATAGGCTGATGCCACGGCCGACGCCGGCTGAGATGCCCTGCGGTTGGCTGGAAGCGTTTCGCCGACACGCGCCGAATAGTGCAGAGCGAGCATTACGCCAAACGCTGCAACGACAAGGAAGGTGATCCGCCAACCGAACAGGCCGTCAAGCGCACTTCCAAGTAGAGGCGAAAAACCCGGTGCAGCCGCTCCCGCAATCATGGTCAGCGCCAAAGCCCGAGCGAGCGCCCCGCCGTCGAACAAGTCACGTGCGATGGCGCGCGACAGCACCGAGGCGGCGCAAGCCCCAATCGCTTGAATGACGCGGCCGAGGACCAGGAAGGCCAACGTGTCGGCGAAGGCACAAAGGACACTGCCGGCGGCAAAGACGGCCAGACCGATTAACACCAGCCATTTGCGGCCGAAGCGGTCGGAGAGCGGTCCGACCAAAAGCTGGCCAAACGCGAAGGCAACGAAGAAGCTACTCAACGTCAAGCCAAGTTCTCGCGAAGAAACGCCAAGGCTCGCGCCAATCCGTGGAAAGGAAGGCAGAATAATATTGGTGGCAAGCGTACCGAGGGCAGCGAGACCGGCGAGCAGAAACAGGATTCCTCCAGTCATCCGGCGCTCGGAAGGCGCTATTTGCACGATTGAAAGCGCGGAACTCGTCATCGAGTGCGTCCGTGTTGCGCTTGGAGGGCGGACGACCTCGCCAGAACAGCAACTGTGGCCGCTTGCAGAAACCGCTTCGACAGTCGCTTGCTGTTGACGGCCCGCGACAGCAACACAGCACCAACCATCGTCGAGAGAATGGCCATGGCCTCGTCATCCGACTCCTCGCCGTCGGTCTCGTCTCCTTCGATTTCGGTAATCAAACGGCTGAGGATTTCGAGATGTGCCTTGATCCCGGATTCAAACGACGCTTTCACGTCGGTTCCCTGCCTGGCTGCATCTGAGCCGAGTGCCACGATGGGACAGCCGTCCATCTTTTCGTCGCGGTGCCCCGTGCTCAAATAGAACGCGATCACCGCACCAAGCGGATCCTCAGGATTTTTCGCTGCCGCCGCCGACCATCGATGCGAGGCGCTTTCCAATGCCCGCTCGGACGCCTGTGCTGCCAAGTCCTCCTTTGACGCAAACTGCTTGTAAAACGCGCCTTGGGTCAGCCCCGCCCCCTTCATCAAGTCCTTAAGGCCGATGCCGTCAAAGCCGCGCTCCCGAAAAAGGCGACTTGCCACAT
>JBEPUM010000275.1:0-4530 GCA_041691515.1 Pseudomonadota bacterium | reverse complement strand
ATTTCTCCGCCAGTTGGAGCAACCGTTCGGATGCGCCGGGATCGCGGTTGAGGATGACGTCTTCGCAGGTCTGCCGCAGTTCGGGATCGATGTCGTCATAGACAATCATCTGCCCGGCATTGACGATGCCCATGTCCATGCCGGCCTTGATGGCGTGATACAGAAATACCGCGTGCATTGCTTCGCGCACCGGCTCGTTGCCGCGGAACGAGAACGACAGGTTGGAGACGCCACCCGAGATATGGGCGTGGGCTAAGTTCTGGCGGATCCAGCGCGTCGCATCGATGAAATCGACGCCGTAATTGTTGTGCTCCTCAAGGCCGGTTGCGATCGCGAAGATATTTGGATCGAAGATGATGTCTTCCGGCGGGAAATTGAGCTGGCCGACCAGAATGTCGTAAGCGCGTTTGCAGATTTCAGTCTTGCGCTGAAAAGTGTCGGCCTGCCCGACCTCGTCAAACGCCATCACCACCACGGCGGCGCCGTGGCGTCGCGCAATCGTTGCCTCGTGGATGAATTTCTCCTCGCCCTCCTTCATGGAGATCGAGTTGACCACCGGCTTGCCCTGAATGCACTTCAGGCCGGCCTCGATCACCACGAATTTCGAGGAGTCCACCATGATGGGGACACGCGCGATATCCGGCTCGGAGGCGACAAGGTTGAGGAACGTCACCATCGCAGCTTCCGAATCCAGCAGGCCTTCGTCCATGTTGACGTCGATGATCTGCGCGCCGTTCTCGACCTGGTCGCGGGCGACCTGCAGCGCAGCGGTATAGTCGCCGGCCTTGATCAGCTTGCGGAAACGCGCGGAGCCCGTGACGTTGGTGCGTTCGCCGACATTGACGAACGGGATGTCTGAGGTGAGCGTGAACGGTTCGAGGCCGGACAGCCGCAGTCGCGGTTCGATCTCGGGAACGACGCGTGGCTTGTGCGGCGCGACCGCGGCGGCGATGGCCGCGATATGGTCCGGCGTGGTGCCGCAGCAGCCGCCGACGATATTGACGAGGCCGCTGGCGGCGAATTCGCCGATCAGCCGCGCCATATATTCTGGGCTTTCGTCGTACTGGCCGAATTCGTTGGGCAAGCCGGCGTTCGGATAGGCACAGACCAGCGTATCGGCGACATGGCCGATATCGGCGATGTGGGCGCGCAGATCTTCGGCTCCGAGCGCGCAGTTGAAACCGACCGTGATCGGCTTGGCGTGGCGCACTGAATTCCAGAACGCTTCCGGCAACTGTCCTGACAGCAGGCGTCCGGATTTGTCGGTAATGGTACCGGAAATCATTACGGGCACGTCGATGCCGCGCTGCTCGCAAATCTCCGAGATCGCGTAAAGGGCGGCCTTGGCGTTCAGGGTGTCGAAGATCGTCTCGACCAGCAGCAGATCGGCGCCGCCGTCGAGCAGGCCATTGATCTGCTCGCCATAGGACTTGCGCAGGTCGTCGAAGGTGACTGCGCGATAGCCGGGGTTTGAGACATCCGGAGAAATCGAGGCGGTGCGGTTGGTGGGGCCAAGCGCGCCGGCGACGAAGCGCGGCTTGCCGTCCTCGGCCGTGACCCGTTCGGCGGCGGCGCGGGCGAGCTTTGCGCCGTCGCGGTTGAGCTCGTAGGCGAGGTCCGACATCTCGTAGTCGGCCTGCGCGATCGAGGTCGATGAAAAGGTATTGGTGGCGACGATGTCGGCGCCTGCGCGCAGATAGGCCGCGTGGATATCCACGATTGCCTCTGGCTGCGTGATAATCAAAAGGTCGTTGTTGCCGCGCACGTCGCGGTGAAAATCCTTGAACCGTCCGCCACGAAAGGCGGCCTCGTCATATTCGAGAGCCTGGATCATGGTGCCCATGGCGCCGTCGAGCACGAGGATACGTTCGCGCGCGAGGTTTCGGAATTTGCCGGCGATGGATGAAGTCATCTTGGTCACGCTATTACCTTGCTTGTGTCATGGCCGGGCTCGTCCCGGCCATCCACGTCTTCAAATACACCTGCCGCCAAGACGTGGATGCCCGGCACAAGGCCGGGCATGACGGAACAGAAACTAAGCAGCCTTCTGCGCAGCGTTCGGCCGGATGCCGAGCAGGTGAGAGATGGCGAATACGAGGTCGGCGCGGTTCATGGTGTAGAAATGGAAGGTATCGATGCCGCGCTTGGCCAGCTTCTGCACCTGACCGGCGGCGACCGTCGCCGCGACCAGCTTGCGTGTTTCCGGGTCGTCGTCGAGACCTTCGAACTTTTCGGCGAGCCATGGCGGCACGGTGGTGCCGGCCTTGGTCACGAAGGCTCTTGCCTGCTTGAAGTTGTGCATGGGCATGATGCCGGGCACGATCGGAATATCGATGCCGCGCGCCCGAACCCGATCGAGGTAACGAAGGTAGAGATCGTTGTCGAAAAATACCTGGGTAATGGCCCGGGTGGCGCCGGCATCTACCTTCGCCTTGAGGACGTCGATATCGGCATCGAGGTCACGGCTTTCCGGATGCTTCTCGGGGTATGCTGAGACTGAAATTTCAATGTCGCCGTATCGCCGCTTGATGCTGGCGACCAGATCCGCCGAACTGCGGTAGCCATCGGGATGGGTGGTATAGGCTGTGCCGATGCCGCCCGGCGGATCTCCGCGCAGCGCCACGATGTGGCGGACACCGACCTCGTGATAGCGGCTGACGATCTCGTCGATTTCCCCACGCGCCGCGCCGACGCAAGTCAGGTGCGCAGCTGGTAGAAGATTGGTCTCGGACAAGAGGCGGGCGATTGTTGAATGGGTTCGTTCGCGCGTCGATCCGCCGGCGCCGTAAGTGACGGAAACAAAATTGGGAGCAAGCGGTGC
The DNA here is from genome assembly GCA_041691515.1 of Pseudomonadota bacterium. GTDB lineage: Bacteria > Pseudomonadota > Alphaproteobacteria > Rhizobiales > Xanthobacteraceae > Nitrobacter. Next base: position 1,709 of record JBEPUM010000275.1, on the reverse strand, counting down.
GAGGCGGGTAATGGTGTCCCACAGATTGCGTTCCATCTCCTCGGTCTTGGGCGGGAAGAATTCGAAGGAAATGGCCGGGCGTTTTTGCGCGGCATGGGCGTTGTGCGCTGGAGACAAAACGTCGGTCATCACTCGGTAACTCCACTCGATTGGCACTGAAGCCGCCGCTTCGCTATCTGGGATTCGCCTGAGGCGGTTTCCGGCTCCGCCCGGCCGGTTAACGTGAAAATAGGTCAATACCGTCCAGCAAAACAGCCCATCCAGCACTCTATTGGTATGGGAATTTGCCCAATAATCCGAAATAGCGCAGTACTAGACGTTATTATGTTCATTGAGTGGGCAGATTGATTTGGAATATAATGTATATATATCATAATGGTAATAAATTAACCCGAAGTGGGCTATAATAGATTTTATCGCGATTAGATGATTATAGCCCACAATCAAGTCATTCGTTATTCATTCGGCGCGGCTCCGCCGATCAGCACGCCGCTGATCTGCGGGATCGGCCTTTGCCGGTGCCGGAACACGCACTAGCTTAAGTCTATGCCTCCTCTTTCAGTTCTCGACCTGTCGGTCGTCACGACCGGCACCCCGCCCGCCAAGGCGCTGCGCAACAGCATCGATCTGGCCCACCACGTCGATCGGCTTGGTTACGTCCGCTATTGGGTGGCCGAGCATCACAACCTGTCGTCGGTCGCGAGCCCCGTGCCGGCCATCATGATTGGTCAGATCGCAGCAGCGACACAGCAAATCCGGGTCGGGTCTGGCGGCGTCATGCTGCCCAATCATGCCCCGCTGGTTGTCGCCGAGCAGTTTAAGATGCTGGAGGCGCTGTTTCCCGGCCGGGTCGATCTCGGCCTGGGCCGCGCGCCCGGCACCGACGGTGCCACAGCCTACGCCCTCCGCAGCCGGCTCGATCGCCGCGAGGGCGATGACTTTCTAGAGCGGCTGCATGAGCTGATGCTGTGGGAGACCCGCGAGTTTCCGGAAGGGCATCCCTATAACAACGTGATGGCGATGCCGAACGATACCCCGCTGCCGCCGATCTGGCTGCTTGGATCCAGCGACTACAGCGCCGAGCTGTCGGCACAACTCGGCATGGGCTTTGCGTTCGCGCATCATTTCGCCTCGCATGATGCTGTCGAGGCGATGATGAACTATCGCAATCGGTTCACTCCGTCGCGCTGGCGCGGCACACCGCATGCGATCCTCGCGGTAGCCGCGATCGTTGCCGATACGGACGACGAGGCGGAGCGGCTGGCGTCGTCAGCCGACCTCAATCGCTTGCGGCGTGATCGCGGCCAATATGCGCCGCTGCCGAGTGTCGAAGAGTCGCTGGCCTATCCCTACACCGAGAGCGAACGGGCGTCGGTCGCGCGCAACCGGTCACGGCTGTTCGTTGGAAGTCCTGCGACGGTGATGCAGAAATTGCAGCCAATGATCGACGCCAGCCGGCCGGATGAACTGATGGTCATCACGGCGGTTTACGATCACGGCGCGCGAAAGAAATCGTATGATTTGCTGGCGGATGCATTTGGGCTCAGCAAAAGGGCGGCGGCGTAGCCAGAAGCAGAGTCGTGCGTGCATCGTCATCCTGAGGAGCCGCGCATCTCGCGCGGCGTAGGCCGGCCTTTAATCCGCTGTTTCGCTGAATGTCGCGCGGAAGGGATGACCGGGATAGACCCCGACGATGCGGAATTCCTTCG
>JBEPUM010000274.1:0-4550 GCA_041691515.1 Pseudomonadota bacterium | reverse complement strand
ACGACGCGCTTGACGCCGGCGACGAGATCCATCGCGCCGCCCATGCCCTTCACCATCTTGCCGGGGATCATCCAGTTGGCGAGGTCGCCGTTCTGCGCCACCTGCATCGCGCCGAGGATCGACAGATCGATGTGGCCGCCGCGCACCATGCCGAAGGACTCGGCGCTGGAGAAGTAGCTGGTCGACGGCAACTCGCTCACCGTCTGCTTGCCCGCGTTGATGAGGTCGGGATCTTCCTCGCCTTCGTACGGAAACGGCCCCATGCCGAGCATGCCGTTCTCGCTCTGCAGGTTCACGTCGATGCCGTCAGGGATGAAGTTCGAGACCAGCGTCGGAATACCGATGCCGAGATTGACGTAAAAGCCATCGCGCAATTCCTTGGCGGCGCGCGCTGCCATCTGCTCACGGGTCCAGGCCATCGGGGCTCCTGTTCTTATCCAATTTCGCCAATCGGTTCGGCGATCATTTCATTGCCGTGTGATCTGTTCCAAAAACCGGAAGACCACTTTTCGGGATCATGCCGCCGGACGCGGACGGGTGTTGCGGAATTCGATGCGTTTCTTGGCGGTACCCACCTCGACGATGCGCTTCACGAAGATGCCGGGCGTGTGGATGTGATCGGGGTCGATCTCGCCCGCGGGAACGAGGTGCTCGACTTCCGCGACCGTGACCTTCGCAGCGGTCGCCATCATCGGATTGAAGTTTCGCGCGGTCTTGCGATAGACCAGATTGCCGGCGGTATCGCCCTTCCAGGCGTGGACGATCGCAAGATCAGCGAACAGCCCGCGCTCCATCAGATACTTCTGGCCGTCGAATTCTTTCACTTCCTTGCCTTCGGCAATCAGCGTGCCGACGCCGGTCTTAGTGTAGAACGCCGGAATGCCGGCGCCGCCGGCGCGGATGCGCTCGGCCAGCGTACCCTGCGGATTGAATTCCAGTTCCAGTTCGCCGGCGAGGAATTGCTGGGCGAACAGCTTGTTCTCGCCGACGTAGGACGAGATCATTTTCTTGATCTGGCGCGTCTCCAGCAGGCGGCTCAAACCGATGCCATCGACACCGGCGTTGTTGGAGACGACGGTCAGGTTCTTCACGCCGGCGTCGCGAATGGCGTCCGACAGCGTTTCGGCGATGCCGCACAAGCCAAAGCCGCCGGACATGATCATCATGCCGTCCTTGAGAATGCCGTCGAGGGCCGATTTGGCGTCGGGATAGACCTTTTTCATGGGTGCGACCTGATGGAGGGAGGCGCCGATTTCCAGTGCGCCGATACGGTACCAGCGGAGTATTAGGCGAAATCTTCGCAGGCCGTCAATCGGAGGTATTGCTGCCCTTTGCTGCTCCCTATGGCCTTGAAAGCGTCAAGAAAACCAATCAAGTTGCGGGCCAGCGGCCCCGGTGACCGGCCCGCTCGTTGAACGTCAACCAATCTCGGATATGTCATTGTCGATGGCCCAAGGAATGAAGCGCCTGGGAATGCCGGTTGCGGCATTTCTGGGGGCTGCGCTGATCGGGCTGATCGCCATGTCTTGGCTGCTCGATCGCGACGCCTTGCGCGAGGCTGTGGAAGCGCAGATTCGCGCGGTGACGGGCCTCGACTTCGTCGTCGATGGCCAGATCGACGTCTCGGTTTTTCCCGGCAGCTACGTCTCGTTCCATGACGTCCGCCTCAAGGGCAGCAACGCGGATGACCCCGCGCTCAGCGTCGATGTGCTGACCGCCAATCTGCATCTGCTGCCGCTGCTGATGCAGCGCTTTCAGATCGCCGACGTCATGATGCTGCGCCCTCATATCAAGGTGACACGCGCCGCCGACGGTCAGAGCAACTGGACCCCGTTCGTGGAAACCATCGCGCGAACCATGAAGCCCGGCGCCGACAGCCCGGTGTCGTTTTCGGAAATCCGGATCCAGGACGGCGAACTCAGCTACGAAGACACCGCCAACCAAGTCAGCGAAAACCTTGGCGATATCGACCTGTCGTTGGCATGGCCATCGATCTCGCGCTCGTTTGCCGCAACCGGGCAGTTCGACTGGCGCGGCGAACGCGTCGACGGCAGCATCAGCGTCAGCGATTTTCTGGCGGCACTGTCCGGCGAGCGGTCCGGCCTCAAGGCAAGGGTCGCCAGCGCGCCGCTGAAATTCGCATTCGACGGCACCGTCGCGAACCGGACCAGCCTGATGATGGAAGGCACGCTGACCGCCGACAGCATGTCGCTGCGCAACGCGCTGCGCTGGGCAGGACAGCCCCCGCCCGGCAGCGGCGGATTTGGCCGCTTCGCCTTGAAGGCGCGCGCCAACGTCGTCGGCGCGTCGGTCGCGTTGACCAACGTCAATATCGAACTCGACGGCAATATCGCCGAAGGCGTTCTGACCTATGCCAACAATGGACGGCAGACCCTGCAGGCGACGCTGGCCGCCGGTACGCTCGATTTCACACCCTACGTCGCCACCATCCGGCTGCTCGCAAGCGGCGCCCGGGACTGGAACAGGCAGTTGTTCGATCTGCACGCCCTGTCCACCACCGACCTCGACATGCGGCTATCGGCGGCGAACGTCACCGTTGGTTCGACCAAACTCGGCCGGACCGCGCTCGGCGCCAACCTGCGCAATGGAACGCTCGCGCTCAGCATCGGCGAAGCGCAAATGTATGGCGGGATCGCCAAAGGATCTTTCGGCATCTCACACGCGGATGACGCCGCCGCCGTGAAGGCGCAGTTTCAATTCATCGACGTCGACCTGCAGGCCTGTGCCAGCGATCTGTTCGGCACCAACAAGCTCTCCGGGCGCGGCAACCTGAATGTCGCATTGGAAGCCACGGGATCGAGTCCGTTCGGATTGGCACAATCGCTGGACGGCACGGCGCTCCTGACCGGACACGACGGCGCCATCAGCGGGTTCAACGTCGAACAATTGCTGAAGCGGCTGGAACGGCGGCCGTTGTCCGGCGGCGGCAATTTCCACAGCGGCCAGACGCCGTTCGACAAGCTGAACGTTGCCGTGAATTTCAGGGACGGCGTCGCCACCGCAACCGATGTGCGCATCGAGGGACCTGCGGCGCGGCTCACCCTCGCCGGCACCGCCTCGGTCCCTGCGCGCGAGTACGACCTCAAGGGCGTCGCAAGCCTGACGACGGCCGCGGGCGCCGGCAATTTCGACCTGCCCTTCGTGGTCCAGGGACCATGGGACGATCCGCTGATCTTTCCCGATCCGGAAAGCCTGATCCGCCGGTCTCCGGCGTCGGCGCCGCTGCTCGATGCCGTGAAAGACCGCAAGACGCGCGACACGGTTCGCTCGGTCATCGAGCGTTTGACCGGCCAGAAAGCGGCTCCTGAGGCAACCACGCCAGCCGCTCCCGCAGCGTCCGAGACGCCGCGCACGAACTGACGTTCGGTCGTCCGCAATTGCGATCGCCATCGTGATGTTCACAAAGGCGCGGCGCTTTCGCCATGACGGCTCGACAGTTTCGAAGCCAGCGACGCGGCGATGATGACCGCCGAAATCAGCCCGATGATCAGCGTGCAGATCGCGTTGATCTCGGGCTTCACACCGAGGCGGACCTCCGAATAGATCCGGATCGGCAGCGTGGTCGAGCCGGGGCCGGTGGTGAAGCTCGCGATCACCAGATCATCCAGCGACAACGTAAAGGCCAGCATCCAGCCGGCAGCGATGGCCGGCAGGATCAGCGGCAGCGTCACGCTAAGGAAGGCGCGCAGCGGATCGCAGCCAAGGTCCATCGCCGCTTCTTCAAGACTGCGGTCGAGCGATCCGAGCCGCGATTGCACCACCACGGCGACGAAGCACATGGTCAGCGTGGTATGCGCGATCGTGACCGTCCAGAACCCGCGCTCCGCATCGATCGCGACAAACAGCAGCAGCAACGACAATCCGGTGATCACTTCTGGCATCACCAGCGGCGCGTACAGCATGCCGGAAAACAGCGTGCGCCCCCTAAAACCTTCGCCGCGTGCCAGAGCCACCGCCGCGAGCGTACCAAGCACTGTCGCCGCCGTCGCCGAGACCACGCCGACCCGCAGACTCATCGCAGCCGCGGACAGCATCGCACTGTCGTTGAAAAATTCAGAATACCAGCGCAGCGACCAGCCGCCCCACACCGTCACCAGCCGCGAGGCGTTGAATGAATAGATCACGAGAATAACGATCGGCAGATACAGGAAAGCGAAGCCGAGCGCGAGCGAGATGAGATTGAAGCGCGACAGACGTTTCGACGGGTTCATTGATAAACCCCGCCGTATCCGTCAGTGGTAGCCGCGATGTAAGAGAGCCTCCTCTCCCATGGGGAGAGGGCTGGGGTAAGGAGGTACGACGCACCGCTTGAAAACAGCGCCCCCTCACCCGCGCCTTTCCAGACAATGCTCCGCATTGCCGTGACGGCGCGACCTCTCCCCAGCGGGGAGAGGTGAAAATCGCGCCGCTGTGCCGACATCATCGCCTCCCCTCCAACTGGCGGCGTTGCAGCCGGTCATAGAACAGAAGCGGTGCCAGCAGCAGCACGAGCAACACGATGGCGGTCGCCGAGGCGACGGGCCAATCCC
>JBEPUM010000273.1:0-4564 GCA_041691515.1 Pseudomonadota bacterium | reverse complement strand
GCGTTCGGACATTCACGGCCGCGACATCAGGACCGTCAAGCAGTGTCCCCCGTTTGTCGACGCGATGGCGTATGGCGTGATGATTCCGCTGCCATGCGATGTGACGGTCGAGCGCGGTGTGTTCTCGTGGATGTGGGACATTCCCGAACCTGCGACCCCGGGCCATCCGCGCGCGCCGCTGAGCTTTCATCCACCTGCGCAGTTTCCCGGCGCGCCCTTCGCGCGGGATGGACAGGTGGCGATCAAGTTCAACAGTTTCTGGACTATCGAACTCGATGAGGGCTGGTCGCTGTTCGCCACGCATCCGGTCAATCGCGATGATCTGCCGTTCCGCCTGATCGCGGGACTGGTGGATGCCGATCGCTTCCACGACGGCGGTATCAATTTTCCGGCGGTATGGACCGATCCGGATTTTTCCGGCGTGTTGTCGAAGGGAACGCCGGTGGCGCAATGTTTTGCGGTGCCGCGCGCTGCGCCGTCGCTGGCGTTCGAACCCTTCGACGAGGTGCACAAGGCGGACTATGCCAAAACCGTGACCGAGGTGCTCGCCGTGCCCGGCGTCTACCGCAAGCGCTTTCGCGCACGTCGCGGCCGCTCAACCGCCAATGACTTGCTACCCGATAAGTGACTTGCGCAGCGCGTCCTCGTCGAGCCACAGGCGGCCGTGCGAGCCCGATGTCAGCGCCATCGCGATGGTGCCGAAGGTTTGTGGGCGCAAACGATAGGCTTCCGCATAGGCCTTCATCGCGCCCTCGAGGTTGCCAGCCTCCTGCCGCACGATACCGAGATTGACCGCGGCTTCCGCATGATCGGGCTTTTGCTTGAGCACTTCCTTGTACGCCGTCTCCGCCCCGGCGAAGTCGCGAAGATCCTGACGCGCCAGCGCCAGATCGAACCATGCCGAAGCCGGCGCGTCTGTTGTCACGGCGCGGGCCAGCAGCTTTTCCGCAGCCGTGGGATCACCAACCTCCCAGCATACGCGCCCGAGCCGCGCCATCGCCTCGCGGCTTTGCGGTGAACTATCGAGCATCGCCTGCCAGGCGGCGCGGCGCTGCGCAGGATCTCCGATGTGATCGGAGATGCGTGCCGCAAGCAGTAACGCCGGAGCGTGAGCGGGTTTTCCGCGCAAACTGGTTTCGATATGGCGGCGTGACACCGCATAATCGCCGGCTGCGAACAGGATCGCGGCGAGCAGGTGATTGAGCGCGGGGTCGTTTGGCGCCTGTGCGAGTCCGGTTTCGCACAGCCGGCGTGCTTCGTCGCGCTGGTCTGCGTTGAAGGCCTGCGCCGCGCGGCGGATGATGTCTTCGACGTTGTTGCGGATCATCTGCCTACATTAGAACAACCGGGAGGACCTGCAAGGAAGCGTGCGTCATCCCCGCGCAACGGTTTCGTTGTCGCTAGAGGTGCGAGCCATTGTAGATGGCGAGCCTCGAAGGATGGCGCTGGCCTCCGATGTGCTCATTCATCCTTCGAGGCCCTCGCTGCGCTCGGGCACCTCAGGATGACGGGAGCAAAAAAGTAGGCCGGGAGTGATCCCGGCCTACTGCTTCGTTATTGCCATCGAAGCGAATTTGATTTTTTTTACCCTCCCCTGGAGGGGGAGGGTCGACGCGAATGAAATGAGCGGCGGGGTGGGGTGAAAACTTTCGCGTACTCATCACCCCACCCCGTCTCGCATCTACCGATGCTCACCGACCCACGAGCGAGCTTTGCTCGTCTCGGACCCCTCCAGGGGAGGGTGAAACAAGCCGTGATCGCGAAGAGTGATAGCTACTCCGCCGCCTGCGATTTTCCGAGCGCCGGATAGTCCGTGTAGCCCTTGGCGCCGCCGCCGTAGAACGTGTTCTTGTCCCACTCGTTGAGCGGCGCGCCGGACTTCAAACGCTCCACCAGATCGGGGTTGGAGATGAACGGCTTGCCGAACGCGATCAGGTCGGCCGCGCCGCTGTCCAGCATCGTGTTGGCGAGCGCGAGGTCGTAGCCGTTGTTGGCCATATACGTCTGCTTGAACCGCTTGCGCAACGATGCGTAATCGAATGGCGCCACATCGCGCGGGCCGCCGGTCGCGCCTTCGATGACATGAATATACGTCAGCTTCAGCGCGTTGAGCTGATCGACGATATGATCGAACAGCGGCTGCGGGTTGGAATCGGAGACATCGTTGGCCGGCGTCACCGGCGAAATGCGGATGCCGGTGCGCTCCGCGCCTGCGATGGCGGCGACTTCCCTGGAGACTTCGAGCATCAGCTTTGCGCGGTTCTCGATCGAGCCGCCGTAGGCATCGGTGCGCTTGTTGGCGCCGTCCTTGGCGAACTGGTCGAGCAGGTAGCCGTTGGCGCCGTGAATCTCGACGCCGTCGAAGCCGGCTTCGAGCGCATTGGCCGCGCCGCGCTTGAAACTTTCGATGATGCCGGGGATTTCCTCCAGTGCCAGTGCGCGGGGTTCGGAGACGTCGGCGAAGGTGCCGTTGACGAACGTCTTGCCCTTGGCGCGAATAGCCGATGGTGCGACCGGCGCTTGTCCGTTGGCCTGCAAATCGACATGCGAGATGCGGCCGACATGCCAGAGCTGGATGAAGATACGTCCGCCGCCCTCATGGACGCGACCTGTCACTTTCTTCCACGCCGCGACCTGCTCCCTGGAATAGATACCGGGGGTGTCCTGGTAGCCCTGACCCTGCTGCGAGACCTGACTGGCTTCGGTGACGAGCAATCCGGCGGACGCGCGCTGGCCGTAATACTCGACCGCTAGCGGGTTCGGCACCATGCCGGCAAGCGCGCGGTTGCGGGTCAGCGGCGCCATCACGGCGCGATTGGAGAGCGTGACGGGACCGAGCTTGTACGGCTCGAACAGTTTCGATGTGGGCATGGGTTCTCTTCCCGTAATGGTTCAATGCAATTGCATCTATGCCGGTCGCGACGGCCGCGCAAGGCGCTGCGCAAACATTCAGCTAGGCCCCACGCGCCACGCCGCCGAGGTGTCCGCCATCAAGGAACAGCGTATGTCCGTTGACATAGGAGGATTCATTCGAAATCAGGAACAACGCAGCATAAGCGACCTCCCAGCCGGTGCCCTGACGGCCGAACGGCACCGTCAGCGCACGATCGCTGCGGCGGCGGCTGGCATCGCGGCCCATCGGCGTATCCATGAAGCCCGGCGCGATCACATTGCAGCGAATGCCCTTGTCCTCGCCGGCTCGTGCGATGGCGCGCGCCAGCGCGATCTGCGCGGCCTTTGAGGATTCGTAAGCTGGATTGCGGCCGCCGGCGCGCTGGCTGGCCAGCGACGAGGTCAGCGTGATCGCGCCGCCCGGAGACATCACCTCCAGCGCCTTCTGCGCGAACAGCATGTGGCTGCGCACGTTCACGGCATAGTCGCGGTCCCAGGCTTCCACGGTCATCTTCGGCAGCGACAGCCCCGAGGAGATGCCGACATTGAGCGCCATGCCGTCGAGGCCGCCGAGTTGTTTGGCGCACCGCTCGACCGCGGGTGCGATCGCTGCGCTATCCGAGACATCGACGACGTCGGTAAAAGCCTGGCCGCCTTCGGAGAGGATCTGGTTCACCGTGTTGTCGGCGGCCTCCTTGTTGACGTCGATGCAGGCGACGTGCGCACCCTCGCGCGCGAACAGCACCGCCATGGCGTGGCCGTTGCCGACCGGCGGCTCTACATCGACGACTTTGCGCTGCCCCGCACCGACCACGATGATGCGGCGTCCCTTCAGCCGTTCGCGGGCAGGGGCTTGCCCAAGGGTTTCCGGATGTACGGAGGCTGAGGGATCGAGCGCATAGGCGACGTGGGTCGTGACGGACATTTTTGATTTCCTCGCTGCTTGTTCGTTTTTTCTTTCGTCATTCCGGAAGCCGCGGAGCGGCTATCCGGAATCGCACCGCAATATTGGCCAGATTCCGGGTTCACTCGCTTTGCGAGTACCCCGGAATGACGAAGACATTCAATTCGCCGAATACTTGACCTGCGAATCCGCGGGCGGTGGCGCGGGTTCGATGTCGACCTCGAAGTTTTCCAGAAACCGGCTCACCGCCATGTAGAAGCCGATGGTCAGCGTCAACTCCGCCATGCGGCGGTTGTCGAGTTGCGCCAGCAATTCGGTGAACAGCGCATCGGACGCCTTGACGTTTTTCACCACCTCGTCGGTGTAGCGGATGATCAGCTCTTCCAGCGGCGAGAACACGGCGCTCGCGGGATCGTGCTCCAGCGCCGCGATCTTGGCGTCGCTCAGGCCGACGTTGCGTGCGACACGCTTGTGCTGATGCACCTCGTAGGATGCGTTGCTCAGAAAACCGACGCGCAGGATCGCGACCTCGCGCAACTGTGGATCGAGCGCGCTCTCGCGCAGGATCGCGCCGCCCATCTTCAGGAAGCCCGGCGCGATCGTGGTGGCGTGCGGCAACATGCGATAGAGGTTGAGGTTGTGACGTCCCTTCAACATGTCCTGGTATTCGGACGATGCCTCGCTCATCTCGAGATATGGAATGCGCGGCATGAGGTCTCCTCCCGTCATCCTGAGGAGCGGCGGCTTCGCCGCGTCTCGAAGGATGAC
>JBEPUM010000272.1:0-4577 GCA_041691515.1 Pseudomonadota bacterium | reverse complement strand
TGCACCGACCAGGGTCCGGCGCAGGATCTCGGCTCGTCTGTGATGATAGATAGGCGCATTGCAATCGCAGCCGACTTCGCTCGCATTGCGCTCGTCAGTCTTGCCCGGAAGACACGATTCCGCTTTGCACGAGGTCGGCGATATCGTCTTCGCCGAAGCCGGATTCGCGTAACACCGCCATGCCATCGGCCCCGATCGGTGAAAGCGACTGCGTCGGCCGCCGCTGCAAGCCGGCGAACTGATAGGGCAGACCCATTGCCTCATAGTCGGCACTGCCGCCGCCTTCGGTCCGGCTGAAAATTCCGGTTTCGCGCACCACGTCGCTGGCGTGAACGTCCCGATAGCCGCGCACCACGCCCGCGACAATCTGGTTACGGGTCAAGAAATCCACGCACTCGTCGCTGGTGTAACCCGACAGCATCGCTGCGAGCGTGGCCCGTAAGGCGGCGCGGTTGGCAACGCGGGCTTCGTTGGTGCAGAAGCGGATATCCACGATCAGATCCTCGCGCTCCAGGAGGCGGCAAAAACGAGCCCAATGATCTTCCGCATAGGCCGACAGGACGATCGTGCCATCCTTGGTCCGAACAAGCTCGGCGGCCGGCGCGTTGTTGGGTTGCCCGTTGCCGACGCGCCGCGGCTCGACATCGCGCAGCAGGAAGTCGGTGAAGTTGGAGGCCTGAAGGCTGAGTGCGACCTCCAGCAGGGAGGTGTTGATGATGGCGCCGCGTCCGGTTCGCTCGCGTTGGAACAACGCCGCCAGCACAGCCTCCGCCACAACGTGTGTTGTGGCGGAATCGATGATCGGCACGCCGACCTTCTGCGGTTCACCGCTTGCGTCTCCCGTCACCGACATCAGACCGCTTTCCGCCTGTGCTGCGATGTCGAATCCGACGCGTCCGCGCGAGGCCTTGGTGTCGCCGAAGCCGCTGACCGTTGCGTAGACCAGCCGCGGCTGCAGGGCGCACATGGCCTCGGCACCGAGCCCAAGTCGTTCCGCCGCGCCTGGCCGTAAATTCTGAACGAGCACATCGCTCGCGAGGATCAGCTGTTTGGCGACCTCGCGTCCGCGTTCAGCCTTGAGGTCGAGCGCAATCGATTTCTTGCTGCGGTTATACGTCTTGACCATGGCATCGCCGTAGAACCCGGCGTGGCGGCTCTGATCGCCGGACAGCGGTTCGATCTTGATGACATCCGCGCCCAGTTCCAGCAGGATCATCGCTGCACCGGGGCCTGCGATGTACTGACCGATATCCACCACCTTGATGCCTTCGAGAGGGTATCGTACCGACATTTTCGTCTGCTTCTCTGTTGTTTTGATTTGATCGCCGAAACGTAATCACGACGATGAACGCCGCAGGAGGTGCCCTGCGATGTTGAGCTGATGGATTTGGCTGGTGCCCTCGTAGATACGAAAGGCACGAACGTCGCGATAGAACCGCTCGATGCCGCCTGCTTTCACATAGCCTTGCCCGCCGAATATCTGCACGACACGGTCGGCAACGCGTCCGCACATCTCGGTGGAAAAATATTTGCACATCGACACGTCCATCGCGACATCCTCGCCGTTGTCGCGCTTGCGTGCCGTCGCGAGGATCAGCGCCCGCGCCGCCTCGATCTCGACCTTGCAATCAGCGAGCATGGCCTGGACAAGCTGGAATTCGCCGATGGCGCGGCCAAACTGCCGCCGCTTGCGCGCATAGGCGATGGCTTCGTCCAGCATCCGGATCGCGGGACCGGTCGACAACGCCGACAGGTTGATCCGCTGCTTGTTCAGCGCCGCCATCACCGACCGGAAACCGGTTCCCGGGCGACCGATGATGCACGAGCTAGGTACGATGCAATCGCGCAGGTAGACTTCTCCGATCGGCGCGCCTTCCTGCCCCATCTTGGGCGTCGACGGGGAGGTCTCGAGTCCGGGTGTGCCGCGCTCGATGACGAAAGCGGTAATCGAATCCTTGCTGGAGGCGGTGGCTTCTGTCCGCGCGAAAACGGTAAACACGTCGGCGATGGGCGCCATCGTGATGTAGCACTTCGTGCCGTTGAGCTTGTAGCGCCCATCCGGAAGCAGAACTCCGGTGGTTTTCAGCGCGGTCGCATTTGAACCGGCCTCGGGTTCGGTGAGTGCCAGCGCTGCGGTCAATTCGCCCGAAGCGATGCGCGGCAGATAGGTCTGCTTCAGCGTCTCGCTACCGTCCTGGATCAACGCTTCCGAGCCGATCCCCGTATTGATGCCGACCCGCGCGCGGAAAGCGACCGTGCACTGTGACAATTCGATATTGGCGAGCGCAAGCTCTTCCGTGGTCAGTCCGGAGCCGCCGTAGCTTTCCGGAATCGACCAGCCGAAGTAACCGCGGCGGCGCATCTCGGCAACGATGGACTCGGGAATGGCATCCTCAGCCTCGACCCGGTCTTCGTTGGGGGTGGCGACGTCACGCACGAACTGGCGGACTTCCGCGAGCAACGTATCGAGGGAGGCCTGATTACGGATCACTTGCTGTCTCTCTCACAAAACCTGCGGCGAACCGGCAAACTGCAGATCTGTCCGGCTTTGCAGCAAGCCGCGCATCTCATCTAGCGCAGTCCGGGTTTCATCGGTCAGCCGGGTGACGATGTCCCGCACACTGGTCAGTTCGTTGAACCAGGCGACGCTCTGTCCCGCCGCCTCGTAGACCAGCGGCTCGATCTCGTGCTCCTCGACCGATGCAAGGACGTCTCCGATCAGCGCTTGCTGATACGGCATCGGCAACGCTTCGGGCGCGTCCTTTGCCGCCCATTCGTCGGACCATGCGCTGCGCAAAACGCGGCAAGGCTTACCGCTATGCGCTTTGGTCAGCACCGTGTCCTCGCTTCTCGCCTCGAGCAGCTTGCGCAGAAGCACCGGCGGCGTGTGGTGCTCGCGCGCGGCAAGCCACGCCGTGCCAAGCCAGACGCCCTGCGCGCCGAGCGCGAAGGACGCAGCGATCTGACGACCGCAACCGACACCGCCAGCCGCGAGCACGGGCAGACCTCCCGATGCCTCGACGATCTGCGGCACCAGGGTGAACGTCCCGACCGGCCCGGTGTGGCCGCCAGCGTCATAACCCTGAGCGACCAGAATATCGACGCCCGCGGCCCGCGCCGCGGCAGCGTGCCGGGCCGCACCAATCAACGCGAACGTGGTTTTGCCACGAGCCTTGGACCGGGCGATGACCTCCGCAGGCAGCCCAACAGCGGTCACGACAGCATCCGCATCGGAAGCCAATACGGCTTCGGTCTGGGCGCGGAAGAATTCCTGATTACGAATTTGCGAAGAGAAAAAATTCCCGGCGCCGACCGGCGGCACGCTGTATTTGGCGCGGATGGAATCAACAAACGCCCGGTGCACCGCAGGGGTCTTCGCATAAGCGGTCTGGCGATCCGGCTCGTCGCCGGCAAGCTTTGGATACATCAGGTCGACGCCGAAAGGACGCCGACCGATGCGCTTGCGGATAATTGCGATATCCTCGGCGATCCGGTCCGGCGTTTCGCGCGCCGCGCCAAAGACGGGAAAGCCGCCGCACTCCGCCAGCGCCACCGTGACGTCGACGGAATGCGAAAAGCCGAAGATAGGAACATCGATCCCCAACCGGCGGCATAACGCCGTCCACAGCGAAGTGGCAGACTTCATTTCTCGCTCATTGTTGCTTTTGCGACCGTGGCGAGGGCGGTCTCGTCTGTCTTCATCAACGTGGCGAGTTCAGAAACCGACATCGACTTGCCCGGAATGTCCGATTTCGCAAGCCGCTCGCGGACGTTTTGATTTTCCAGGGCTTTGCTGATCCCGGCATTGATCGTCTTGACGATATCGTCCGGTGTTTTCGCGGGCACATAGATGCCATACCATGGCACGAACGCAGCATCGGCATAGCCCGCCTCTTCAATGGTCGGGACGTCAGGCAATTCCTTGATCCGCGTATGCGTGAGCGTCGCAAGCGGCTTGATCTTGCCATCCTTGATGTGCGGCAGCGCGAGGGTGAGCGCCACGACCTCGAACTGGATCTGGTTGTTGATCAGGTCGATCAGTGCCGGGGGCTGTCCCTTGTAGCCGATCGTGGTCATTTTGATTCCGGCGGCCCGGAAGAACTTCTTGGCCGAGAGATCGTTTGACGATCCGACGCCAGGCGTACCGTAGTTGAGATGTCCCGGCTGCTCTTTCGCCTTCGCGACAAAGTCCTTCAGGGTCTTGACCGGCATCGCCGCCGGGACGACGACAACGCTCTGATTCCAGACCGACAGGCCCACACACTTGAAATCGCGGACCGCGTCCCATCCGGAGTTCGGATAGATGGTGGGATTTGCCAGAATTGCCGGACCGCTGATGATCCAGGTGTACCCGTCGGGCTCGCTTCGCGCGACGTAGGATGACGGAGCGTTAGGCCGTCAAGAGCAAGCCCGCGATCGGAGGCTGCTTCGTTACAGCGGAAGGTAAGTGATGCGGAAGAACACCTGAAGCGAATCTCTAGCTCTATCGAAGAGCGGCTCGTGCTCAGCGACATTCTACGCGAACGTACCTTCGCTGCTCAGATCAAGGCAGCACTCGATCGTGCTCACGCTCAGCG
>JBEPUM010000271.1:0-4647 GCA_041691515.1 Pseudomonadota bacterium | reverse complement strand
TGCTGATGCAGCGGAATATATCCGTAGTCCTTCTGCACGATTTCAAATGCCTGCTTGATCAGCTGATCCCGCTTGTCCGCATCTGTTTCCTGCAACACCTGATCGGCGAGAGCGTCGACCTTCTTGTTGCAGTAGCCGCCGAGATTGGCTTCGCCACGGGAGCTTTTCGGATTGTCCCGGCAGCCGATGATATCGTGGAGAACGTTGTGGGAGTCGAGCGTCCCGGGCGTCCAGCCGAGCAGGTAGAACGACGTGTTGTAGCCGCCGGGCTTCAGCACCTTGGCAAAATATTGCGCCTTGGGCTGGGCCAGCAGGTTCACCTTGACGCCGACCCGCGCCAACATGCCGACCACGGCCTGACAGATCGCTGCGTCGTTGACGTAACGGTCATTCGGGCAGTCCATGCCGACCTCAAACCCATTGGGATAGCCGGCCGCGGCGAGAAGCTTCTTCGATTCCTCCGGGTCGAACTTCGGCCGGGTGAAATCCTTTGACAGCTTGAACAACTGCGGCGCGATCATCAGCGCCGACGGCGTCGACAGGTCGCGCATGACGCGGGTCTTGATCAGATTGATGTCGATCGCCTTGAAGAAGGCCTCGCGAACCCGTTCATCCTTGAACGGGTTCTTGCCCTTGACGCTCGAATACAACAGCTCGTCGCGGGTCTGGTCCATTCCCAGAAAGATGGTGCGAAGCTCGGGTCCGGTGAGAACCTTGGCATTGGAGCTCGCATTCACGCGGGTAATATCCTGAATCGGAACCGGCTCGATCACATCGACTTCGCCCGACAGCAGCGCGGCGACGCGGGTTGCGTCGGAGTGGATCGGCGTGAAAATGATCTCCTTGAGATTATGTTCGGGCTTGCGCCACCAGGTCGGGTTCGCCTTGAAGACAGTTTTCACGCCGGGTTGATGGCTTTCGACGGAAAAGGCGCCGGTGCCGTTGGCATGCAGCGAGGCAAAACTTGGCGTTGTTGCCGCGGCGGGCGTCGGCTCAACCGAATTGTTCGCCTCCGCCCATTTCTTGTCCATGATGTACCAGGTATCCCATTGCGAATTCAGGATGGGATTTGGCGAACTCAGGATGAAGTCGACCGTATTGTCGTCGACCTTGACGACCTTGGCGTCCTTCGGAACACGGGTTTGCAGATTTGAACCGGTGGCGCGGACGCGATCGGCCGAAAACACCACGTCATCGGCGGTGAAGGGATCGCCGTTCTGGAATTTGACGTTCTTGCGCAGATGGAAGCGCCAGCGCGTCGGCTCGGGGGTTTCCCAGCTCTCGGCGAGGGCCGGAATGATCTTGAGATCCTTGCCTCGTGCAGTGAGGCCTTCGTAGACCTGTCCGAGATGAGCGAGCGTGGTGGTTTCATTGAGCGTGTAGGGGTCGAGCGACTTAAGGTCGCCCTGGTTGGCATAGCGCAAGGTCTGTGCGGAGGCCGGGAGAATCATGGATGCCGCGCATGAGACGGCAGTCAACGCAAACAGGGTCAAACGGGTACGCATTTGCTCGAATTCTCCTCACGCCAGGCGTTGCTCGCCTCGCCGGTATTTCCTCAATGTTGCCAAAGTTTGAGCGAGGCGCAAGCAGGATTTCCTCAGATCGCGCGGCAGTTCCCGGATCAAGCCGGATCAATCGTCATTGCCGACCGGTTTGCGCTGCCGAAGAGCGATACTTAAGTTGTAATGATAACGTTCGGCGAGGCCGGCGACGGGTTTGGAGAGTTGTGTGGCGCTGGTCAAAGCCGATGTTCTGGTTCTCGGTGCAGGAATCGTCGGCGTTTCCGCTGCGCTGCATCTTCAGAAACGAGGACGGGATGTCGTCCTCATCGACCGGCATGACAAGGCCGGCGAGGAGACGAGCTACGGCAATGCCGGCCTGATCGAATGCGCGTCGGTTTTCCCCTACATGTTTCCGCACGATCTGGGTCAGATTCTGCGCTATGCGCTGAACCGTTCCGCTGATGTGCACTATCACCTTCTCGGGCTGCCGTCGTTTCTGCCGTGGCTGATCCGATATTTCAGGGCGTCCTCGCCGGAAGGCGCACTTCACAGCACCATGGCAGCGCTGCCGCTCATTCAGCGCAGCCTCGCGGAGCACGAAGCGCTGATCGCGGAGGCGGGAGTGCCGCAGCTCCTGCGCCGAACGGGATGGATCAAGCTTTTCCGGTCAGAGGCAACGTTCGGCAAGGGCATCACTGACCTCGACCGCGCCCGGCAGTACGGTGTCGAAGCGGATGTTCTCGACGCCGCAGCGATCGCAACGCGCGAGCCCAGCCTGTCGGGGACGTTCACTGGGGCCATTCACTGGCCGGCTCCGGGCTTTATCCCGGATCCGGGCGCATTGGCGAAAGCGTATGCGGCGCTGTTTCTCCGCAAGGGCGGCCGTTTTATCGCAGCGGATGCGCGCACGTTGGCGCGCAGCGACGGCGGATGGCGTGTCGATGGACCGAACGGGGCGCTGATCGGACGTGAGGCTGTCATCGCGCTCGGACCGTGGTCGGACGATTTATTCCGGCCGCTCGGTTACGACATGCCGCTCGGCATCAAGCGCGGCTACCATCTGCATCTGGCGCCGCGCGGCAATGCCGTGCTTCATCATCCCGTTCTCGATTCAGATCGCGGCTATCTGCTGGCGCCGATGAATCGCGGCATTCGGTTGACGACCGGCGCAGAATTCGCCCGCCGCGATGCGCCGCCGACGCCGGTTCAGGTGGAGCGCACGCTGCCGTTCGCGCGCGAATTGTTCCCGCTGGGTGAAGCCATCGATGCCGCGCCGTGGATGGGCTGGCGTCCGTGCATGCCCGACATGCTGCCGGTGATCGGAAAGGCGGCTCGTCATGCCGGATTGTGGTTCGACTTCGGACATCAGCATCACGGTCTGACGCTGGGGCCTGCATCGGGCCGCCTTCTCGCTGAAATGATGACAGGTGAGAAGCCGTTTGCCGATACCCGGCCGTTTGCCGCGGAACGTTTTGGCTGAACTGCCGTTTGCGCCTCGCATGGCGCGCCATGATTGCTTGCATCGCGGGTGGTCCCGCGGTGATACTGCCATTCCCTCGGTTCGCTCTTGCGGGCATATCGAGATTGATTCAGGAGCGCGCCATGAAAGTGAATATTGAGATCGACTGTACGCCCCTCGAGGCGCGCCAGTTTATGGGACTGCCCGATGTGCAGCCTATGCAGAGCGCCATGATGGACAAGCTCCAGCAGAAGATGGCGGAGAACATCGACAAGTTTTCGCCGGAGGCGATCATGCAAAACTGGTTTACGTTCGATCCGAAAATGACCGAGCGTTTCCAGGAGATGTTCGTCAACATGTCGGGGCTCGGCACCGGCCGCACGAAAGATAAGAAGTAGACATGCCGGCAGATCGAGGCCACGCGTCAGTCGAACGCCGGCTTCGCCCGCCGGGCCTCGGCCTGCTGCTGGCTGAAGCGCGCGGGCTGTTCGAATTCAATGCCAGCCTGGCGGCCGCGCCGCTTCTTCTGCGCGCTCCGAAGGGAGATGGGCATCCGGTGTTGGCGCTGCCGGGGTTTCTCGCCAGCGATCTCTCGATGGCGCCGCTGCGGCGCTATCTCAAGCATCTGGGTTACGACACCTATGCCTGGGAGATGGGACGCAATACCGGTGGGGTCATCAAGATGCGCGAGGCCTTGCGCAACCGGCTTTCACAGATCCACGAGGCGAGCGGCCGCAAGGTCAGCATCGTCGGCTGGAGCCTCGGCGGCATCTATGCGCGCGATCTCGCGCTCAGCATGCCGGACATGGTGCGCTCCGTCGTCACTCTCGGAAGCCCATTCTCGGGTGACGTCACGGCGACCAACGCCACGAAGCTCTATGAGGCACTGTCAGGCGAGCAGGTCGAAGCCGACGACGAACTGCGCAAGGCGATTGCCGGCGATCTTCCGGTCCCGGCCACGTCGATCTACTCCCGCACCGACGGAATTGTGAACTGGCGGACCTGTCTTTTGCGTTCCTCCGATACCGCCGAGAATATCGAGGTCCTGTTCGCGAGCCATATCGGAATGGGTGTCAATGCCCCGGTTTTGTGGGCCTTGGCGGACCGTCTGGCGCAGGCGGAAGGGGAATTTACCCCGTTTGACCGCTCCGGCCCGTTTGCCATTGCATATCCCCGGCCGGAACAGGCACAATCCTGAGCTGACCTCGCATCGAGGTCCCGAGATCGTAAGAAGCGCCGCCAAGGTGCCGCGCGGTCTGTTTGCCGGGAGGAAGAAATGAGTGAAACCAAAAAGCTCTCTTCGATGGACGCCTCGTTTCTGTATCTGGAAACGCCGGAGATGCCGATGCATGTCGGCAGCATGGCGATCTTCAGATTGCCCGAAGACTACAAGGGCAACTTCTTCGAAGACTTCAAGGCGATGATCGCCTCGCGGCTTCATATCGCACCGATCTTGAAAGCGCGGCTGCAGAAGACGCCGCTCGACATCGATCATCCCTCCTGGGTGGAGGACGATCAGTTCGATATCGACCGCCATATCTTCCGCGGCAGCTTGCCGGCACCCTATGACCGCGCGACGCTCGAGCGCATCGTCGGCTGGATGCATGCCAAACTGCTCAATCGCGCGCGTCCGCTGTGGGAATTCTACGTCTTCGAGGGCATGAAGGACAACGAGATCGGGCTTTA
>JBEPUM010000270.1:0-4662 GCA_041691515.1 Pseudomonadota bacterium | reverse complement strand
GCCAGCGACGTCGCGACGTCCAGTTGCGCGAAGGCATGCGCGGCGGCGCGCAGGTCATCGCTCGCATCAGTAACCATGGCGGTGAGCCGCTCGAAGATCTCAAGCTCAAGGCCGAGCGCGCGGTCGCCTGCATTGGCGATCTTGGCCTCGATCTCGCCAAGCTCCGAGGTGGTAAAACGAACCTGGCCCGCCAGCGTCTGACGATGGATGAAAGTCGCGTTCAGTGGCGCGGTCATCAGCTTGTCGCCGTGCTGCGCCGTCACCTCGACGAAATAG
Source organism: Pseudomonadota bacterium (assembly GCA_041691515.1). Taxonomy (GTDB): domain Bacteria; phylum Pseudomonadota; class Alphaproteobacteria; order Rhizobiales; family Xanthobacteraceae; genus Nitrobacter. The sequence goes on along the minus strand of JBEPUM010000270.1, from coordinate 4,386 downwards.
CCGAGCACATTGTTATGGCGGATTTTGAGCGCCTTGACGCCGGTGTCGTCGGCGTAGCGTGCCTGCATCGCCGCGACGACGAGACGCGAATCGTCGCGCAGCTTGCGTGCTTCGTCGAGCGCGGCTTCATAGCCTTCGCGCACGAAACCGCCATCGCGCTTCATCAGCGGCAGCTGTTCGGCCATCGCGCGATCGAGTTCACGTGCGAGGTCGCGGGATGGCCGCCGCAACGCTTGCATCGCGGCAACAAGTTCGTTTGGCAGATCGGACATTTCGCCGAGGCGCGTGAGCGCCTGATCGGCAGCCAGGATACCATCGCGCAAGCCCGCGAGATCGCGGGGCCCGCCGCGTCCGACCGACAGCCGTGCCAGCGCGCGCGACATGTCAGGTGCCGCACGTAAGAAGGTGCGGATGTCGTCACGCGCCGCGCTATCGGATGTAAACGCGGCGACGGCGTCGAGCCGCCGCGCGATGGCGGTATTGTCGGTCAGCGGCGCGGCGAGCCGCTGCGCCAGGAGCCGAGATCCCGCCGCGGTCACCGTGCGATCGATCGCGTCGAGCAGCGAGCCGCGCCGTTCGCCGCCGAGCGTGCGCGTGAGTTCGAGGTTGGCGCGGGTGGCGGGATCGATCGCCATGGTGGTGCCGGCGGCTTCGCGGGCCGGCGGCGACAGCGGCGGCCGTTTGCCGACTTGGGTCCGGTCGATATAGGTGATGGCCGCGGCCGCGGCGGTCGCCTCGAGCCGCGACATGGCGCTGAGGCCGTCCATGGTGGCGACCGCGAAGTAATCGCACAGCCTGCGTTCCGCGGTGGCGCTGTCGAATACGTCGCGGGTCAGCGGCGTCACCGACGGCAACTCGCGCAACAGCGTGTTCAGGTCCGGGTCGCCGTATAACGCGTCGGAAACGATCACCTCGTTGGGATTGATCCGCGCCAGCGTGGCTGCGAGTTCGCCCATGCTGCATTCGGTAACGATGAATTCCGCCGTCGAGATGTCGATCCAGGCCAGCGCGATACGATCGCCGCCGGACGACGCGCGGGCCCGCGCCATCGCCAGCAGGTAGTTGTTGGTCTTGGCATCGAGCAGCGTGTCTTCGGTCAGCGTGCCCGGCGTGACCAGGCGCACCACATCACGGCGAACCACGCTCTTGTTGCCACGCTTGCGGGCGGCCGCCGGGTCTTCCATCTGCTCGCAGACGGCGACGCGATGGCCCGATGCGATCAGGCGATGCAGGTAATCGTCCGATCGCTCGACCGGCACGCCGCACATCGGGATATCCATGCCCTGATGCTTGCCGCGCTTGGTCAGCATGATGCCGAGCGCGCGGGAGGCAATTTCGGCATCCTCGAAGAACAGCTCGTAGAAGTCGCCCATCCGGTAGAACAGCAGCAGGCCGGGGTTGGCGGCCTTGATCTCAAGGTACTGTTCCATCATCGGCGTGACCCGTGCTGCCTCGGCTGGAGCGGCAGGGTCCGGCAATATCGGGATGGTGTGCTGGATCGTCATGGCGGCGAAACCTACAAAGTTTCGGTGCCGGTTCCTATGGCATTGCGGCCACCGTGCACGTTTTCCACGTATCGGTTCGCAATCGTAAACCACACCCGGCCTGCGGGCATGACCGCTCTCGCAGGAATGCGCTACTGGAGCGCAGCGATCATTTGACCTGCCCGGTATCCGCCGCTTAAAACTTGGCGAGAAGTTCCGGTTTTCCGGGCAGCGGCTTTCAGGGAGAAACGAAATGCGCGACGTATTTGTATGTGACGCGGTACGCACCCCGATCGGCCGCTTCGGCGGCTCGCTGGCCAAGGTGCGCGCGGACGATCTCGCTGCTGCACCGATCAAGGCGTTGATGGCGAAGCATCCCAAGCTCGACTGGAGCGCCGTGGACGAGGTCTTTTTCGGTTGCGCTAACCAGGCTGGCGAGGACAACCGCAACGTGGCGCGCATGGCGGTGTTGCTGGCTGGCCTGCCGGATTCGGTTCCAGCGCAGACGCTGAACCGGCTCTGCGCTTCCGGTCTCGATGCGGTCGGTGCCGCGGGCCGCGCGATTCGATCAGGCGAAATCGACTTCGCCATCGCCGGCGGCGTCGAATCCATGACCCGCGCGCCGTTCGTGATGGGCAAGGCGCCGACGGCGTTTGCGCGCAGCGCCGAAATCTTCGACACCACGATCGGCTGGCGTTTCATCAATCCGCTGCTGAAGAAGCAATACGGCGTCGATGCGATGCCGGAAACCGGCGAGAACGTTGCCGAGGAATTCCAGGTCTCGCGCGCCGATCAGGATGCGTTCGCAATCCGCTCGCAGGAGCGCGCCGGCAAGGCGATCGCGTCAGGCTACTTCGCCGAGGAGATCACGCCGATCACGATTCCCGGCGGCAAGGCCGGACCGATCATTGTGGACAAGGACGAGCATCCGCGCCCCGAGACCACGCTGGAAGCGCTCTCCAAGCTGAAGCCGATCGTGCGCGATCCCGGCACGGTGACGGCGGGCAATGCGTCCGGCGTCAATGACGGCGCTGCCGCCATGATCCTGGCCTCCGAAGCGGCAGTGAAAAAGCATGGGCTGACGCCGCGCGCGCGCATTCTCGGTCTCGCGTCGGGCGCGGTGCCGCCGCGCATCATGGGTATCGGGCCCGTGCCCGCGACCCGCAAGCTGATGGAGCGACTCGGCCTGAAGATTTCGGATTTCGATCTGATCGAGCTCAATGAAGCCTTCGCGTCGCAGGGCATCGCCTGCCTGCGCCAACTCGGCGTCAAGGACGATGCCGACTTCGTCAATCCGCATGGCGGCGCCATCGCGCTCGGTCACCCGCTCGGCATGAGCGGCGCGCGCCTCGCACTGACGGCGGTGCACGGCATGGAGAAGCGCGGCGGCAAGCTGGCGCTCGCAACGATGTGCGTCGGCGTCGGTCAGGGCGTCGCGATGGCGCTGGAGAAGCTGAATTAGATTCTGGCCGTCATTCCGGATCGCGAGTTCGAAGAACGAGCGAGTCCGGAATCCATAACCACGACAGGGAATATGGATTCCGGGCCTGCGCCCAAGCGGGGCGCATCCTGGAATGACAAATTGAGAGTTTTGTCATGACGCTGATCTATCCCCTCGACAGTCTGAACGCCAATCCGGCGCGGCTGTCGCCCGGCTACAGGAGTACGATCAAGCGCTCGCCGTCGAGGCCGCTCATCATCGTGCCGCAAACCCTGTCGGAATTGACCGGGCCGGTTTACGGCCACGAGACGGTGCGCGAGAACGACCACGACCTCACCATCCAGCACAAGGGCGAGCCGATCGGCGAGCGCATCATCGTGCATGGCCACGTGCAGGACGAAGACGGCCGCGGCGTGCCGAACGCATTGGTAGAGCTCTGGCAGGCCAACGCCTGCGGCCGCTATGTCCATGTGCGCGACCAGCATCCGGCGCCGCTCGATCCGAATTTCACCGGCGCAGGCCGCGCGCAGGCCGATAGTTCCGGCTACTACAAATTCATCACCATGAAGCCCGGCGCCTATCCCTGGGGTAATCACCACAACGCGTGGCGGCCGGCGCATATCCACTTCTCGGTGTTCGGCCACGCCTTCGTCTCGCGCCTTGTGACGCAGATGTACTTTCCGGGCGATCCGTTGTTTCCGTTCGATCCGATCTTCAATTCGGTGACCGACGAAAAAGCACGGCTGCGCATGATCTCGAGCTTCGATCTCGACAACACCAAGCCGGACTGGGCGCTGTGCTACCGGTTCAATATCGTGCTGCGTGGCCGCAACGCGACGCCCATGGAGACAAAGTAGTGCCGGAACCCACGACAGGCATCACCCCGTCGCAGACCGTCGGACCGTTCTTTGCCTACGGTCTGACGTCGAACGGAAAATACGAATGGAACGACGCGTTCACCAACGACCTGGTGACGCCGGATGCCTCCGGCGAGCGTATCAGGGTCGAGGGCCGCGTGTTCGATGGCGACGGCGCGCCGGTGCCGGACGCGATGCTCGAGATCTGGCAGGCCGATGCGCAAGGGCATTTCAGCGACCCGCAGGACAAGCGCGCGCGGCCGAATTCGTCATTCAAGGGGTTTGGCCGCTGCGGCACAGGTGGCGACGGCGAATATGCCTTCGGCACCATCAAGCCCGGTGCAGTGCCCGGACCTGACGGCAAGCCACAGGCGCCGCATATCCTGATGGCAATTTTCGCACGCGGCATGCTGCTGCAAAACTATACGCGAATCTATTTCGAAGACGAGGCCTCGACCGCCACCGACGCCATCATGGCGCTGGTGCCTGCGGATCGCCGCGCCACGCTGGTCGCAAAGCGCGAGAGTGGTGCCGGCGGATATGTCTATCGGTTCGACATTCACTTGCAGGGCGAGAACGAGACGGTATTCTTCGCCGTGTGAGA
>JBEPUM010000269.1:0-4773 GCA_041691515.1 Pseudomonadota bacterium | reverse complement strand
GGCTTTGCTGCGTCTCCGGTAACGCGATCGACCATCTCACCGCACAGCCCGAGATAGTTCGCGGGATCGCAGTGATGGCGGATGGCGTCGGCGCCGCCGAGGGCATCGACGATTTCAGGCATCCCTGCGAGGATGTCGGCGAGGTTGCCGCCGCGTTCGATCGCCGTGCGGCATGCGTCGTAGACCACATCGTGCGCGTGCTGGCGCCCGAGTTTTGGAGCCGCCGCCATCATCACCGCTTCCGCCACGATCAGGCCGTGGGTCAGATCGAGATTCTCACGCATGCGTCGCTCGTGCACGACGAGTCCCGCCAGCATGAACTTGGCATTCGAAAGCGACGATGCGGTGAGCAGAAAACTCTCCGGCAGCGACACCCATTCGAGATGCCATGGCCCCGTCGCACGCTCGAAATCGTGGATCATGCCGTCGAGCATGGCGGCGACGTGCTGGCGCACGGCCTTGGCGGCGGCCAGCATCAATTCGCTGGAAATCGGATTGCGTTTCTGCGGCATGGTCGAGGATGCGCCGCGTCCGGGCGCGAACGGTTCGGAGACTTCGCCGAATTCCGTGGCCGACATCATCATGACATCGCTCGCGATCTTGCCGAGTGTCCCTGTGATGAGCCCAAGCAGCGTCACGGCCTCCGCGATGCCGTCGCGCGCCACGTGCCACGTGATCGGTGGCTGATGCAGACCAAGCTCCTCGCAGAATAGTTGTTGCATCTCGAGGCCGCGCTCGCCGATCGAGGCCAGCGTGCCGGCTGCGCCAGAAAACTCGCCGAGCAGAATACGCGGCAGTGCCTGATCGACACGTTCGATATGGCGGTCGATCGACGACAGCCATACCGCGGCCTTGTAGCCGAACGTCACCGGCAGCGCCTGCTGCAGATGAGTGCGGCCCGCCATCGGCGTGTCGCGGTATTTGCGCGCCATCGCTGCGAGGATCTTGCGCAACTCGCGCAGGTCGCGCGCGACAATTTCAAGCGCGGCACGGATCTGCAGCACGTTGGCAGTGTCCATGATATCCTGGGTGGTAGCGCCCCAGTGCACGTAGCGCCCGGCTTCGCCAGCGGCGTCCGACAGCTGATGCACCAGTGGAAGGATCGGATAGCCGACATTTTCGGTTTCGCGACGCAGTCTATCGTAATCGACGGCAATGGCACGCGATGCCGCGTCGATCGCCTTGGCCGCGTCAATGGGCACCACACCCATCCGCGCCTGCGCGCGGGCGAGCGCGGCTTCCACCTCGAGATAGCGGCCGACCAGCGCTTCGTCCGAGAAAATATCGCGCATCTCGGCCGTGCCGAACATGTCGCGGAACAAGGTGGAGTCGAAGACGGTGCTGGCCATGGTCGCGCCTTTCGGTTTGCGTTACGCCGTTCGCGGCCGCCGCCCCTCGATCGGGTATTGGGGATCGTTGTAACCCGGCGTCGAGGAATGGCCTGTCACCACCAGCCTGTCGATCAGGGCTTCATCTTCGGCGGTGAATTTGTATTTGAGCGCCGGCAAATAATCGTCCCACTGTTCCTCGGTACGCGGACCTGCCACGACCGCATTGACGAGCGAGTTGTTCAATACCCAGGCAATTGCGAACTGGCCGGCGGTGATGCCGCGCGCCTCGGCGTGCTGTTTGATGTCCTGCGCGAGTTGCAGCGATTCCGGCCGCCACTCCGTCTGCATCATGCGGGTGTCATGGCGTCCGGCGCGGGTGTCGTTGCCGGGTGCGATGTCGGGGCGGTATTTTCCGGTCAGTACGCCACGCGCCAACGGACTGTAGGGTACGACGCCGAGACCATAATAACCGCAGGCAGGAAGGTGCTCGACCTCGGGCATCCTGTTCATCGCATTGTAATACGGCTGGCTGACGATCGGGCGGTCGATTCCGAGGTCATCGCAGATGTTACAGATTTCCGCCACGCGCCACGCGCGATAGTTCGAGACGCCGAAGTAGCGCGCCTTGCCCTGGCGGATCAGGTCGCCCATCGCGCGCACGGTTTCCTCGAGCGGCGTCGCATGGTCTTCCTTGTGCAGGTAGTAGATGTCGATGTGGTCGGTGCCGAGCCGCTTCAGGCTGTCCTCGGCGGCCTGCAAGACCCAGGCGCGCGACAGCCCGCCGTGATTGGGATTCTTGCCCATGGCATTGGCAAGCTTGGTTCCGAGAATCCAGTGCTGCCGGTCGGCACGAATGGCGCGGCCGACGACCTCCTCCGATGCGCCGTTGGAATAGGCGTCGGCGGAGTCGATGAAATTGACCCCGGCATCGCGCGCCTTGGCGACGATCCGCGCCGAGGTCGGCTCATCCGTGGCGCCACCAAACATCATGGTGCCCAGGCACAGGGGGGAAATCTTCAGGCCGCTGCGGCCAAGTTGGCGAATATCCATGGATCGGTCCTCATGAAAGTCGGGCGATGAATCGTCGGGAGCGGCTATGCAACGGTTCTCTCGTTAAAAATCCTGAACACGCCGCTGGCGGTCGCGATGATCCGTTCAGCGGCGGATATCTCGGTCTGCATGAAAATAAGACTTCGGGTGGCGCGCACCACACGCGGCCGCGAGATCATGGGCTCGCCGATTTTGGCAGCATCGATGAACTGCGTGTCGAACTGCACCGTCACCATGGCCGGTTGCCCGGTGACGTAGCGGGCCGTCATGCCGCAGGTGCGATCGGCGATGGTCATGACCACGCCGCCCTGTACCACGCCGCGCCTGTTGTGATGCTTGTCCTCGGTCAGCAGCGCGTATTCATAAGTGCCGTCGATGGTCCGCTGCCACAGCGGGCCGATATGGCTGATGAATCCGGTCGCCTCGACCATGCTCCAGCCGGATCGCTTGAGGTCTTCGGCTGTTACGGGGGCGGTGGCCGGTACAGTCATGCGCGGTCCTTCGTGATCGGCGAAATGGTGCGGACAGTCTCAACACCGGGCACCGGAAAGCAATTGATGAGATCGGATACCGGGATTGTCCGGCACGGGCAATGGCCGTAAGGCGCGGTTGATCTGCGCGGTCAGCCGTTTCCATGGCGCGGACGGTGTTGTAGGGACATCGGATGGACCATCCGTTCGATGCGACGACCTACCGGCAGATCATGCAGCGTTGCGCGGCGTTTGTGCGGTCCGATCCGCCCGCCGTCGCCTCGGCCCTGAAACGGGCCGCAGTCGCGCTCGTGCTGGTGGCGGCAGATATGCCGCATGAAACGGCGTTTCTGCTGACGCTCCGTGCTGCGAGCCTGCGCGCGCACAGCAATCAATGGGCGCTGCCGGGCGGCCGCTGCGACGAAGGTGAGACGCCGGTGATAGCAGCATTGCGTGAGCTGCGCGAAGAGGTCGGACTTTCGCTCGGCGAAAGCGATGTGCTCGGCCTGCTCGACGATTATCCGACCCGATCCGGCTATCTAATCACTCCTGTCGTAATGTGGGCTGCCGACAGCGGGCGGCTCGTACTTAATCCCGATGAAGTGGCATCGGTGCATCGCATCGCGCTGGCGGACATCGCTGCCGCCGATGCGTTCGATTTCATCCGCATTCCGGAAAGCGATCGCCGCGTGATTCGTTTTCGCCACCGCGGTCAACTCATTCACGCTCCGACGGCGGCGTTGATCTATCAGTTCCGCGAAGTGCTGGCGGGCCGTGACACGCGGGTCGCAGATCTTGAGCAGCCGGTGTTCGCCTGGAAGTAGCGGATTCGCAGGCCCGATTGGCGGCTGACATCGCCCGCAGGCTTGCTAAAGAGATCGGATGCGATACCAAGCGATTCGCCGATGCCGTCAAACCATCGTCTGCGCGCTGTTGTTCGCGCCGCTGACGGCCGTTCCCGAGTGCGTTGCGGCCCCTGCCGCAACGATGCAGGCGATGGCACAGGCCGCGACACCGGGTGCCATTGCGGACTACCGCCGCAAGCTCAGGGATTATCAGGAAGCACGCGCTGCTTTTGACGAAGAAGCCGGCGCCTATTGGAACTCCATCGCCGACAAACGGCGTGGCCGCAATACCAAGCGGCGCGATCATCAGCCCGTTACGCTCGACGACTATGTGCTGACTCAGCCGCCGCTCTATGACGGGCCGAAACGGCCGATCAATCCGGAGCCGGAAGGGGAGCGTCCGCCGCGCCAGCGCAAGTACATTCCCGTCGTCGGCGATCTCTTGAAAGCCGCGTCCGAGCAGTTTCAATTCGTGCCGCAGCGGCCCAAATCCGAGATGGATTTCAAGCGCGCCTATGCGCAGGTGGCGCGGACTTATGGACTGACAAAGGAACAGGCGGTCCGGGTCTATTCGTTCGAGACCGGCGGCAACGGCAATCACGACATGCAGTCCGGCCTCAGCGCATCGCGGCCGGGATCGCATGCGATCTCCACCGCGGTTGGCTACAATCAGCTTCTCACCACCAATAGCGTCGAACTCGTCGCCGAGCAGGGCCACGACATCTTGCGGGCGCTGAGCGAGAAAGAGGCGCGGCTGTCCGGACCGCAGCGCGCGGCGCTGGAACGCAAGATTGCGGCGGTCAGACGGATGGTGGCCTACGCGCGATCCGTGCCCGACTCCTGGAGCGCGCATGAGAAGCTCGGCGATACGCCGAAGGGGTGGGCGATCCATTCGCTGGTGCTGGATATCGACGTCGGTCCCCTGCTGCAGACCCACAAGCTCCTGACCTCTGTGATCTTCGCGCGCAACAAGGGCTATTCGCGTCCGCTGACGGCCGCCGAACTGGAGATGATGAATCTCACCGGCGACGGCACCGGGCTCGACATGGTGACGATGCCGCAGGCGATGCGCGAGCA
>JBEPUM010000268.1:0-4780 GCA_041691515.1 Pseudomonadota bacterium | reverse complement strand
GCTTTGGCGAGTGCAGGCGTTGATACCAGACCGGGGATGTCGAGCAGCGCCGCATTGGGACGACTGAGTTCGGCCTTTACGAAACCCCGCGGATCAGACGCCGCGTTGCCGAAATCACCCGCCGCACCGCCCCGCGCACCAAGGCCAAATCGATGGAGCGCAACGAGTGCGGCTTGCGGATCGCGGGCCATCGGATTTGCCTTCAATCGTCCTGCGTTTATAATCGGGACATCGCAAATGGTGCGCGATCACTGATGAACCCGACATGAAAAACCCGGCAGGAATGGGTCGCGTTTCATGACAAATCCGTTAGCTACTACCGCCAATGCCCGCCGCCTCGTTTGTTCCGGTTGCGGAACGGAGTTCGGCTGCGACCTTTCGGGAAACTGCTGGTGCGCCGAGGAGACGGCGCGCCTGCCGATGCCGGTGCAGGGCGGCGACTGCCTGTGCCGGGAGTGCCTGCGGAAGATGGCCGAAACCGATCAGGCAGCGGGTACGCGACGGTGACAACACCTGTCCGCGCCATCCTGCTCGATATGGACGGCACCCTGCTCGATACCGAGCAAATCTATCTGGCAAGCCTGATCAAGGCGCTCGATGCGCATGGCTACCGCGACGCCACGACCATCTGCCACGCCATGATTGGACTTCCAGGGCCGGAATGCGAGGCGATGTTACGCGATCACTATGGCAAGGAATTTCCGCTGGCAGAGATCAACAAGGCCTATGCCGTGCATCGCGACGATTTGCTGGCGCGGGGACTTCCACTCAAGCCAGGCACCATGGAATTGCTCGACGCCTTACGAGACGCGGAGTGTCCGATGGCTCTCGTCACCTCGTCGTCGCGCCGGACCGCCGATCATTACCTCATGCTCGCAGGCATTCGCGAACGCTTCGAGGCCATCCTCACGCGCGACGATCTCACGCGCGGCAAGCCGCATCCCGATCTCTATCTGCTCGCGGCGGAGCGGCTCGGCGTCGCGCCAAAAACCTGCATCGCGGTCGAGGATTCCGGTCCGGGCGTCACGGCAGCGCATGCCGCAGGCGCGATGACGCTCATGGTGCCGGATATCTTGCAGCCGACTGACGAGATTCGCGCAAAATGCGTCGTGGTGCTGCCGGACCTTCATGCCGTGCTGGCGCTGCTGCGGGAGCGCTACGATTTCGGCACGGTCGCGCGCGCGGTTTAGTACTCGCATGCACGCGCCTGACGATCACCCTTTCACCACTGCCGCGGTCTGGCCGAACAACAGCTTGCGCTCTTCCTCGGTTCGGTTCACGGGCTGACCGAAATTCGGATTGACCTCCTTGGCCTTGGCGTACGCGCGCTCGGTCGCGGGCCGCGCCTTGATGGTGTCCAGCCAGCGCTTGAGATGCGGAAAATCGTCGATGTTCTGGCTCTGGTTCTTGTAGGGCACGATCCACGGATAGCTCGCCATATCCGCGATCGAATATTCGCCCGCGATGAACTCGCGGTTGGCAAGCCGCTTGTTGAGCACGCCGTAAAGCCGGTTGGTCTCGTTCACATAGCGGTCGATGGCGTATTTGATCTTGTCCTGCGCGTAATTGGAGAAGTGATGGTTCTGTCCGGCCATCGGACCGAGCCCGCCCATCTGCCAGAACGTCCACTGGATCGCGTCGTAACGGACATGCGGCTCGGCACTCAGGAATTTGCCGGTCTTCTCGGCGAGATACAGCAGCATCGCGCCGGATTCGAAAATCGAGATCGGTTGGCCGCCGCCTTTCGGTTCGTGATCCGTCATCGCGGGGATGCGGTTGTTCGGCGCGATCGCCAGAAATTCCGGCTTGAACTGATCGCCCTTGCCGATGTTCACCGGAAAAATCTTGTAAGGGAGACCGGCCTCTTCGAGAAACATCGTGATCTTGTGGCCGTTCGGCGTGCTCCAATAATGAAGATCGATCATCGTGCGGGTCCTCGCGTTGAATGAATGCGCAACGGCATTTAGATGCATTTGCATTAACTTCTCAGATCGATGAAAACAAGTCAAACGATCAAGCGGCTGCGCACCGGGTTGTGATCGCGCTTGCCGGTTTTTGTTCATTGCGCGCTTCGCGTTGAACAAAACACCAGCTTGAAGCGACAAATGCCCCGTTATCCTCTCCAGGAGCGCAGCCATGCCCTATTCGACCGACGATCTGCGCGCAGCCGCTGCTGCGGGTCTCATTACGCGGGCGCAGATAGATCCCCTGCTGGCATTCCTGGGAAGCCGCGCGACGAACGTACCGGCCGCGGCCCCCAAATTCGATGTAGTGCATCTGCTGTGGTACGCGGGCGCGCTGATCGTGATCGGCGCGATGGGGCTGTTCTCGACCGTAGCGTTCTCGCAGATGGGCGGCTGGGCACTGACCACGACCGCGGTTGTCTATGCCGCGTTGCTCATCATTGCCGGCCAGCGTCTATGGACTGTCAACAAGCTACGCACACCTGGCGGTCTCTTGATCGCAGCCGCCGTGTCGATGGCGCCGCTCGCAATCTACGGCGCGCAGGACGCGCTCGGCTTGTGGGGCCAATTCGGCAAGCCCGGCACAACCCACGACTTCTATGTCTGGATCAAGGGAAGCTGGATATTCATGGAAACCGGCGCGGTTGTCGCGGCCGCGGTGGCGCTTTATTTCTTCCGCTTCCCTTTCATTGTGCTGATGGCCGCCTTTGCGCTGTGGTTCATGTCGATGGACATCGTGCCGTGGATCACCAACACGCCGTGGGGAAACTGGGAAATGGCGCGAAAAGTCTCGGTCTGGTTCGGTCTTGGGATTCTGGCCGTTGCTATCATCGTCAACATGACGCAGCGCAAGGGTGACTTCGCGTTCTGGCTCTATCTGTTTGGCGTCCTGACCTTCTGGGGCGGTATCACGGCGACCTCGGAAGGGTCCGCCTTCGACAAGGCGATGTATTGCGCCATGAATGTCGGTTTTCTGTTCCTCGCAGCGTATCTTGGGCGGCGTGTCTTCGCGGTGTTCGGAACCATCGGCATCGCCATCTATCTGGGGGATCTCGCGGAAAAGATGTTCAAGGACTCCCTGCTGTTCCCGTTTGCGCTGTCGCTGATCGGCATCGCGATCATCGGACTGGGGCTATGGTACTTTCGCCATCAGGAGGCCGTCGTCGCGCGGTTCGAACAACTATTGCCGGAACCGCTGAAGCGATTGCGGCCGGCGAATGCGGGCTGATCCGGTGTCGCGCTTTCGTGCCAATTCCCGCGCGGATGACCCGTGACAGATTCTGTCAGCATGGTCGCGCGCGGCGGACAATCGCCCTTTTCTCGCCGCCACGCGCGCCCCATATTCAGGGCATGGCGAAGACTCCCGATTCCCCAAAAAAATCCGTCAAGACCCCAAAGTCCAAAGCCCATCGTCCAGATGTGCAGCCGATTGGGCCTGCGCTGGCGGAACTGCTGAACCCCGCGATCAATCGCGGCGATGCGGGGCTGGGCTCCGGGACCGGCCTGAAGCCGCCGCCGGATAATTCCTGGGATCGCCGCGCCGGCGGCGAGGCGGCTGCCCATCGCGCGCGCAAGTCGACGCGCGCGAAAGATGAAGCAACGGCGCAGCGGGATGCGGCCACTTCACCCTCCTCTCGAGGGGGAGGGTCGCATGTCGAAGACATGCGGGGTGGGGTGTCGGACAATCCTACACCCCCACCCGCCTCGCTCCGCGAGGCGACCTCCCCCCTCAAGGGGGAGGTGAAGAAAAGGCCCGGCTCCGACGAAACATCGCGTCCTACACCGTTGCAACCGTTTCCGCAGCCAGCGGGCGCTCGCACGCCCGGCTTCGACGAGGCGCCGCAATCCGAATTCGCAACGCCGACCTACGGCACTACAGCGACCATTCCAACGCTCGATCCGGAACTGGCGCGGCAGCTTGGGCTGCCGACGGCGGAAGATGACGACGCCGCGCTGGCGCGTCCGCCGCGCAGCAAGATGGAAGGCCTCGGCGTGCAAGCCACCGCCGAAGCGCTGGAGAATCTGATCCGCGACGGCCGTCCCGAATTTCGCGGCGACGGCGGCGCAGTGAAAGTGTGGACGCCTCACCGTCCGCCGCGCCCTGAGAAATCCGAAGGCGGCGTGCGTTTCGAGATCAAATCCGAATACGAGCCGAAGGGCGATCAGCCGACAGCGATCAGGGATCTGGTCGAGGGCATCAACCGAAACGACCGCAGCCAGGTGCTGCTCGGCGTTACCGGTTCGGGCAAAACCTACACCATGGCCAAGGTGATCGAGGCGACGCAGCGCCCGGCGATCATTCTCGCGCCGAACAAGACGCTGGCGGCGCAGCTCTACGGCGAGTTCAAGAATTTCTTCCCAGACAATGCTGTAGAATATTTTGTCTCTTATTACGACTACTATCAGCCGGAGGCGTATGTCCCCCGCACTGACACATACATCGAAAAAGATTCCTCGATCAACGAGCAGATCGACCGGATGCGCCATTCGGCGACGCGCGCGCTGCTGGAGCGCGACGACGTCATCATCGTGGCCTCGGTGTCGTGCATCTACGGTATCGGCTCGGTCGAGACCTACACCGCGATGACCTTCGCCTTGAAGCGCGGCGAGCGCATCGACCAGCGGCAGCTGATCGCCGATCTCGTGGCGCTGCAATACAAGCGGACGCAGGCCGACTTCACGCGCGGTACCTTTCGCGTGCGCGGCGACGTCATCGATATCTTCCCGGCGCACTACGAGGACCGCGCATGGCGCGTGAACCTGTTCGGCGACACCGTTGAAAATATCGAGGAGTTCGATCCGCTCACCGGCCACAA
>JBEPUM010000267.1:0-4803 GCA_041691515.1 Pseudomonadota bacterium | reverse complement strand
AACATCGCCAGCGCATCGACCGGCGGAAGATTATCGCCCTTGGAACTGAGGAAAAGCTGGGCGAACAGCGCCGACGCATTATCCTGAATCTGGCGCGAGACCTCGGAGTCGGGCTGCAGTTTGGTCGCCGTCTTGGCAACCGCGAGAGCTTCCGCATATTTTCCGGTGTCGGCGTAGATCGCCATCAGCATTTGCAGCGTTTTCACCTCAAGCCCGTCGCCGCGCCACATCACCGACAGCGTTTCAAGATCGCGCAGCGCATCCTGCTGGCTGATTTCGTCGTGCTTCTGCCGCAGCGCGATGTCGTGGAGTTCTCCCTCGGCCGCGGCCTCACGGTCCGGCGACGTCATCGCCTCCCGATATTGAGCGAGCGCGTCCTTGTCCCGTCCGAGCGCTTCCGAGAGCCGGCCCCGCATTACGGTGATCGCAGGCTTCATCTCGTCCGAAATGCCGATGGCATCGAGATCGCTGCTACGGGCAGCGGCGCCGGAATAATCCCTGACTTCGAGCGAGGCCCGCATCGCATCGGCCACGATCGGTCGCTGCAGATCGATCGGCAGCGAGGTGATAGCAAACTGAACGTTCTTGAATTTCTCCCGCGCCTCGGCCCATTTGTGCTGACGCGCGAGCGCAAGCGCTTTCCAGAGCTGTGAATCGTAGTTGGCGCCGATTGCCGGATTGGCGAGGTCCCGCATTGCAGCCGCCGTATAGTTCGTCAGCGAACTCGCGACCGAATGGACGATCAGCAGGACAGGATCTTCCTTTCCGGGCGTCTGCTCCGATAGAGCGAGGTCGAGAACCGCCTTGGCTTCGTGGTAGAGGCCACGCGCCATATAAAACCGCGCGAGATCGATCCGCGCCGCCGTTTTGGCCTGATCGTCGCCCGCCGTGGACGTCACATCGACCAGTTCATCGAGTCGATTGAAGAAATCCGCCTTGCTGTTCTTCTGCCATTCCTCGACGTCGAAGATCGGGCGCGCCGCGGTCGCCGCACGTTCGGGGCCGCTGTTGGCCGCTGACAAGGTCAGACCGCCGGGCCGGGTCACCGTGACCTTGTCGGGAGACACATCAACGGTGACATCATCGGACTTCGGTTCGACCACGACGCCATGGGTCGACTCGCGCAGCGAAAACTCAACGAATTCCTGCGGCTTGATAAAACCCTGCGTCGGCGGAAGCGCGGTCACGACCATCAATGCGTCGCCGGAATCGGGATCGACAATCCGATGCAGCTTGCCGGGACCCGCGAGCGGCACGGTCACGCTGGCGTGCATGCGGTCGACGACATTTCGCTGCGCGTTAAGCGCATGGGGCGGCTTCTGAACCGCATCTGCGAACATTGCCACCCAGCGCTTGCCCGGCGCAACGGGTGTGGCGCCGTCAGGATCGCCTGGTGACAGCGAGGCCAGTTGCGGACGGTTGAGTCGAATACGGATCGCCTGCCCCTTGTCCAGCGGACGGCGGTCGATATCGGTGATGAGGGGACCGCCTTCCCGGCGGATGACATCGACGTCGATCGGTTTTGTCGAATCGAAAACCAGCCATACCGTATCGGCCCGGCGAAACATGGCCGCCGGCGTTGCTTCGCTGAATCCAAACGTCAACCGCAGACCGTCGCTGTTCCGTTTGGCATCGAGCGTAACGGCGCCATCGGCCGGAGCCACGGGCTTTGACGCAACGGCCTTTGGCGGTGTTTCCTTTGCGGGAATTTCCTTTGCCCTGGAGGGCAGGTCCTCCGAAGTAATGTCCTTCGGCGGCAGTTGCGCCTGGGAAACCTCGGTGACCACAGGCTTTGTCGCCGGAGGCTGAACAGCCGTTTCCGGTACGGCGGCGGCCATCGCAGCGGGTTCGGGCACTTTCACCGCCGGCATGGGTTTGGCGTCGGACCCGGTGGCTGGCTTGATCGTGAGGGCGGCTTGCGCGGCAATCGTCTGCGACGTCGGTTGCGCAATTTCGCTGGCCTTGTTGGGGACCGGGGCTTCACTGGCCGGCTTGCCCACCAGCGGTTTTGCCGGTTGGGATTCGGACGAAGCCGGCGGGATCGGCAACAACGGCCGTTCGGCTTGCTGGAAGCCGATATCGACGATGTAATTCTTCTCTTCGCGGAACGAATGAACGTCGACATCGCCGATCAGTTTCACATCGATCTTCGAGCCGTCGCCGTCGACCTTCTGCGCGATCGAGGCGACGTTGGCCGGCGCCACCAGTTTCGCATCCGCCAGATCGAACGTCAGGGCCGGCTTGAACGCCAGTGTCAGCTTCTGCTCGTTGAGGACAGAGGACACGCTGGAGCCGTCGGGCAACTCGAAGACGTAACGTACGAAGGTCGGCTGCACCGAGGCGCGCACGCGCACCGGTGGCCGCTTCTTTGATTCATCCAATGCGCGCTGTTCGCGCAAAGCACGTTCGGCGACGCGGGCGCGTTCCGCAAGTTCGCGTACCACTTCCTGCGGCAGACCCGGTGCCGGCCCCTTCCAGCTGTCCGGCATGAGATCGATGAACACGCGCTCGCCCGCCGTCATCGTATTGACGGTGACCTTGCGCGCGAGCGCCAGCCGAATGGCCGAACCGTCGGGATCGCGGCGCGCCGAGCCGACATAGTCCGGGACCGCGTCCGACAGCTTGTCGACCGGAATATCGACCGGCTGCTTGAAGCGGATCACCAGAATGGTTCCTGCGACCGTCACTTCGGAGTCGACGTCCTCGTCGAGCTTCAGCACGAGGCGGGCAAAGCCGTTCGCTGCCGAGAAGTTCGCCTCGCCCCTGATCGGCTGCGCGTGGCTTGCGGTGATCGACGCGGCGATGCTCAGAATTAGAACCGCGGCGAACAGCGGAAGCATACCGGAACAACGCCGCAAAGCCCGCGCGCGGGCGCGAGCTTGCAACCAACATCCAGCGGCAGCCCTCCGCACCATTCCAATAATCTTTCGGCCCAAAGCAGCGGTCGGCGGTTGAGCGATCCGCCTGGTCTGGAATCTAGAATTGCCGATTTAAGGATTTGTTAAACAAGGAGATTATTTGCGGTTTTGAGGCAACGGCTTGCCCTCGATTTTTGGAAGATCGTCGGCGGAGGCCGTCTTGTCGGAACTGGCGTGCCGCGCCAGTTCGACAGTCAGCCGTTCGGCCGCCTCCGGCGACATCTGGCCGAGAATGTCCGACATCTTGCGCGGCGCAATTTTCGAGGCGATCTCAAACAGCACCGGCATCTCCAGCCGGTCGAAGACCTTGGCCGCATCCTTCGGCTTCATGTTTTCGTACATCATCACGATGCCTTTGAAGCGCGCGGCCTCGGCCTCGTTCTTCTGCTCGGTCGCCGTCGCAATGCGCGACTCGATGCCCTTCATCTCCTCGACGCGGCCCTCGATGCGTTTTTCGGCGGACTTCAAAAGGCTCTCGCGAATGTCAATTTCACGAGCGCGCGCTTCGAGTTCCTGCCGGCGGCTCTGAAGCCGCTCGAGGATGGCACGCTCGGATGGCGACACCGCCTGACCTGGCTCGGGAATCGTGACGGTGCCCGGCGCTTTCGCCACTTCCGGAGCCGCGACAACCGGCTTGGCTTCCCCCTTCTTGGCGTCGTCTTTCTTGCCGTCTTCTTTCTTGGCTTCCTCTTTCGGCTTGGCTTCGACCGATCCGGTGATGTCTCCGGCATCAGGCGTTCGGCCGGGATAGCCAAGGTTCTCCTGCGCCCAGGACATCTTCGACGAACTGGACATCTTCGGCTCGCCAGCCTGCTTCGGCGTCACCGCGATCGACCCCGTGATGTCGCTGGTATCAGTGGCTTTCGCTCCCGGAAAATTCAGGTTCGCCTGCGCCCAGGAAGGTTGGGTCGAGCCCGGCTGATAATCGAAGACGTAGCCGCCATCGATCACCAGCCCCGCCACCTTGATGACGGCGAAGCCGACGATAGCGACGATGACGACCGGAATAACCCTGATGTCCCGAAAGGCATTCATGCGGCGAGGCCATTGGCCCTTCTGCGTTCGGAGAAGGCCCGTGCCGCGGCGGCAACAGACCGGGCATCGGTCATCTCGGGTTGTTCGGCAGTCTCCGATTCCTGGGCTGTAGCCGGACGCGCCGCGATGGCGATCCGCGTCAGCCGCCGCATGACTGCGTCACCTTCGGACAACTGCTTCGATAGCTGTCGCGACAGCTCGGTGGCGGACACGATCTGGTTGCCGAGATTTTCGTTGACGTCGCGCACGGTGTGCTTGAGGCCGCCGATGGCGCGTTCGGCGATTTCCGTCGCCGTGATCAGCTCACCGATGGTGGCCTTCAGCGACTGCTCGTCCGCCTTCAGCCGCTTCAGCCGCTTGTTCAGCAGCATGCAATAACCGATTGTCATGATGAGAAGAACCGCGACTAGGCTCTCGATCACTAATCCGAATGAGTGGTTCATTGGGCCTCCATCAACTTGGTTTGCTCGTCGGCCTTCTCGAACATGGCGAAGGTCGTATTCGGTTTACGCAATTGCTTGGTCACGCGAATGGCGACGCGATCGCCGACACGGCCCATGCGGCCTTCTGTGAGCGTGACATTGCCGCAGCGCACGGCCACCAAAGCGTCCGCGCGCATTTCCAGCGGCAGCGTGTCGCCGACTTTCAGTTTCATCAGTTGCTTGAGGGGAATGTCGGCTTCATAGAGAACGGCATCGACAGCGATCTGCGCTTGCGCGATCTCGGTGGCGAGGTGACCTTCCCAGATCGGATCCCGCCCGAACTTTTCACCCATGAACATCTGCAACAGCACGTTGCGGATGGGTTCGATGGTGGCATAGGGAAGCAGCAATTCGATGTAGCCGCCGCG
>JBEPUM010000266.1:0-4812 GCA_041691515.1 Pseudomonadota bacterium | reverse complement strand
CGAACATTTCCCAGCGATAGTCCGCTGCATCGCGATGAAACAGATCCTGCATCATGTGCGCGATATCGGCGCGGCCTTTGTGGGCGCCATAGATGTAGTCGTGATAGACAGCGTCTTCGGTGAAATGCCGCGCGAAACGCGCGCCGTCGCCTGACTCGGCCGACAGCGTGAACGCATCGAGCAGGCGCATGAACTCTTCGCTGGTCATTGGGCAGCTGCTCCCTCTGGTGATCCAGACAAACGTAATTTTACGGACACGACAAGTCCGCTACACGCGACACAATATGCGGCTTTATTCTGAGGCGCGGAAAATCTATTCGGCCGCGATCGGCATAATCATATCCGATGCGGCTTCCATCGGCTCGCCGCACAGCCAGCGGACGAGAAGCGAATTCAGCCACACCCGCTCGATAACGTCATGGATTGCGCGATCGGCGAAGTGATCGCGGCAAGGCCGCGCGCCCGGCTGATCGAATTTGTCATGACCGTGCGTGGTCCAGCGATGCATCATCGCGGTGGTCACATCGGGGTGGAACTGAACGCCGAACGCGCTGCCGGTGCGCATCGCCTGAACCGGGAAATCGTCGCCTTCCGCCAACAGCTCGCAGCCGGCGGGGAGATCGAAACCCTCGCGATGCCAGTGATAGACCTGTTCGGGCCAGCCCGGACACGCGGCGTGCCCGGCCGCGGTGGGCCGGATCGGATAGTAACCGATCTGTACGCGGCCTTTCGGATGAGGCGAAACCTTCGCCCCGAGCTGCATCGCGAGCATCTGGGCGCCGAGGCAGATTCCGAGAAAGGGTCGCCGTTCTCGCAGCGGCACGGCAATCCAGTCAATTTCCTTTCGGACATAGTCGTCCGGATCGTTGGCGCTCATCGGGCCGCCGAACATGACGGCCCCGGCATGATCGTCCAGAGTTCGCGGAAGCGGATCACCGAAGCGCGGGCGGCGGACATCCAGCGAATGACCGAGCACCCGGAGCGCATTTCCGACCCGTCCCGGCGTCGAGTTTTCCTGATGCAAAACGATCAGCACCGGCAGCCGGGCGGCCGTTGGAACTACGGGGCTCCGCACCGGAGGCTCCCATGCGGCACCAGTGCCGAACCTGGTTGGCTTAAACGACATCGACCATTCTTTTCGTGCGCGTCACGCGACGCGCGAAGTGTGCGCGCAAAGTCCTAACAATATTTTGTTAGAGCAAGTCACGGGCCAACGGAGGCGGCAGCGGCGCTGCGTTACGATCGTTTCCGCATTTGAAAGCCGGCGACCGCCCGCAGGACAAAGCCCCTGGGAAATAGCCGCAGCAGAAAAGGCACGATCTTGATTCCGAGGCCGGGCAGAACCGCCCTCTTGTCGGCCATCAGGCCGCGATAGCCATCCCGGGCGACGTCCTCCGGGGACACGTTCAGGACCGCGGAGTCAAAGCCGGGCTTTACGCCGGCCCGCGCCTGAAACCCCGACGGTACCGGGCCCGGGCAAATCACGGTGACGCGAACGCCGCGAGGGCCAAGCTCCCCCCGCAGCGCTTCACTGAACGACAATACATAAGCTTTTGATGCGTAGTAGACGGCCATGCCAGGCCCCGGCAGGAATCCGGCGATCGACCCGACATTAAGAATGCCTCCGCGCAACCGGATCAGGCTTTCGGAAAACCGCAGCGTCAGATCGGTCAGCGCCCGAATGTTGAGGTCGATCATCGCGAGTTGATCGGCGCGATCGAGTTCGGCTGCGCGGCCGAACAGCCCATAGCCCGCATTGTTGACGAGATATTCGACGTCGGCACCCTCTGCGGCAAGCGCCGCTGCGATCTTGTCTCCGGCATCCGCATCGCCGAGGTCGCAGGGAACCACGATCGGGGACACTCCGCCCGCTGCGATGATTTCAGCCGCCAGCTCATTCAGGCGATCGGCTCGCCGCGCGACCAGAGCCACCCGGTGCTTATGCGCGGCAAACACGCGCGCCAGTTCGGTGCCTATCCCGGAGGACGCACCCGTTATCAACGTCACAGGATAAGTCACGATCTACACTCTTGAAATGACTTGAGAGACAACACGGTCAATATTTGAAGCAAAAAACAAGCCTCTTCGAAATGAAGGACAAGCCTTGGACGATAGAAAACTGCGGCATACTGACATACTGAGCTATGCGTTTCGCCCCGTCTTCCCCGGCCGCTACCGTATGGCGTTTCCGGGCGGCATGCAGCGGTCGAGGCGCCGCAGGCACATTAATATTTATCCATCTGGCAAATGTGACGGGCGACGCCTCAGGTTGCCGGATCGGCCGCAGATTGCTTGCCGGCCACGCGATGCTTGAGCTGGATGCGGTCGCGCGACGCGATCGCCAGGAGATCGGCGGCGCGCCACACCACATTCTCCTCGAACTCGCTGACGCGGCCGTCCGCGTAGACCAGTTCCCACATCATTTCGACGATACGCAAACGGCCCTGGTCATTCACCGATCGCATGATCACGCTGGTGAAATGATAGAGGTCAACAGCTTCGCCTTCCACCAGCGTCGCTGAGGTGATCAGCTTGTCCGCGGTGCCGGGGTCCAGCCCGAAGCGAGTTTCGATCAGTTCGTGCAGCTTGCGTTTTTCGACGTCGGACGGTTCGCCGTCGAGCGAAATGACGTGGACGAACAGCGCCGTCGCTGCGAGCTTGTAGCCGGTTTCGTCGAATGACTGAGCTTCCTGCGCGGTGGGCGAGACAACATCGGCAATGAAATGGCGTAATTTATCGAGCATCAATCCCTCTGCCAAAATATCTGGGTGAGTTTCGCCATGTCGCATGGCCGCGGTCGCATGTATATGGGGCGAAATTGAAACGCGCGCAATCCGCCCGGGTTCCGGATAAGCCGAATTACACTTCGGCAAGGTGAACCAGGACTGAGATGAATCAGGGAATTTCGTAGACCACGACCTTGTCGGCGATCCCACGCAGGGCCGCCTCTTTCTGAATCGGAACGATCGAGGCCTTTTGCAGAAGATCGGCAACCGCCGACGCGCCGACAACGGGGCCGGTTGCATAGATCGCCTGCGACGTCGAAAGACCCTGGACCCGCGCCGCGATATTGACGGTTTGCCCGAAATAATCCTGCCGCTCGTTGAGCATGACAGCAAGACATGGTCCTTCATGAATGCCGACCTTCAGTACCAGATCCCGCGTGCCGCGCGCGGCATTGAGCTTGTCCATCGCCGTGCGCATCCGCAATCCCGCGGCGATCGCCTGCGCGGGGGTGACGAATGTGGCCATCACCGCATCGCCGATCGTTTTCACGACCGCGCCCTTTTCTGCCGAGATGATTTCCAGCAACGCATGGAAATGTGCGCGGACCAGGTCGAATGCCGCGAGGTCGCCGACGCGCTCGTAAAGTGCGGTCGATCCCTTGAGATCGGTGAACAGGAATGTCAGCGATGTGATCTTGAGACGCTGATCGATATTGAGATTGTCGGCTTTGTAGACGTCGCGGAACGTCTGATTGGCGAGCATGCGCTTGGCCGTCAGGATCGGCTTGCGTTTGCCGAGCAGCCCGTGCAGCGCGTCGCCTGCGACCCACACCGCGGGAAGCGTTCGGACATCCGACTGATTTTCGAGCGAAAGGCGCAACGGCCCCGGCCGCATCGTCACCGTTCCGGTCGGGGCATGCAGCTTGTTGAACACGATGGAGAGATGCTGCCGCTCCGTCGTCGGCTCGCCTTGCACGTCGATGAATTGTGCCGAATGAGTGACCGGCTCGAACACGATGATGAACTGACCGGGCAATTGAAGTGACAGCAACGCCTTCTCACTGGCCGGCAACTCGATGGCCTCAAGCGTCGCCTCATCCACCAGCCGCGAGAATGATCCCTCGTTCAGATCGATCCCCGAACTCCAGAACATCTGCCGCATGTATTCCCAGATCGGCAGGGCATTGGGATCGTGCGCCGCGATCCGCCGTACCCGCGGACTGACGGTGAAGGCGAGCTCGACCTGCTCATCGACCGACGCCTCGTATCCCGCCGCGCACAGCGCGCAATTGTAGTCGTCATGGCGAAGCGATTTCAGCGTGCTGTGGGCATCGAGCACGCCGCTGCAGCCGGGACACAATACATTCCACGTCAGATCGAACAGACCGAGCCGCGACGCATGCAGGAATCCGGCAATGACCCGCTCCTCATCGAGGCCGCGTTGCGCCGAGAAATCCAGCAGATTGATGCGGTTGAGCTCGCGATCGTCGCCCTCGTCGATCAGATGCTCGATCGCATCGACCACCGACGGATCGGTGGTCTGTCTCAGCACCGAAAACAGGGCACGCGTTTCATTCATGACTTAAATCCAGGATAATGCCCGTCATCGAAACGCCCGACACGGCAGCCACGAATGCCGTCCGGTCTGCAATATCGTCAGATTTAGTCACAAGTGCCGCACGTGCAAGACACATGGTAGAGCGGATTTAAATACAATCTTCCGGCGCGCCGCCTCAGCGCGGCACGATCCTGAACATCGGCGAGCGATCCGGCTGCGTCGTTACCACACCCACGGGCATCACAGGGTGACCGTCGAGCAACTCGACCTTGAATGCTCCAATGATCCGGGCGAGCGCCAGTGTGGCTTCGATCAGCGCGAAATGCGCGCCGATACAAACGCGCGGGCCGGCCCCGAACGGCAGATAGGCGAAGCGGTCGGGCGGCGTCGCACCCGGCATGAAGCGCGCCGGCTTGAACGCGTTCGGTTCGTCCCACAGCTTCTCGTGCCGGTGCAGCAGCCACGGCGCGATCAGGATCACATCTCCGGGCTTCACCGCCATGCCAGCGATGGTGTCGGGTCCGGCGG
>JBEPUM010000265.1:0-4846 GCA_041691515.1 Pseudomonadota bacterium | reverse complement strand
CACGACCAGCATCATCAGCACGCGCACGACGGACCCGTGACCGAGCCGCACTCGCACTGGCATCATCATTCGCCGATGCGCCACAAGCATCCGCATTATCCCGATCTGCACCACCGGCACGATCACAATCACTGACCACGCCGGGAAAGCCGGCGCAGCAGCACGTCGAACCACACAAGTGGCAACTGCGATGCAATTCCGCGCGGAACCGCCGTCTTCCGCGATGGTGACAGGAGACCGTCCGGCAGATAAAAAGGCCGCGATGTCGTCCTCATCCCAGACCATAACCGAACCGACCACCGACGGGTTTCGCACGCGGCTGATCGCGGTGCTGTCTGCGCTAATCGCCGCCAACATTCTGGCGTGGGCCTGGGCGCTGACGGCGTTTGCTGGTCAACCGGTGCTGGTCGGAACAGCCGTGCTCGCCTATACGCTCGGGCTGCGCCACGCCCTCGACGCCGATCACATCGCGGCCATCGACAATGTGACGCGAAAACTGATGCAGGACGGTCAGCGTCCGGTTGCAGTCGGATTGTTCTTCGCGCTCGGCCATTCGGCCGTGGTGCTCATAGCGTCGGTCGCGATCGCATTGGCGGCCACATCGCTCACCGACCGGTTCGCGGCCTATCGCGAGATCGGCGGCGTGATCGGCACCTCGGCGTCAGCGTTGTTCCTGTTCGTCATCGCGACGTCGAACCTGATCGTTCTCATCGGCGTCTATCGCGCGTTCCGGCGCATCAAGAACGGCGAGACAATTCACGAAGACGACATCGACGAGCTGTTGCAGCAGCGCGGCTGGCTGGCGCGGCTGTTCCGGCCGCTGTTCAGATTTGTCTCGAAAAGCTGGCAGCTGTTTCCGATCGGCTTTCTGTTCGCGCTCGGCTTCGAGACGGCGAGCGAGATCAGCCTGTTCGGATTGTCGGCGCAGGCATCGAGCCATGTCTCACACTGGTCGATCCTGATCTTTCCCGTGCTGTTCACCGCCGGGATGACGCTAATCGACACGCTCGACGGCGTGCTGATGGTCGGCGCCTACGGTTGGGCCTATCGCAACCCGATGCGCAAGTTGTTCTACAACATGACCATCACAGCGGTGTCGGTGCTGGTCGCGCTGGTGATCGGCGGCATCGAAACGCTCGGCTTGATGGCCGGTCACTTTGGTTTTGAGGGCCGGTTCTGGAACTGGATCACCGCGCTGAACTCAAACTTCGGCGCACTCGGCTACGGCATCGTCGCGTTGTTCGTGGCGAGTTGGACGATCTCGTTCGTGATCTATCGGCTCAACGGCTATCATCGCATGGACGAGACCGCCTGAGCGAAGCCGTGCCGCCGCATTACATCGGCGCTTCGGAACTCCTCCCGCTTCGTTCATGGCGTCACGCAGTGGCGCCCGCGGCACTCATGTTGCGCCGCGCTCTCTGCATTTGCCGTTGCCGATCGAGACAACGCGGGGTTAAGCTCTGCGCAATGCGTCTGCGGCTTTGAGCCAATGGTTCACCGCCGTAAAAAATGAACGCCCAGGGAGGATCTCGATGACACAGCGTTTGACACGCCGTAGCTTTGCTTTTGCCTCGATCGCAACTCTCGCAGCTCCTGCCCTCATCAGATCGGCCCGCGCCGATGCACCGCTGCGCCTGCGGCTCTCGCTCGATACCGCGCCATCGCATCTGCGCAACGTGTCGATGAAAGACTATCTCGGCAAGGTCGAAGCCGCCTCCAAAGGCGCGATCAAGACCGAGGTGTTCGAAAGCGGACAGCTCTATCCCGACCTTGAAGTCGGCAAGGCTCTCATTCAGGGTCAGGTCGAAATGGCCGCGCCGGGGAGCTGGACTATCACCGGCATCGTGCCAGATGCCGACTGCTTCCAGTTGCCGGTGCTCTACGGCCAGCCCATCGACCTGATCCATCGCGTCATCGATGGCAAGCCGGGCGCATTCCTCAATGCGCAGATTCAGAAAAAGCTGCGCTCGCATGTGCTCGGCCCCTATCTCGATCTCGGCTTCCAGAACTGGTACAGCGCCAACAAACCGATCGGCTCACTCGCCGATCTCAAGGGCATGAAAATCCGCAATTCGGGCGGCGCCGGTCAGGCCTGGCGCGCGCGGTTCGTCAACGCGGTTCCGATCACGGCGGCATGGCCGACGGTGCCGCTGGCCTTGTCGCAAGGCACGTTTGACGGGCTGGTCAGTTCGAACGAAAGTCTGGTCAGCGCAAAACTCTGGGATTCCGGCATCAAGTACGCGCTGGAAGATCATCAGTTCACCGCCGAATACATTCCGCTGCTCAGCGACGTGTTCTGGAGCAAGCTGGCGCCCGACCAGCAGAAGATGATGACGGACCTGTGGGCGCAAAACGTCCCGACCTATCGCACCAACATGGCCGCGGCTCAGACCAAGGCGCGCAAGACGCTGGAGGAGCACGGCATCAAATTTTCCGACCCGACAGCCGCGCAGAGCGCTGCGGAGCGCAAGCTGATGATGGCCGATCAGGACAAGGTGGCGAAGGAGATCAAGGTCTCCACCGACATGGTCAAGCTGATCAACGCTGAAGCCGGCAGCGGCACCTAGGCGTGCGCCGGTCAAAACTATCTGCCGCGCTCGATTGGTGGAACTGGATCGAGGAGACCCTCGTGGGCCTTCTCGGTCTGGTCGCGCTTGCGATCGGCCTGCTGCAAGTGATCGGGCGCTACTTCGACCCCGAACACGCGATCAGCTATGCCGAGGAGGTGATCGTCTACCTCATCATCTGGGCGATCATGATCGTCTCCAGCCAGCTCGCGCGCCGTGACGGACACGTAAGGCCCGACCTCGTGCTTCGCCTGTTGCCGCCACAGGTGTTGCGTTGGGTCGAGGTCTTCAACTGTCTCGTCGCGATCGTGTTTTGCGGCGCGCTGGTCTGGTACGGATGGGAGATCGTCGATACTTCGCTATTGATCGAGGAAACCAGTTCGACCGATCTGCAGTTTCCGATGTGGATTTATTACAGCGCGCTTCCGGTCGGCAGCGCACTGATGTTCGTCCGTTACTGCATCCGCCTGGTGCGGTTCGCGCTTTTCTTCGACCCCGCGACCATGAGCGTCGGCCAATCCCTTCATGACGAGATGCCGAGCGGGCTCGGCGCCCCCACGGCAGATCGTTAGAGCCGGACAGCGAACCCGCAGATGGACACCCTTCTTTTCCTGGTGCTGTTTTTCGGTCTGCTGGCGGCGGGAATGCCGATCTTCCTCGTGCTCGGCATGTGCGCCGGCATTCTTTATATCGCCACCGGCCAGCCGCTGATCGGCGCGGCGCAGATGGTGATCAACAAGCTGAACTCGACCACGCTGATGGCGCTGCCGCTGTTCGTAATGGCCGCCGCCTTCATGCGTTCGGGCGGCGTCGCCAAGGCGCTGGTCGACGTCGCCTCCGCGTGGCTCGGCGGCATCCGTGGATCGCTCGGCCTCGTCACGGTCGTTGCTTGCACGCTGTTCGCCGCCATCTGCGGCTCAAGCGTGGCCACGGCGCTGGCGATGGGCACCATCCTGGTGCCGGCGATGATCGAGCGCGGCTATCCCCGTTCCTTCGCATTGGGTGTTGTCGGCGCCTCCGGCACCATCGGCATCGTGGTGCCGCCTAGCCTTGCGCTGATCCTCTACGGCATCGTCGCGGAACAATCGGTGCCGCGGCTGTTTCTCGCCGGCGTGTTGCCCGGCCTGTTGCAGGCGGCCGTCTTCCTGTTGTGGGTGCTCTACGACGCCCGCCGCCGTAACTTTCCGGTCGAGCCGTCGTTGCCGATGGCCGAGCGATTGCGGGTCACGGCCCGCGCCATTCCGGCGCTGGCGGTGCCGCTGGTGGTGACCGTCGGAATTTATGGCGGCGTGGTCACGGTGACCGAAGCGGCGGCGCTGTCAGCCGCGGTCGCGCTGCTGGTGTCCTTGATTTTCTATCACGGCTTCCACTGGACCCAGACGCTCAGGGTCATCACCGACGGCATCCGCAGCGCCGGCACGATCATGCTGATCGTCGCCACAGCGCTCGCGTTCGGACACTGGATGACCGAGTCCGGCATTCCCAATCAGCTCGTGAATTTCGTCGTCAACCACGGCTTCGCGACCTGGGAATTCCTGCTCATCATCAACGGCCTGCTGCTGGTGCTCGGCTGCTTCCTCGAAGTCACCGCGACGCTGCTGCTGGTGCTGCCGATCCTCGCGCCCGCGCTAAAGCCGCTCGGCGTCGATCCCGTTCACTTCTCGATCATCTTCACGCACAACATGGAAATCGGGCTGGTGCATCCGCCGGTCGGCCTGAACCTGTTTGTGTTATCCACGATCTCGTCGGCGCCGGTCGGCGAGGTCATTCGCGGCATCCTGCCGTTCCTGATCCTGCTGCTGATCGTGCTCGGGATCATCACCTACGTGCCCGCGCTGACGATGTGGCTGCCGGACGCGGTGTTCGGACCCCTGTAGCGCAGGTCGCGCCGGCTATTCGGCGGCGCTGCGCATCTCCGCGCGTTCGATCTTGACCGCGCAGAACTTGAATTCGGGAATCTTGCCGAACGGGTCCAATGCCGGATTGGTCAGCAGGTTGGCCGCCGCCTCCGCGTAGCAGAACGGCATGAACACCATGTTCTCCGGCACGTCGCGATCCGAGCGGACCTTGACCTCGACGGCACCGCGCCGCGTGATCAGGCGAATGAAATCGCCGGGACGCACGTCCATTCGCCGCATGTCTTTCGGCGACATGAACGCCACCGCTTCCGGCTCGATCGAATCGAGCACATGTGAGCGCCGGGTCATCGAGCCGGTGTGCCAGTGTTCCAGCACGCGGCCGGTGGAGAGCACCATCGGATACTCCGAATCCGGAATTTC
>JBEPUM010000264.1:0-4855 GCA_041691515.1 Pseudomonadota bacterium | reverse complement strand
TGCCGTCGAGAACGTTGAGGGCCGCGAACAGTGTCGTCGTGCCATGACGCTTGTAGTCGTGGGTCATCGTCCCGGCGCGGCCCTTCTTCATCGGCAAGCTGGGCTGGGTGCGGTCGAGCGCTTGGATCTGGCTCTTTTCATCAACCGAGAGGATGACAGCATGGGCGGGCGGATCCACATAGAGACCGACAACGTCGCGCAGCTTGTCGACGAAGTGCGGATCGGTGGAGAGCTTGAACTGTCTCACCCGGTGCGGTTGCAGGCCATGCGCGCGCCAGATGCGTTGGACGGAACTCGCGCTGATGTCGACGACCTTCGCCATCATGGCGGAGGTCCAGTGGGTCGCCTCGCTGGGCGGGGCGGTCTGGGTGAGCGCCACGACACGTTCGGTGATGTTCGAACCCAGCTGCGGGATGCGCGAGGGGCGTGACTTATCGTGCAGCAGGCTGTCGTACCCCATCTGCATGAAGCGTTCCTGCCAGCGCCACACGCAGGTCTTCGACTTGCCGGTCCGGCGCATGATCTCATGGGTGCCAATACCGTCCGCGCTCAATAGGACGATTTCAGCCCGCCAGACATGCTTGTGCGGGGTGTTGCGATCCCGCGCCAGCGCCTTCAGACGGCGGCGATCCGCAGGCTTGAGACTGATGGAAATTCCTGTTCGCATGCGCCAGACTCGCATGCTTCCAGTCGGCTGGGAATCCCATCCCGGATTCAAATGTCAGACGCGATCCACTAGACACGGCTCATGCCCGTTACCCAGTGCGCAGACTAAGACCCGTCGGGCTTCAACGGGTTCTTTTTTGCCGGTTGGGCCTCTATCATTTGAAACCGCATCGCGTTGGATGCGGGCCCGGATGGCGTGGTGGGCTTCGCTTTATAATAGCCGAGAGGGATACCGATTACATGCGCTCTCGCCTTGATCGCGCGGAAGGAGCGTTTGAGGTCAGTGGCGATTTCTGCAGCCGAATAGCCTTGAATCACTAACTTACGTAACAGTTCATCTTCTTCTGGCGACCACCTTTTTTTATCCAGCATGAGACAGTTCCTTCATGTCGCGACCCGGTCTGGCTCGGGCGAACGAAACGCTTTCGCTCGATTCTATCGCAGCGGGAGCAAAAAGCTGAACGACTATAGAGAGGGCGGTTTCACTTCGCTGTTGTTTGCCTTCTCCCGCACCGAACAGCTTCTGCCCGGCACGAGTTGGATTTTGCCCGCCATCGGTGATTTTCTGACATGTCGTTAGCCAGTTTCAGCGGAAATCTAAAAAAAGCGGCCTCGGCGAAGAACGCCGAGGCCTTATGTGCGTCCAGACCCTGAGGAGGAAAAACGGGACGCACAATAGACAATTCAGATTCCGAGATTTGGTTCCGGATCACATCTCTGTAGTAGCGTGGTGACGGCAATCCGCGTTCCCGATTCGTCGATCGCGAACACGCCTTGCCCGTGCCATAGGCAACCCCGGCTATTCTGCGGCGCTTCCGCCAGCGCGCAGGAATGCCATGTTGGTCACGCCGGTGTAGGCGTAGCCCTGCGGCCAGACGAGCTCTTCGGCGATCTCGACTAGCTTTTTACCTGCGGCGGCGGGATTGGAAAAAGGGCGTGTCTCGATCAAGTTTTTCATAATGTACGGGATGGCAAGTTGACTTGGTCTTGGCAAGCCGCAGAAGATCGGCGCCCGTGCAGCGGTCGTTCAATCAATTGGCCATGTTTCCTCAGACTGCCCGACGGGGCCGTAAATACCCGCCGGCCCTAACCAAGACGAGATCAAGGTCGCCGACAGTCGCTTGGCTAATTTGAACCGTACTTGATTAGTCAGAGCCGACAATCCGCTTGTCGGAAATCGGGTGTCGATACGACGGAAGTTCTAAGTGTGCTCGAAAGCGGGAGCACAATATGAGGAAATTTTATTCGATCGCGGAACTTTGCGGTGATGGCCTTCGGCCAGAGCTGCGGGAGATGTTCGATCGGATGGTAATCAATCCTCATTCCGAGTTCGTGAAACGGTCAGACGGTATGGTGCAATCGGGCCCCGATCCTAATACTGAAGCTGCTGCTGTGAAGAGGTCAGCATCCAAACGGGAAGCCTAAAATCGCTAACTCCTCGTGCTTAAGCATTTTCACGTTCACCGGATGCGACGAGCTTCAGCGCACCGTTCGGCAGAGGCCGCTGCAGCACCTTCGCCTCTGAGCAAGGTGCTCGCATCCACACATCGCGTTCTTTAGAAATCATTAGTATCACCGGAATCACCTTCGGATGAACCTTGCCGACTTCGACATTCGGTTTGTAGATTGAATTCGCCATGAGCGGCTGAGCAGCGCGGGTTGGGATGTTAAATAGAAAAGCCGGCGCGAAGCCGGCCTTTCTGGGATTTGGAAATCCGTAAGGGTTGCGAAGATCAGTACCGCGCGGCGGCGGCCGGGCCACCTAAATTAAAGCGGTAGTTCAGACCAGCCTTGATGGTGTGCTCGTCGTTGCGAAAGTTGCCGACCGGTAGGCCTCCCGCAAACACATTCATGGTGCCGAAGTCATAGTATTGGTATTCGATCTTGCCCGACCAGTTCTGGGTGAACATGTACTCAAGGCCGCCACCGACGGTGTAGCCGTCACGGCCGCCGTTTCCGCCGAAGCCGTTGCTGAAGCGCGAGTCAGCCCAAGCGTAACCGCCTTTGGCGTAGAGCATCGAGGGACCCCAAGTGTAGCCGAGCCGGCCGGTGACCGAACCGAGGCCACGGTTGGCAAACGAGCTGCCGGTGTCGAGGAAGCTGTAGTTGGCTTCAAGACCCATCACCCAGTTCGGCGAGAACTGATAATCATAACCAATCTGACCGCCGCCCATGAACCTGCCGTCGTTGCCGCTGCCGAAGCCCGGTGCGAGTATGTTGTTATCCCCGCCGAACGCGCCGCCAACGTGACCACCAATGTAGAGCCCGGTCCAGTTATAAATCGGCGAGGCTTCGTACGCAGGAGCCTTGGTGTAGGGACGGGCAGCGAGATCGGCGGCAGAAGCTGGTGACCCAATCATTAGTAACGCCACTGTCGCAAGCAACACATTCTTCATTTTTGATTCCCCATTCTTCAGTTGATGACGCAAAATACATCAGGTCAAAGAATGATGCTGTAGCGCGCATGCCACATATCGCAAGTTCCATTGTAACGGCGCCGAGTGCCCGCTAAAAGGCAATATTGCCGTTGGCGAATGGCGGCGCAATCAAGAACAAAACGTCGGCGGTTTCTGATGGCTGATGCCTGAACGATCTGGAATGGCGGAAGGGAGGCATCTTCCGATGCGAACTCGCGCAACTACCTTCGCTTAACGTCTGTGGCCACACATTCACACTGCGGTCGCATTAGAGTCAAGTTAGCGCGTTATGTCCGCGCTAACGGAGTACGCATGACCAAGATTTTGCCAACCGACTTCACACCGGAACTGGTTTCAACGATGAAATCAGTGCTGGATGACGCTGCGGCCCATATCGACAACTCGTCGGGCAAACCCGCCACTCCCGCGACCAAGGCGAAGATGGCATCGCGCATACTCAAAATCGCCGCCGACGGCGTAACTGATCCGAGCCAATTGAAATCCGTCGCAATCGAAGAGGGACTTTGTCCGGCTGATTGAGGATGCGCCATGTCCCTATCGAAAACTCAATCCGACTAGCGGTTGAGGACGAATCGGTTGATGCTTGCTGTCATGAGATGAACACTGCCGGCAAATTTGCGCCAAAATTCTCAATAGACAGAAACAACTAGAAATATCAACGATCGGAAGTCGATCGAGCATCAAGCGCTACATTGCGGAAATGAAAGAGCGTGGCGAGTTTAGACTTCGGCGGATCGCTAAAATCGGATGCCACATTTCTTCGCGATCGACGCTTGCTCGATCGCATTCATTTTGAGTTCCCGAAACATGTATTCCGTGGCCTTGTAAGACGTGGTGATTCTCCGATCCAAGCCGTCGTTTAATTGGACATGCACGCCTTCGCGTCCTGCATCTGATGACATAGGGCGCATGTCATGCGGTCGAAGGTCTTCGGGTCGTGACGCCGCTGATCGCGGTAGGCTCTAGGCGTCAGGTCGTCGAGCACCGCCTGAAGAGCCACTTTTTCTTATCCCCTCGTCTGTCGATGGCAACGCGTAAAAGTGTAATTGTCGGCCAGACATTATTGAATTTGATCAGAATCGCTACACTTCACGGCAGCAGCGATGCGGTTGATCATGCTCGCAGTCATCGAGAGCAACGCGTGTCCGTTTCGCGTGCTTCCGCCGCTGGTCCAGTCGGGCCGATGATTGTTTGAACAATCGCCGACGGAAGCGTCTTACTTCGTACCATCGCCCGCGTTTCGGGCTGCTTGCTCGAAGAACGCTTTCTCTTCAGCCGTCGCGTTTAGCAATTGAGCGTCTTGACCGTAGATATCATCTCGGAAATGTACGACGCCGTCGCGCGTCACCCAACCGGTCAGATAAATCCAGGCGACAGGAACCTTCTTCGCCAATTTGACCGTTCGCCGTTCTCCGGTCGATATCGCGGCGTCGATTTTGATCCGATCCCACCCCGGCGTTTCTTGCAACAGCCAAGCCGCCAGATCGCGCACGTTTTCAACACGCGCGCAGCCGTGGGAGTCGAAGCGATAGTCAGCGCTTAGTAGGCTCTTTTGGTTAGTGTCATGCATATAGACTGCGTAAGAATTGGGCATATTTATCTTAAGCTGACCCAACGCATTCCATGGCCCAGGCTCTTGCCGTACGATTGCGTTTGGGGTCTTGCCGGCAGTCCAATCCACGGTGCTGGGATCCACGACGGCATCATGGTCGTTATACAACTGCATGTGCATTCGACTGAGATATGTTGCG
>JBEPUM010000263.1:0-4881 GCA_041691515.1 Pseudomonadota bacterium | reverse complement strand
ACAAAGGGGCGGTTACCCGCAATAGAGTCGGCGGCGCATCGGGTATCGACTTCAACTATGGCGCCGCACCCAATCTCCAATTGACAGCCACACTGCCCGTTGCGTTCGAAAGCCAATTGAATGGCGAGTATGCTTTCGGCTTCGGAAACGTCGAACTTGCCGCAAAGTATCGGTTTCTTCGGCACGAAAAATTTGGCGTCGATGTCAGTGTCTTTCCATGAGTCTTTCTTCCCAGTCCATCTTTGTTGAGTGACCAGCAGGCGTCTCTTTTGCTCCCGATCTGGTTACAAAGGGATTGGGGCGACATTTCCGTGTTCGGGGGTGGAGGTTGCCAGTTCACCCTCGCCGGCAAATCAAAAAGCTTCTGTCTGTATGGGGCGACCGTCGCGCGCCAGGTCCTGCCTAAGTTGCAGCTCGGCCTTGAACTGTTCCACCAGACAACTGATTTTTCCGGTGCCTGCCCGATGACAACGTTGGGCGTCGGAGCCCGATAAGATATTGATGATCATTACCATCTGCTGGGCTAAGTTGCTCACGATCTGCGCGATATATCAACGTCAGAAGGGCTGTCCTGGTACGCTTCGGTCCTCCTTACTTTCTAAAAGAATGGCTTCGAGGGAATATGCTACGGATAAGCGCTGGAGATGATCTCGCGCGTCCCTCCGTTTCATTTTAGATTCTTCGAATGGACCGTATTATGTCGGTTTCTTAAGGTCCGCCGGAAATCAAACGCCTGATTGCTTCACTAAAGCGGGCCGGCCCAAATCGCCCCCATCGTGACGTAACAGCTTTTTTTAGGTGTTCTAAAGTCGTGGTCCCCGGGAGTGCTTGACCGCCATTTCCACCTGCTCGACAACAAGGCCATGACTGACGAGACAATTCGCAATGAGATGCTGCTGGGCGCCGCCGCGCGCGGATTCGTCGGAACCATCAAAGCTCTGAAAACAGGCGTTTCTGGATCGGCGTCCAGCGATCTTGAGCGCCAGCTTACCGAGATGGGCTTCACTGAAGGCGCCCGCGTCGAAATCCTGCATGAGGGGGCCATCGCGCGGGATCCGATCGCTGTTCGCATCGACAATGTCACGATCGCCCTGCGACGGCGTGAGGCCATGGCTGTCATCGTGCAATGACCGATTTCTCGTTGGCGCATGATGGACAACTGCGCGTCGCGCTGGTCGGCACCCCGAACAGCGGTAAGACGTCGCTGTTCAATGCATTGACGGGCAGTCGACAGAAGGTCGCCAACTATGCGGGCGTTACCGTCGAACGAAAGACGGGGGCATTCGTCACGCCAACAGGTCGACAGATTGCGCTGATTGACCTTCCTGGAACCTATTCTCTCCGCGGACGCAGCCCTGACGAAGAGATCACGCGCGACGTTGTGCTCGGGCGCTACCGCGGAGAGATCGCTCCGGACCTCGTTCTCTGCGTTGCGGATACCACAAATCTGCGGCTCACATTGCGACTTGTTCTGGAACTGAAGCGGACCGGCCGACCGCTGGTGGTCGTGCTCAACATGTTCGATATCGCGCAACGCCGTGGCATGCGGGTCGATCTGGGCGCGATGTCTGCGGCACTAGAAGTTCCGGTTGTTACGTCGGTCGCGGTGCGCAAGGCCGGCCTTGCTGACCTGCTGAAGCTAACCGACGATTTTGCCTCACGTCTCCCCACTCTGGCAAAGACGGCCCCGTCAGATAATTGGTCGCCCTGGACCCTCAGTGAAATGAAGGCCGCGCAACGCGATGCAGATCGCCTGATCCGCGACACCGTCAGAATGCCGACTAAGCCGGACACGCTGACTACGCGTGTTGATGCAGTGCTGTTGCATCCGCTCGCTGGTCTACTGATTCTGGCGGTCATTTTATTCGTGATATTCCAGGCCGTATTTAGTTGGGCGCAGCCGGTGATGGACCTGCTCTCAAACACGTTCGTCGTGCTTGGACAGTTTGTGCACAACACGCTGCCCGACGAGCTGCTCCAAAACTTCATTCAGAACGGAATCATCGCCGGAGTCGGCAGTGTCATCGTGTTCCTGCCGCAGATCATGATCGTCTTTCTGTTCATCCTGCTGCTGGAAGATTTCGGCTACATGGCGCGCGCGGCGTTTTTGATGGACCGCATCATGGGAGGCGCGGGGCTACATGGGCGTGCTTTTATTCCGCTGCTGTCGAGCTTCGCTTGCGCAATACCCGGTATCATGGCGACGCGCGTGATCGATAATCGTCGGGATCGGCTGACCACCATCCTGATTGCGCCCTTGATGACATGCTCGGCGCGCATTCCAGTTTATACGCTGATCATATCCGCATTCATTCCGGCGAAGAATATCGGAGGTTGGGTGAATCTGCAGGGCTTGGTGATGTTCGGGCTTTACATCGCCGGCATTAGTAGTGCGCTCGCGGTTTCCTTCATCGTAAAGTTCTTCATGTGGCGCGACTACCAGCCCGCACCGTTCATGCTTGAGCTGCCGGACTACAAGCTGCCGCGGATAAAGAGCGTTACGATCGGCATCTATACCCGCGTGAAGATGTTCCTTTATCGCGCCGGAACCACCATCCTGTCGATGATGGTGTTGATCTGGTTCTTGGCGTCGTTTCCGCAGCCGCCAGCCGGCGCTACGGGACCGGCGATCAATTACAGTTTAGCGGCGATGATTGGCCACGCGCTGGAGCCACTGTTGGCGCCACTGGGATTTAACTGGCAGATCGCGGTGGCGCTGATTCCCGGCATGGCCGCGCGAGAGGTCGCCGTCGGCGCGCTTGGCACCGTTTATGCGATTGAAGGCGGAAAGGAGGCCGCAGTTCATATCGGTCAGGTGCTTGCCGATAAATGGAGCCTCGCGACAGCTTTGTCGTTGCTGGCTTGGTTCGTGTTCGCTCCGCAGTGTGCCTCGACGTTAGCCGTAATCCGCCGCGAAACCGGCAGTTCTGGCTGGATGGTCGCAACCTTCCTCTACATGTTTGCGCTGGCCTATATAGCGAGCTTGCTCGTCTATAATATTGCCAGTGTGGCCGGACTTTCATGACTGCCGTGCAGTGGAAACCCGCTGATCGAGCATGATCCAAAGGCGTCTTTTGCGCAGGATAAGCATGCCAAGGCGCGGCGCGAATGCCCTTCCGACCTGAGTTTAAATGCTGATTGAACGTTGTACCCCTCTATCGTTGTACCTACGGATCTAGAGTCCTGATTTTATGGATGGGGAAATATTGCCCCCGAGGCTGATCGGCGTCCAAACCCACGCCGAA
Organism: Pseudomonadota bacterium; assembly: GCA_041691515.1. Lineage (GTDB taxonomy): Bacteria > Pseudomonadota > Alphaproteobacteria > Rhizobiales > Xanthobacteraceae > Nitrobacter. The sequence goes on along the minus strand of JBEPUM010000263.1, from coordinate 1,636 downwards.
TAACATCTGGTATCGCCACTTGGGGAGCGTCGCATTTCAATTGCATCGAAACCGATCGCCAGCATGCTGTTTCCGAGAAGAAACGACATGGAAACTTGATTTTTCAAGCGGTAGTCCTTATTTAGAATTATTCTAAAGTAAGGGTTTGCCACATGAAATCGTTCGATCAACTCACGGAACAAGAGATTCTTGCGCTCGCGATTAGTGGCGAGGAAGAGGATGGACGGATTTATGCCGATTTTGCGGAAGGCTTAAGGGAAGAACATCCTGATACGGCGAAGATCTTCAGCGATATGGCCGGTGAAGAGGATGAACATCGTCGTGCATTGATTGATCTTTACTCGTCGAAATTTGGGAATCACATCCCGCTGGTTCGACGGCAAGATGTTCGAGGCTTTGTGCCGCGGAAGAAGCTTTGGCAGGTCCGGTTACAAGGGATCGAAGCCGTCAGGCATCAAGCGCGGCAGATGGAGCAAGACGCGGGACGATTCTATCAGCTCGCGGCTTCGCGTACAACCGACGCTTCGATCCGCAAATTGTTAGGCGACCTGGCGACAGCAGAATTGCAGCACGAACGTATGGCCGGAGAGATCGAAGCCAAACGACTGCCGCACGATGCGAAAGGCAGAGAGGATGAAAACGCAAAGCGCAGCTTCGTGCTACAGATAATTCAGCCTGGGCTCGTTGGATTGATGGATGGATCCGTCTCGACATTGGCTCCGGTCTTTGCCGCCGCCTTCGCCACCCATAATTCATGGAATGCCTTTCAGGTTGGTATGGCAGCCTCTCTTGGCGCCGGCATTTCCATGGGGTTTGCGGAGGCACTGGCAGATGACGGAAAGCTATCGGGCCGAGGCACGCCATATCTTCGCGGGCTCGTGTGCGGACTGATGACTATCGCCGGTGGCATAGGTCATACCTTACCGTATCTGATATCAAATTTTTACACGGCGACTGCGTTAGCCGCTGTAGTTGTCGTAATCGAACTTCTGGTGATCGCTTTTATACAGTGGAAATACATGGATACGCCGCCAATTTCTGCTGCGGCAAAAGTAATGCTTGGAGGTGGGCTTGTGCTCGCAACAGGCATTTTGATTGGCAGCAGCTAAATGTCGAAGGCCTGCAAGTTTTAGTGTGATTCACATGCGACCGAGTGTTGTGGGAGCAGCAGGCTGCACGGGATCATCGGGCATGCAAGCGCCGTCACTGACTTGGGTTTCTTGAGCTAACAAACCCGTGATCGGAGTGCTCCACTGGCTGTGTCGACGGTCCGTTTGTTTGGCTTTGGCTGAGCGTGGATCGATGCCGGCGGAGGGGTTGCAGCGCGGGTAGTGCGTGAAGTTCTATGTTTGACTTTGCGGGAGGCATTACAAAATTCACCGCGCGAAACGCGTTGGGCCAACCTGTCCTCCTAGACGTATTTGAACAGCGCCATGAAGCCAAAATCCATATGCAACTGCTGATGGCAATGAAACAGCGTATCGCCCGGGTTATCAGCGATAAAATCAACTTCGGCCTTCTGAAACCCACCCAGCATCACGACGTCTTTGATGATGCCGGCGGTGGGCCGCCCGTTGATGCGCGTCAATTCGAAACTGTGCCGATGCAGATGCAAAGGGTGGATGTCGTCGCTGGC
>JBEPUM010000262.1:0-4885 GCA_041691515.1 Pseudomonadota bacterium | reverse complement strand
AGTGTTTCAACATACCGATGTCCGATAGTAGGGCGAGGTTCCGCTTGTCCGCGATAAGGGCGTATACATGTGGATTGGGCGTCACGACGACGTCACCGCCAACGTAGGCGGCTCGCAGGGTGGCGTGCCGCGGCTCCTCAAGCCCGAAGTCGACCAGGCGATTGTAGACGAGATCGATCGGTCGACCGTCGAAGCTTAAGCGGCCGCCAGTGAGAGCAAGTTGACCGGGGTCTGCGATCACTGCCTCCATGCCGCGCTGCTCCAACAAGGCCTTCGCCAGTTGGAACTCTGGGTAGAGATGCTGTTGCTCAGGCGCGTCATCGACGATGACGATGCGAGAGGGTTCTTCCGATCCCCGCTGCCGCCGCCACTCCTCGCTGAACATACGGGTCACGTGGTCGACGAACATCGCCGCAGGCTGAGGTCCAGCCAGCGCCGGCTCCTGAACACAGCAGGCGCGCTGCGCCCGAGCCAGCGCGGCATTGAGGAAAGCGCCGCCAGCGTTCGTGTTCACCTCGATCAGTTGCGGCCCGCTGGGCGTGACGTGGAAGTCGTACCCCATGAAGGCGCCGAGGGGTCCGAAATCAGTCGTTGCGGTCGCCGGCGCGGCACTCAGAGCCGCAGCGCGGTAGGGCGCCAACTGCGCCGCTGCCTCAACAGCGGCCACGATCTGCATCATTTCGGTCAGGACCGTAGCCGGAACGAAAACCGGGACGGGAGAGAACAGCGTCGGATGGGATGCGATAAGTCGCGCAGCGAAGCCCTCGACGCCGACCTCCCGATCCAGTGCTTCGGCCAATGCTTTCCGGTCCAAGGTGATGCAGAAGCAGCCACGGTTCAGCCGTTCCGCCTCTCCCGGCGAACTTTGGCCCGTCGCTTTCGATTTCCTATACGGCATTTAGATCAATCCCGGTCCGCCCTATGAACTCGTGCGCGCGGCTCCGTGAAGACTAGCGCTCGATGGGCCGGCCATTTTCTCGAAAGCATGGACGGGCTGAGTTGCAGCATAGTCGCTGAACCCGAGTCTGCAACCCGCCCGCAGCGTCAGGGAGGTCATATGAGGGCCCGGCTCGTCTACCTTAGCGCGACGGGGCGAGGGCAAAGGTATATGATGAATGAGTATTCGTAAACGCAGCACATCTGTTGGCGGTATCGGCGATGGCAATGGTCGAGTTCGAAGATGGCGCCATTCAAGTCGATGTGGCGGTCGTTGCGAAGGGCCTTGGGATCGAGTCCCCACTCGTCCAAGAGGGAATGCGCGAAGGACGGATCACCAGCCTGTATGAACGGGGGGTCGACGAGGATGAAGGACGGTATCGAGTGACGTTCTTTTTTAAGAACCGGCGCTTTCGCCTCATCGTCGACCATATGGGCAACGTAGTTCAACGCTCTGCGATTGACTTTGGAGATCGAAGTCTTCCCGCTTCAGCGCGAAAGCCGGGCGCATGACGACGTTGCGCGAGAATAAAGGGCCGGCGATGATTATCGAATCCTCGGACCAGGTGCCGCGCGCGACCTTGCTGAAACGGGTTCCAGTGCCAAGAAATTTCCGCGTAACGCCGGAGTCGCGCATCGGACGTGGCAAGATCTGGCCGGCGCCGGCGCCGGCGGCCGCGACCGCGTCAAGACGTTCGAAATTTATCGCTACGACCCGGATTCAGAGTCTGGAAATCGTAGTTGAGATCGTCACAACGGGCGCGACGCGGCTGCCGTTGCCGCGCGGGCTGCAAGTCCTGCATCCGACCAATCCCCCGCATCTGGCTATTTCGGCATGACCGAAGATGCCGCAAAGGTTCGAAAGCTTCTTCGTCAGCAAGCCGCGGTTGCGTCCTTCGGAAGCTTTGCCCTTCGCGAAAACGATTTGCTGAAGGTATTGACGGAAGCGGCGCCGGTCTGTGCCGAAGGCCTCGACGGGCCTTTCTCCAAAGTGTGCCGATACCGTGCGAAGGAGAACGACCTGCTCATTGAGGCCGGATACGGCTGGCAGCAGGGCGTCGTCGGTCACGTCGTCTCGCGCGCCGACGTAAGTTCGCCTCAAGGGCGTGCTTTCGCCACCGGCGAACCTTCGATCTGCAACGATTTGCGCAAAGATAACAATTTCGAATTGCCGCCTTTCTATGCGGCGCACGGCATCGTCTCGACGATCGACGTCATCATAAAAGGTGGCGATCTTCCCTACGGCGTACTTGAGATCGATAATGACGTGCAGCATGACTACGACCAGCACGACATAGAATTTCTCACCGGCTTCGCCAATGTTCTATCGGAGGCAGTCGCCACCTCTACGCGGACCGCGACGCTGCAAGCCACTATCGAGCGAATGAAGGATCTGGTCGAAGAGAAAGATCGTCTGCTGGACCAGAAGAAAATTCTGGCTGAAGAACTTCAGCATCGCGTTCGTAATAATCTGCAGCTGGTCTACGGCATGCTCAGTAAACAGCTGGATGACACCGTAGACAAAGCCGGGCGACGGGGCATCAAGGCGATTGTGCGGCGCGTTTCAACGCTGGCACAGGTGTACGACCATTTGCTGGGTAACGAGATGACGCGAACGACCGATTTCGGCAGCTATGTCCGGTCGCTATGCATAAACCTCGCGAAGATACAGAGTGCGCCGGGCGGTGGTGTTACGATGAGCTGCAATAGTGAGCGGTTAATCCTCGATCTTGACGTGGTGACGGCGCTGGGGATCGTCGTCGCGGAGGTGGTCACCAATAGCTACGACCATGCTTTTCCCAAGGGTAAGGGAGCGATCGTTGTGTCGGTGCACAGAGCCGCCGATGTGGCGACCATGACCATCAGTGACAACGGTGAAGATTTCGAAGCTGAGCCCGACAGCAAGCGCCACGGGCTCGGCCTGGTGCGTCGGCTTGTCGAACAGGTCCGTGGCAGTGCTTTGGTCAAGTCGGACCGCGGCACGGTTTGGATCATCAAGATTCCACTGCCTCACGAGCTTGCGCCGGCTGGGATGAATCTCTAGGGAGTCCGGGCGACATCAACGGGTCGGCGCCAGCCTCGCATGTTGAGCCAACGCTTCGCTCTGACTGACCACTCAACCCGATCCGGATGAACTCCCATGGCCGTTGAGGAACCGCCGACTGAGCAATATTGCACAGTATAAGTCGGCAATCTGCTCCAGGGTCGTCGCATGCCCTTGAGCTGATCTTACTTGGAGATGACTGCGAGGGCGTTGTTCCCGGTGCCGTTGGATCTGATAGCGCCGAGGAATTTCCTCTCTCAAACAAGGTAAATGTCGCCATGCGGCCTCTTCCACCTTCACGTCCCGCGAATTTCGGCTCCGCGCAGATCGACACCCCTTGTCGTTCTGCCGGACAGCCATCAAAGGTGAGTGAAACCGCCGACTTCCGCGCAGTCAAAGACGGACCTTCAAGCCGTCATCCGCAAGCGCGAATTTCGAAGGTGGTTCAAAAAGCGGTGAACCGAAAGGCGACGTTCGTCAACGAGGCCCGTTTTGCGGGCAATAAAGGACTACCGAGATCGAAGAAGGAGCTGCAGACCGTTAATGAGGAACTCACCACACTCAACGGACAACTTCGGGAAACGCTGAAACGGCAGCGAACGATTTCCGATGATCTTCAGAACGTGCTGTACAGCACCGATGTTGCGACCATCTTCCTCGACGTCGACCTTAATGTTCGTCTCTTTACTCCGGCGACGAGGCTGTTGTTCGATGTCATTCCAAGCGATGTCGGTCGGCCGCTCGCCGACTTGAACTCTCTGGCTACGGATGAGGCGCTCCTAGGTGACGCCAAAACTGTGCTGCAGGTGCCTGAACCGGTTGAGCGGCAGATCGAAGCACGAAGCGGTGCTTGGTACACTCGTCGCATATTGCCTTACCGTACCCAGGCTGGCGGGATCGAAGGCGTCGTCATCACATTTGCTGACATTTCGCATCAAAAGGATGCCGCCGATGCTCTGAGCGGCGCGAGGATGGAGGCGGATGCCGCCAACGCCGCGAAGTCGCGATTTCTTGCCGTTGCCAGCCACGACCTTCGCCAGCCGCTGCAAACGTTGGTGCTGCTTCAAGAACTGCTTGCCAAGGTCGTCGAAGGCGAGAAGGCAAAGAAGTTGGTCGCCCGCGTTGAGCAGACCTTGAGCGGCATGTCGGGAATGCTCAACGCGCTGCTCGACATCAACAAGATCGAGGCCGGCACCGTTCGGGCGGAAATGACGACCTTCCGGATCGATGCCGTGCTCGCGCGCCTAACGGCGGAATTGGGCTATCAGGCGGAAGCGCAGCGGATCGCGCTCCATTTAGTGCCTTGCGGTCTCTCAGTTCGAAGCGATCCGCGGTTACTCGAGCAGATGGTTCGCAATCTTTTGGCGAATGCCCTCAAATATACCAGGAAGGGTAGGGTACTGCTTGGGTGTCGGCGACAAAAGGGTACACTGCGGATCGAGGTATGGGACACCGGCGTCGGAATTCCCGACGACAAATTTCAGGACATCTTTGAAGAATACCATCAGCTCGACAACGCTGCCAGTAACCGAAATCTCGGTCTCGGGCTTGGGCTCTCCATCGTCAAGCGGCTTGGCGTCTTGCTCGATCATCCGGTGCGAGTGCGCTCGAAGCTCGGCCGAGGCTCCGTCTTTTCCATCGAGGTCAGGCAATCCCTCGCACAAATATTCGGTGTCCAGCCGGCGGGTCATGCGAATGTGGCTGATGCTGCCGCCGTTCTGATTGTCGAGGACGATTCGGAAGTGAGGGATATTCTTGAGATCGGGCTTGATTTCGAGGGATATCAGGTTGGCGTGGCTTGCGACGGCGCTTCCGCGTTACGCATGATTGAAGACGGTACGTTTAAACCTGACCTGATTATATCTGACTATAACCTGCCGGACGGGATGGACGGGCTCCAGGTCG
>JBEPUM010000261.1:0-4918 GCA_041691515.1 Pseudomonadota bacterium | reverse complement strand
TCGCTCGCGCCGGAGGTGCTGTGATGGCTGCCAAGATCCGGAAGGGCGACAAGGTCATCGTGCTGAACGGCCGCGACAAGGGCCGCACCGGCGAGGTGTTCGAGGTGCGTCCCGACGACAACAAGGCGCTGGTGCGCGGCGTCAACATGATCAAGCGGCACCAGAAGCAGACCCAGGCGCAGGAGGGCGGCATCATCTCGAAGGAGTCGCCGATCCACCTGTCCAACATCGCGATCGTCGGCAAAGACGGCAAGCCGACTCGCGTGGGTTTCAAGGTTCAGGCTGATGGCACCAAGGTGCGTATCGCCAAGCGTTCGGGAGCAGAGATCGATGGCTGAGACTGCTTACACGCCGCGTTTGCGCGCGGAGTATGACAAGAGCATCCGGACCAAACTGACTGAACAGTTTGGCTACGGCAACGTCATGCAGGTGCCGCGCCTCGACAAGGTGGTTCTCAACATGGGAATCGGCGAGGCCGTGAACGACCGCAAGAAGGCTGAGACCGCGGCTGGCGACTTGTCGCTGATCGCAGGCCAGAAGGCGATCGTGACCTATTCACGCATCGCGATTGCGACCTACAAACTGCGTGAAAATCAGCCGATCGGCTGCAAGGTCACGCTGCGCAAGACGAAGATGTACGAGTTCATCGATCGTCTGGTGAACGTCGCTCTGCCGCGCGTGCGCGACTTCCGGGGCCTCAATCCGAAGAGCTTCGACGGCCGCGGCAATTACTCGCTCGGCATCAAGGAACACATTATTTTCCCGGAAATCGACTTCGACAAGGCCGGGGAGAGCTGGGGTATGGATGTCACGGTCTGCACGACGGCGCAGTCCGATGACGAAGCCCGCGCTCTGTTGACCGCATTCAATTTCCCGTTCCGGCAGTGAGACGCTGAAAAGCTCTCAAACGCGGAAACCCAGGAGCCAAGCATGGCAAAGAAGAGTTCGATCGAGAAGAACAACCGGCGGAAGAAGATGACCAAGAATGCTGCGCCCAAGCGGGCAAAGCTGAAGGCCATCATTGCCGACAAGACCAAGCCGATGGAAGAGCGTTTCGCCGCGACGCTGAAGCTCGCCGAGCTTCCGCGCAATTCGTCTGCGACGCGCATCCGCAATCGCTGCGAGATCACCGGTCGTCCGCGTTCGGTCTATCGCAAGAATAAGATGAGCCGCATTGCGATGCGTGAATACGGCTCGAAGGGTCTGATTCCAGGCCTCGTGAAGTCAAGCTGGTAAGGAGGGTCGCAAATGTCCACGCACGATCCGATCAGCGATCTCATCACCCGCATCCGCAACGCGCAGATGCGCAACAAGCCAAAGGTTTCGACCCCCGGCTCGAAGATGCGCGCCAATGTGCTCGAAGTCCTCAAGAGCGAGGGTTACATCCGCGGCTACGCCAGCGTCGAGCATTCCACCGGCCGCAGCGAGCTCGAGATCGAGCTGAAGTATTTTGATGGCGAGCCTGTCATTCGCGAGATCGAGCGCGTTTCCAAGCCAGGGCGTCGCGTTTACGCCTCGGTGAAGAACCTGCCGCGCGTCAACAACGGTCTCGGAATTTCGGTTCTGTCGACACCGAAGGGAATCATGGCTGACCACGAAGCGCGTGACGCGAACGTGGGCGGCGAAGTTCTCTTCACGGTGTTCTGAGGAAGGAATAGTCATGTCACGTGTTGGCAAACGACCAGTCACTGTTCCTTCGGGCGTGACCGCGACCGTTGAAGGGCAGACCGTCAAGATGAAGGGGCCGAAGGGCCAGCTTCAGTTCGTCGTGCATGACGACGTCGACGTGAAGTTCGAGAACGGCGCGGTGAAGGTTGCGCCGCGATTCGAAACCAACCGCGCTCAGGCGCTGTATGGCACTGCGCGCGCGCAGGTCGCCAACCTGGTCGAGGGCGTTACCAAGGGCTTCGAGAAGAAGCTCGAGATCACCGGCGTCGGCTATCGCGCAGCGTTGCAGGGCAAGACCTTGCAACTCGCGCTCGGCTACAGCCACGACGTCAACTATACGATCCCGGAAGGGATCACGATTGTCGTGCCGAAGCCGACGGAAATCACGATCACGGGCAACGATGCACAGCGCGTCGGTCAGGTCGCGGCCGAGATCCGCAGCTATCGTCCGCCGGAGCCCTACAAAGGCAAGGGCGTGAAGTACGCCAACGAATTCATCTTCCGCAAGGAAGGCAAGAAGAAGTAACGGAGCCGGTCATGTCGAGACTCAAGATTACGAATGCCCGGCGCAAGCAACGCGTTAGGCTGTCGTTGCGCCGCACCGCAAGCGGACGCCCGCGGCTGTCGGTGTTCCGCTCGTCGAAGCACATCTACGCCCAGGTCATCGACGACCTGAAGGGCGAGACGCTGGCGTCTGCGTCGTCGCTCGAGAAGACGATGCGCGAAGGTGGCAACACCGGCGCCAACATCGATGCGGCCAAGGCAGTCGGCAAGCTGCTAGCGGAGCGGGCGGTGAAGAACGGCGTCAAGGAAGTGATCTTCGATCGCGGCAGTTATCTTTATCACGGCCGCGTCAAGGCGCTGGCCGACGCGGCCCGCGAGAGCGGCCTGAGCTTCTGAGAATTTGGAATTGAACAAGGACTGGGGCGAAAGCCTCGCAAGACAAGTCTTTACAGGATCGGAAAAACACCATGGCAGGTGAACGCGAACGCGGTGGCGGCCACAGGGGCGGTCGGGAAGAGCGCGACAGCGAGTTCGTCGACAAGCTCGTCCACATCAATCGTGTGGCGAAGGTCGTCAAGGGCGGCAAGCGCTTCGGTTTTGCGGCACTGGTCGTGATCGGCGATCAGAAGGGCCGGGTCGGATTCGGCCACGGCAAGGCGCGCGAAGTTCCTGAGGCAATCCGCAAGGCGACGGAATCGGCCAAGCGCAATCTGACGCGCGTGGCGCTCCGCGAAGGGCGCACGCTGCATCACGACATCGCGGGTCGTCACGGCGCGGGCCGCGTCTATCTGCGCGCGGCACCGGCCGGTACCGGCATCATCGCGGGCGGCCCGATGCGCGCGGTGTTCGAGACGCTCGGTATCCAGGATGTGGTCGCGAAGTCGATCGGCTCGTCGAATCCCTACAACATGGTTCGCGCCACCTTCGACGCGCTGAAGCATCAGGATTCGCCGCGTTCGGTTGCTGCGCGCCGCAACATCAAGGTATCCACGCTGCAGTCGCGCCGCGTCGGCGGTGACGCCGAAGCGGTTGCCGAATAACTTTTACGACGTCTGGAGTTTACGACGATGGCCAAGGCCGCAAAGACGATCAAGGTCGAGCAGACCGGCAGCGCGATCCGCCGCCATCACTCGCAGCGCGAGACGCTGATCGGCCTCAAGCTCAATAAGATCGGTCGCGTCACCGAATTGCAGGACACGCCTGCTGTTCGTGGCATGATCGCAAAGGTTCAACATCTCGTCCGCGTCGTCGACGAGAAATAAGGAGACAGGGCGATGAAGCTCAGCGATATCGCCGACAACGCCGGCTCGCGCAAAAAGCGTATGCGCGTCGGTCGCGGCATCGGTTCCGGCAAGGGCAAACAGGCTGGCCGTGGTGGCAAGGGTCAGACCGCGCGCTCCGGCGTGCGCATCAAGGGCTTTGAGGGCGGTCAGATGCCGCTGCATCGGCGTCTGCCGAAGCGCGGCTTCACCAACATCTTCCGCCTCGAATTTGCCGAGATCAATCTCGATCGCCTGCAGGGCGCGATCGACGCCAAGACGATTGATGCAAAAGGCACGATCAACGCAGAGTCGCTGGTGAAAGCCGGCGTGGTGCGGCGTGCCAAGGACGGCGTGCGTCTGCTTGGCCGCGGCGAGATCAAGGCGAAGCTGACCATCGAGGTTCACGGCGCTTCGAAATCCGCGATTGCGGCGGTCGAAAAGGCCGGCGGCACGGTGAAGATCCTTGCGCCGAAAAAAGACGAAGGCGAGGCGGCGTAACATCTACGTCATTGCCGGCATTGGCAGGCGACAGTCGTCCTGCCAATGCTAGATTATCGAAAGCCGAGTACCACATGAGGTCCGGCGTCTGCCGAATGCCCCTATCGGGCATGACAGCAAGAGGGGCGCGGGAGAAAGCCAAAGATGGTCTCAGCAGCGGAACAACTGGCATCAAATCTCAATTTCGGGGCTTTCGCGAAAGCGGACGAACTGAAGAAGCGCATCTGGTTCACACTGGGCGCACTGCTTGTTTACCGCCTCGGTACCTACATTCCGCTTCCGGGCATCGATCCGGGCATTTGGGAAAAGGTCTTCAATACCCAGTCCGGCGGCATCCTCGGAATGTTCAACATGTTCTCCGGCGGTGGCATTCACCGCATGGCGATCTTTGCGTTGAACATCATGCCGTACATCTCGGCATCGATCATTCTGCAACTGCTGACCACGGTGTCGCCGCAGCTCGAAGCTCTCAAGAAAGAGGGTGAAGCCGGCCGCAAGATGATCAACCAGTACACCCGCTATCTCACCGTCGTGCTGGCATTCTTCCAGTCGTATGGCATCGCGGTTGGCCTGCAGGGCGCCGGCAATGTCGTCACCAATCCCGGCATGTTCTTTCTGGTTTCGACCGCGATCACGCTGACCGGCGGCACCATGTTCCTGATGTGGCTCGGCGAGCAGATCACCTCGCGCGGCATCGGCAACGGCATCTCGCTCATCATCATGGCGGGCATCGTGGCGGAACTGCCGTCCGCGCTCGCTAACATGCTCGAACTCGGACGTCAGGGCGCGCTGTCGACCGGCATCATCCTGATCGTTCTGATCATGGTCGTTGCCGTCATCGCGTTCATCGTATTCATGGAGCGGGCGCAGCGCCGCTTGCTGATCCAGTATCCGAAGCGCCAGGTCGGCAACAAGATGTTCGAGGGCCAGTCCTCGCATCTGCCGCTCAAGCTCAATACCTCGGGCGTGATTCCGCCGATCTTCGC
>JBEPUM010000260.1:0-4953 GCA_041691515.1 Pseudomonadota bacterium | reverse complement strand
GCCTTCGGTGTTGAAATCGAGCCGGCCGATGCTGATGAGGCGCGGCAGGCCTTCCGGCAAATTGTCGAATACCGTCGGCCGACCCTCGGGGTCGGCGTGGGTCGTCATCAGCCCGCGCGGCTTGTGATACATGAACAGCCGCGTCCGTTCGCGTTCCGGCAATGGCTTGCCATCCACCGTAATCGCGTCGTGCGAGGTGACATCGAGCGCCGGCGAATTGATGACGCGGCCGTTCACAGCGACGCGGCCCTGCGTAACCCATTCCTCGGCGTCACGGCGCGAGGCCAATCCAACGCGCGAGATCACTTTCGCGATGCGCTCGCCGGCCTTCTTGGGCTTGGGCTCAGGCCGTGCACTGCGCCGGTCGTCATCGGGCCGGCGTTCGCGATAGGCGCCGCGCCCACCGAACGCCGGACGTTTCGCGAAAACCTTGCTGTCGTCCTCGTTTTCACGGCGCGGACGGTCGTCGCGCTCGTTGTCAGGACGATCCTGTCGCGGCCGATCGAAGCGAGGACGATCTCCGGACGCACGGTCGTAACGCGGACGGTCGCCTTGCGGCCTGTCGAACTTGCGCGGGCCGCGGTCGCCGCCAGCGGCGCGCTCGGTATCGCCATCGCGGGGCCGCGAAAAACGCGGGCGCTCGGCGCCTCCACGGTCGTCACGCGGCTTATCAAAGCGAGGTTTGTCGAAGCTTCGCGCGCCATCACGCGGCGGACGCGAGTCACGTGCACCGGCCTCACGCTTTTCCCACGGCTTGGACTCGCCGCGATCGGCACGATCGCCGAAATCCTTGCGCGGGCCGCGCGAACCACGATCCGGCGCGCCCCGCGAAAATTTCTTGTCCCCGAAAGAACGATCCCCGCGCGGCGTATACGGACGTTTCTCGTCGCCACCCTCACGCGGCGGGCGCGGACTATAAGGCCGATCGCCTTGCGGACGCGCACGCTGCGGACGGTCGCCGTCTTTCCGGAAACCCTCGCCTCGCGGCGTGTACGGGCGTTTCTCGCCGAACTTCTTCTCGGCAAAGCGCCCTGCGGGACGCGCATCGCCACGATCAGCACGCGGCGCGCGATCATCGCGTTTGAAGGCCGGGCGTTCGCCACGGGGCGAGTCGCCGCGCGGGGTATAGGGGCGTTTCTCGCCACCGCCGTCGCGCGGCCGAAAATCCTTGCGCGGCCCCCGGTCCGGCCGATCCCCACTGCGCGCAGGACGGTCGTCGCGGTTGAAGCGTGCCGGACGCGGAGCGTCGCCATAATCCTTACGCGGCGCATCGCCGTCGCGCTTGCCGGCATAAGGCTTGCCCGCCCCCGCATATGGCTTTTTGGCATAGGGCCGCTTGCTGCCATCACCCCCGTCGGACTTGCCGGCAAAATCGCGCTTGGCGAATTTCTTGTCCGGCCCACGCGCCACGCCGGAACGGCCCTTGCCGCCGGATGGCCGATCACGCCGGCCGCGCGAGGATGCATTGTCTTTGTCGTTATCGCGGGGCATGAATGATCTCGCTACGGGCACTGGGAACGGCGGCAACGCCGATGTGAAGGGATAGCATGACGATGTCGTGCGCGCCCTCTTTCAGGGCGTATTCTCACGCAAAACCGGCATCCACTTTTGCTGAAGGCGCTCTCATAACAGAGTTTCCACCAGAGCGCGATCAGCAAAAGTGGATGCCGGTTTTGCGTCCGATCGCGCTCTAAGATATTGATATGGCGCATGATCTGATCGCCAAACCGCTTACACTTTGGCGGATCATGCGCTGAGAAACGAGGCATGACCGCACCATCTTTCATGGATTTGGCGCTGAAAGCCGCCCAAAACGCCGGAAAATCGGGCGAAGTGCCGATTGGCTGCGTGATCGTGCGCGAAAATCAGGTCATCGCGGCTGCCGGAAATCGGACCCTGACCGACCACGACCCCACCGCCCATGCCGAGATTCTGGCGTTACGCGCCGCCGCCGGGATCGTCGGCAGCGAGCGGCTGATCGGCTGCGACCTCTATGTGACGCTGGAGCCCTGCACCATGTGCGCAGGCGCCATCTCGTTCGCACGGATCCGGCGGCTCTACTACGGGGCGCCTGACCCGAAAGGCGGCGCCGTCGATTCCGGAGTGCGGTTTTTCGCGTCCCCGAGCTGCCATCACAAGCCGGAGGTTTATCCCTCCATGGGTGAAAACGATGCGGCGGCGCTGCTGCGGGATTTCTTCAAGGCACGGCGCTAGTGTCCCGAATCTGAAGTTCGCCTGATTGTGTCGCGCGTTCTCTAGCGAACTTCAGATTCGAAAGGACACTAGCAAATTTATGATTCTAGTGTGGTTTAGGTTCAGAAGCTTGCTTGAAGAACTTGCAGAGAAAATAAAGCAAGCTTCTGAACCACCACGCTAGAGCTTCAGCTTCATGCCTTCATGCGAAGCGACGAAGCCGAGCCGCTGGTAGAACCGGTGCGCATCGACGCGCTGCTTGTCGGTCGTGAGTTGCACCAGTCCACAGCCTCGCGCCCGCGCCGCCTCGACGACCGCAGCCATCATTTTCTCGCCGATCTGCTTGCCCCGGTATTCACGACCGACACGAACGGCCTCGACCTGCGCGCGCCAGCTTCCGTGCCGCGAGAGGCCGGGAATGAATGTCAACTGCAGGCACCCAGCAATGTTTCCGTCTTCGTCCCAGACCAGAAGCGCGTTGTTTCGATCCGCGGCGATCGCGTCGAACGCCTCGAGATAGCTTGTCATGTCGCCGGTGGCGTCTTCACGCGCGCTTCCCAACTCGTCGTCGGCCAGAAGCTGGACGATCCGCGCGACATCGGTCCTCGTGGCGTTGCGAAGCGCCATCATGCAGCGTCCGCAAAAAATGCAAGGAGCGCCTTCGCGGTTTCGCCAGGCGCTTCCTCGGGGAGGAAATGTCCCGAAGCAACCGGGCCGCCGGTGACGTTGGTCGCCCATACCCGCCACGCATCGAGCTGCGTGGTCGATGCACTGGCGGCGACGCCGGCGTCGCCCCACAGCGCCAGCACAGGAATGGTAATCTTCTTGCCGACATCGAGATCGGCCTTGTCGATGTCGAAGTCGGCATAGGCGCCCGCGCGATAATCCTCGCACATCGCATGCACCCGCGAAGGATCGCGGAACGGCGCAAGATAGTGTTCGAGCGCGCGCGGATCGATGGCGTCGAGCGTACCCGTGCGGGTCTGACTCGCCATCTTCTGCTTGAGGAAAAAATCCGGATGGCCTGAGATCAGCGTCTCCGGCAGCGGGTATGGCTGCGCGAGAAAAGCCCAGTGATAGATCTTTAGCGCCGAGAGCCGGTTGATGCGCGACCAGTAGTCGTAGGTCGGCAGGATATCGAGTACCGCAAGCTTCGACAGCCGGCCGGGGTGGTCGAGCGCGAGCCGATACGACACGCGGCCGCCGCGATCGTGACCGGCCAATGCGAAATGCACGTGACCGAGTTGCTCCATCGCATCGATGATCGCGTTCGCCATCGCGCGTTTGGTGTAGGGCGTGTGCTGGTCGTCGCTATCCGGCATATCCGACCAGCCGTAGCCGGGCAGATCTGCGATGATGACCGTGAATTTTTCGGCAAGCTGCGGCGCAACCTTGTGCCACATCACATGCGTCGATGAAAAACCGTGCAGCAGCAACAGCGGTGGCCCCTTGCCGCCGACACGCGCGAAGATGCGTCCCGACCGGGTATTGATCCATTCAGACGCATAACCGGGAAACAGATCGGCAAGATCGGGCATGGCTCGGTACTCACATCATCGTCTGCGAACATTGGGTTATGCAGTAGACGCCAACGCTCGTCATCGGCAAGGGCTGTCGCGGCATACGGGGTCAGCGCATTCGCGGGGCGGCAAATCCCGCTTCAAACTTTGTTCGGCGTTGCCGCTGACACGCCTCGGCGATATGCCATCCGGTAAAGCGTGCCACCATCAAAACAGGATGAGGAAACATCATGGCGATCGATTTCGAGATTCCCCCGGAAGCCAAGGCGATCCGCGAAAAGGTCCGCCAGTGGGTGCATGACGAATGTATTCCAGCCGAGAAGGAATTGGATAACAAGCCGCTCAAGGACGTGCTCGATCCCTTGCGCAAGAAAGCGCGGGCGCAGGGCCTGTGGTGTCCCTTCGTCCCGAAAGAATATGGCGGCATGGGGCTCGGTCCGCTTGCCAACGCGCTGGTACAGATGGAACTCGGCGAGAGCGCGCTCGGCGCGCTGTCGATGAACACGCAGGGGCCAGACGATGCCTCGATGCTGACGATTCTGGCGCACGGTACGGATTACCAGAAGGAAAAATTCCTTAAACCGCTGCTCAATGGCGACAAGCGCATCTGCTTTTCGATGACGGAAAAGGCCTCAGGCGCCGACGCCACGGGCATGCAGACCCGCGCCGTAAAAGACGGTAACGCCAACTACGTTCTCAATGGCGAGAAATGGTTCTCGTCCTCCGCCAGCGTCGCCGATATCGCACTGGTGATGGCCAAGACCGATCCCGACGCGCCGCGTCACAAGCAGTTCTCGACGTTCATCGTCGAACTGCCGAATCCCGGCTACAACATCAAGCGCAACGTTGAGAACATGGGCATTCATGACGCGCACTACGATACGCTTCATGGCGGCCATTCCGAAATCGAGATCAAGGATCTGAAGGTGCCCGCCGACAACCTGCTCGGCGGCGAGGGCAACGGCTTCAACATGGGCCAACACCGTCTCGCCTACGGACGACTGCGCCACGGCATGCACAACATCGCCAAAGCCCAGCGCGCGCTCGACATGGCGACCGCGCATGTCACCCAACGCTCGACCTTCGGCGTGATGCTGTCCGACCGGCAGGCGGTGCAATTCATGCTCGCCGACTGCGCTAGCGAACTCTACATGGCGCGGTTGATGTTGCTGCACATCGCCTACAAGGCCGAAAAGGGCCTCGACCTGACGCAGGAAAATTCCATCGCCAAGGTGTTTCT
>JBEPUM010000259.1:0-4962 GCA_041691515.1 Pseudomonadota bacterium | reverse complement strand
GAACACGCGCTTGAAGATCGTATCGACGTGCTTGAAGTGATAGCCGAGGTCGAACAGTTCGGCGATCTCCGCATCCGACATGTACTTCCTGACGTCGGCATCCTTTTTCAACAGCGCCTGAAAATCGCCTTCGCCGCGCCACACCGGCATGGCGTTGCGCTGCACGAGCTTGTAAGCGTCCTCGCGGCTCGCGCCTTTCTGTGTCAGCGCGATCAGGATGCGCTGGGAGTGAACAAGCCCGCCGAGCCGGTCGAGGTTCTTCTGCATGTTGGCGGGATAGACCAGCAGCTTGTCGATCACGCCGGCGAGACGATTGAGCGCGAAATCGAGCGTCACGGTGGCGTCGGGGCCGAACATGCGCTCGGCGGAGGAGTGCGAGATATCGCGCTCGTGCCATAGCACGACGTTCTCCATCGCCGGCGTTACGTAAGCGCGGACCATGCGCGCGAGGCCGGTAATGTTCTCGGTCAGGACGGGGTTGCGCTTGTGCGGCATCGCCGACGAACCCTTCTGGCCCTCGGAGAAAAACTCCTCGGCTTCGAGGACTTCGGTGCGCTGCATGTGACGGATTTCGGTGGCGAGACGTTCCATCGACGATGCGATCACGCCGAGGGTCGCGAAGAACATCGCGTGACGATCGCGCGGGATCACCTGCGTCGATACCGGCTCCGGCACGAGCCCCATCGCCTTGGCGACATGCTCTTCGACGCGCGGATCGATCTGCGCGAAGGTGCCGACCGCGCCTGAAATGGCGCAGGTGGCGACTTCCTTGCGCGCCGCGATCAGGCGCTCTTTCGCGCGCGAGAATTCCGCGTAGGCATAAGCAAGCTTGAGCCCGAACGTCACCGGCTCGGCATGGATGCCGTGCGAGCGGCCGATGGTCGGCGTCATCTTGTGTTCGAACGCGCGCTTCTTCAGCGCCGCGAGAAGCTTATCGACGTCGGCGATCAGGATGTCGGCGGCGCGGGTCAGTTGCACATTGAGGCAGGTGTCGAGCACGTCGGAGGATGTCATGCCCTGATGCACGAAGCGCGCCTCGGGACCGACGATTTCGGCGAGATGGGTCAGGAAGGCAATGACGTCGTGCTTGGTCTCGCGCTCGATTTCATCGATGCGCGCGATATCGAAGGTGGCGTTCTCAGCCTTGGACCAGACGGCTTTCGCGGCCTCCTTGGGGATTACCCCCAGCTCGGCTTGGGCATCGGCCGCATGGGCCTCGATCTCGAACCAGATTTTGAAACGGGTTTGAGGCTCCCAGATGGAAGCCATTTCCGGACGGGTATAACGGGGGATCATCGACGGCCCTTGGGGTTTCAGGGTTACACCACCCTTTAGCAGAACCGCCGGAAGGAGACAAATAGTTGAGATAGGGGCCGAATTCGGGGATCCGAGCTCCCGATGAGCCATCACGGGATATTGAATAACAGATATTGAAATCTGTCATCGCGATATGCTAATAACGGTTTAGATGGAATGCCGGTGCCAGGACGATCTCGGTGCCAAGCGTTGGATCGGCTCGCCGGCAGAATCAGTGGCGGGTCTCGTGTTCAAGAAGACGACCCAGGACGACTACCATGGCTATTATCGAAATCTTTCAAATGACCGCTCAGATCCAGCGTTGGCTCGATGCGCAGGTTGCGAGGCACCTGGCGGCGCTTGCCGCGAAGCTGCATCATTAGGCGGGCCACCATGGCGATACGACCGGTGATCTCCGCATACGGGCGTGTTGCCGATCCTTATGCTTCGGCGCTGGTTGCTGCCTTCAACGGACGTGGATGGGTGTACAGATGAACGAAACGATCGTTTTGACGCCTGAGCGAATTCTGGAAGCGACCGAGGACGTGCTGCGGCGCTATGGGTTGGCGAAGGCGACCGTGGTGGATGTCGCGCGTGCGCTCGATGTCAGCCATGGCAGCGTCTACCGGCATTTTCCGTCCAAGGCCTCGCTGCGCGATGCGGTGGCGCGGCGTTGGCTCGATCGCGCCAACGCGCCGCTCGAGAAGATCGCCAACGAACGCGGCCCCGCGCGTGAAAAGCTGGAGCGCTGGCTGCGGACGCAATTCGCCATCAAATGCACGAAGGTGTCCGAAGACCCGGAGATGTTTGCGACCTATCTGGCGCTGGCGCAGGACGCGCGCGAGGTGGTGAACGCGCACAAGGACCGTCTGCTCGATCAGGTCGCGCGTATACTGTTCGAAGGCGTAGAGCAGGGGGTATTCCATATCCGCGACATCGACGGCACGGCGCGCGCGATTTTCGACGCGACCACCCGCTTTCATCATCCAGCGCATTCCGATGAATGGACCGATCCGACGCTCGCCGCCCGGACAGATGCCTTGCTGGATTTGTTGTTGAAGGGTCTCGAAGCGCCGCCGCGGCACTAGTGGTCCGATTCTAATATTCGCGTCCGGGACGCGCGGCCAGGCGGGTGGCGAATGTCAAATTCACTCCGCTAAACCCAGGCAACGCCAAAAGCGGGCACAGGCCTATCGTCGTCGTTTTTGGAGCGGATGCCAAACCGGCGCTTGCTTCGCAGTCCACTCGCTCGCCGATGCCGGGAATCCGAACGCAGGCTCGTCCGCGCGGTTCTTGCGAACGCAACCATACGTTCGAATGTCTGCCGAACGATGTATAAGAATGTTGACGCGCGCGTCATCAGGCTGAGTAACAAAATCATCGAAAAAACGTCGATGTAGGCCAGCAGATCGCCTACCAGCATCAGTTCTGGAGGAATCGGAATGCTGTGCGCGTAGGCCACGAGCAGAATTACAACGGGGATGAACGCGATGACCTCTCTGACCGTCAATCGGCTCAGAGAGGCCGCCAATTCAACGACGAAAGCTTGCCAAAGCCAGTCACCAAGGGCCGCTGGCTTGTCGATCGTCCACGTCTTCCAACGCTGCTTCCACACGGGATGACCTGATCTAATTCCACCATAATGCGTATATCACGGCTTGGCAGGTGTGTCCGGGCCAGGGCGAATACGCTGTCAGGCCGATCACTCCATCTTGAGGTTGCAGTGTCAGACCATCTCGCCGCGCGCGGACGCGGCAGCGTTGCGGATCGCGTCGATGTTCGCCTTGTAGCTTTCCACCGTGCCGCCCTTGAACACCGCCGAGCCTGCAACGAAAGCGTTGGCGCCGGCCGCTGCGAGTTGGCCCGCCACATCGGGAGCGACACCGCCGTCGACCTCGATGTCAACAGGCCTGCCTGCGGTCATCGCCCGCAAATCCTGAATTTTCGCAAGCGCTGAGGGAATGAATTTCTGGCCGCCGAAGCCGGGATTGACCGACATCACCAGCACAAGATCGACCATGTCGATGACGTATTCGATCACCGAGAGCGGCGTGCCCGGATTGAGTGAGACGCCCGCCTTCTTGCCGAGCGCACGGATCGCCTGCAGCGAGCGATGCAGATGCGGACCGGCTTCGGCGTGGACCGTGATGTGATCGCAGCCGGCCTTCGCGAACGCTTCGAGATAGGGGTCGCATGGCGCGATCATCAGATGGGCGTCGAAGATCTTCTTCGTGTGCGGACGCATCGCCTTGATGACATCGGGACCGTAGGAAATGTTCGGCACGAAATGGCCGTCCATTACGTCCAGATGCATCCAGTCGGCGCCGGCCTGATCGACGGCGCGGACCTCTTCGCCCAGTTTGGCGAAGTCCGCCGCCAGGATCGACGGCGCGATGACGAGGGGTCGCGGCACGAACGTCTGAGACATGAGTGTTTCCCGAAGTTTCTACGGGTTTGAAGACGTTTCGCGTAACACGGGCCGTAGGCAGGGGCAATCTGCGGAATCCGTTCCGCACCGGGCAGCAGGATGCACGGCAAGTTCTGCCGGAGCGGCATGATCTGCCTCCAGTTCCGCCGAAGCTCTGCCCCAAAACCCCATATTTTGTTGCATTCTCACGATGGCACGGCGCTTGCTCGGATAATTCCGGAACGGAATTTTGCGCTGCGTGCGCGTGTCTGGAGTTTGGCCATGTTGTTCGCCCTGGGCGCCATCTCGTCGGCAGTCGACGCGTTTCAATCGCTGACGTCATCGAAGTCGAAGTCCGCGCCGGCAACGACCGGATTCGGTCAGTCGCCAACGGCATCGTTCGATCCGGCCGCCACGAACACGACCGCGGCATCGGCCCCGGCTGCTCCGCCGAACTCCGGCGGCGGAAACTGCATCGCGCCCGCCACCATGAGCGCGCTGATCGCAGCGCAGGGGCAGGCGTCGGGCACCACGACCTCCAGCTCCACCACTAGCGCATCGAGCTCGCTGCAGGATCTGTTCTCGCAGATCGACGGCAACGGCGACGGGGCGATCAGCAAATCCGAATTCGAGAGTGCGCTCGGCGCGGGCGGCACCAATGTCGCGCAGGCGGACGACGTGTTCAACAAATTGGATAGCAACGGCGATGGCTCGGTGAGCCTCGACGAGATGTCGACGGCCCTGAAGGGCGCCGGCGGCCACGGACACGGCGGCCATCATCATCATGTCGCTAGTTCCGACGGCTCAGGTAACGCGGATGGATCGAGCGGCTCTGGCGGCAGCGGGTCGAGCTCTGATTCGCTTCTGGCTGCGCTTGATGCCACCGCCTCGATCACCAACAGTGACGGATCGGTAACGACCACCACGACGCTCGCCGATGGGACGCAGGTTTCGGTGACATCGCCTGCGGCAGCGACGTCGAGCACGGCGACCTCCACGTCGAGCGCGGCCTCGTCCACTTACAACTACATGGAGCAGGCGGTCCAGCGCGCCGCTCAGTCGATCTCCGCGTCGGCCACTCAGTCGCTTTCGGTCAGCGTCTAGCAATATTCGCCGTCATTCCGGACGCAGCCAGCGGGTTCGCGCGAAGCGCGGGCCCGATGACGGTGATCCGGAATCTCGCTGCCATTCAATGTCGAGATCCCGATGTGTGCTTCGCTCGCTCCGGAATAACCCGAAGACATTTTTTGCGGTCTAAG
>JBEPUM010000258.1:0-4971 GCA_041691515.1 Pseudomonadota bacterium | reverse complement strand
CCCACATCTCCAACGCTTTTAGAAGATCATGATCCGAGACCATTCTTTGGACCGCCGGAGGTTAAAGTTTTCCGGCTTTGTCAGGATGGCGCGCTGGGATCGCCATCGTGATTATGCAACGTCAACGGGGGTCTATTCCCGATCGTCCCATGCGGGCGTTCTTCGTTGAGTATCGCGCCAATCCTCCAATTTTGATCGTGCGTCGTCAAGGGTCAGGAACCAGTGGGTGTTCAGGCACTCGGCGCGGAAGCGTCAATTGAAGGCTTCGTTGAACACATTGTCAGTCCTTTGCCAGGGTGAAGCTTGACCGCGCGGAGATATAACCGGCCATTTCGCGCGAGTTCGAGCTGCTGATCCGATGCCGTCGCGAGCAACGCAATCACAAAATCTTCAGGGCGATGATCCGGACGCGCAACGCGGCCGCTCACGAACAGCAAATCCCAACTCCAGAAATGAGCAATGCTGATCGATCCGGAGTGATCTGAACTCTGGCGGGGCATCGCGGCTCCTTTCGAGGATTTGTTGCATGGAGGCAGGACGCGCATCGATCCAGAGGCAATACGGCAAGAGGCCGCCCGACTCACCGATACCCTATACCGGATACGTAATCGCGAAGCAGTTCTTCGTTGTCTTCCGTTTCGGACAGCAGCGCCTGTAAGGCTTCCCGCGCATAGATGATGCCGAGTGGCTTTCGTGCTTCGTCGAGGATCGGAACACGTTGCAGACCGCGTTTGCTCATCATCGACCAGACATCGAGCAATATCTCGTGTGTCCGGCAATAGGTGACGTCGCGGGTCATAATGCTGTCCACCCTGGCTGTGCAGCTGCTCCCCATGCAGCGACCGATCTGGCCGACGATGTCCGTCTTGGTCAGAACGCCGACCATCTCGCCGTGATCGCACACGACGATGAGATCGGTATGCTGCTTGGACATCAGCACGGCTGCTTCTTTGACCGGCGCTTTCGCTTCGATCACAACCAGGCGTTCGAGCGCGCGGGGCAATATGTTGATAACGATCATCTTCCAGCTCCTGTCGCCGGTAGTGGAGCCTCTCGGCCGCGACGGTCGGCGCGATGATCAAATCGGCATCCGATAGCCGTAGAATTTGTGGTCCTCGTCGTAACCGCCGTGAGGCGGATTGAGGTCTCTCGGGCATCGGGCTATCGCTTTCATTCCGATCGCGCCTAGCCGAAGTGTCAGTCGCGAAGTCTGGTGAGCGCCGATCCTTTGTGGAAGGCAATGTGCTCGGTCTTGCTACTCTTGATCTCATATTGCGGCGCTTCCGCGCTCGCGTGATGGGTATAGCCATTAACATCGAAATTGCGCGTATGAACGCGAACAATCATACCGCTGACACGCCCGGCCTCGGAATTCCAGCTCACGCGATCACGGATCTTGAACTTGTCGTTCATGAGCATTCCACACAGCGTGGGGGCACTTTGGATGGTCGAGGCGTCGCGAACAGGTCTTCACATGCATCATGCGCCTAAAGCCCGGCTTGAAACAGGGCTGTTTGACCATAACTCTGCGCTGATACAGCCGCGTTAACTGGGCGTTCAATCCGCTGGAGCCAACACGAACACGTTCTTCACCATAGGCCATTCCACCAGGACGATCGTCGAATTCATCGATCTGCTCCGGGAGTCCGGCGTCGACCTCGTCGTTGACGTGAGATCGATGCCGCGATCCCGTACCAATCCGCAGTTCAATGAAGAAGGTCTCCCCGAAACGCTGGCACCGTGGCATATCGGCTACGAACATATCGCGGAACTTGGCGGGCTTCGCGGAAAGAGACCCGGCGCCGAGCCGTCACCGAACACCTATTGGCGGGTGCGCGGCTTTCGCAACTATGCCGACTATGCCTTCACCAAACCCTTCTCCATGGGCCTTGCGCGGCTGCGGAAGCTTGGCGGCCAGCATCGGTGCGCGATCATGTGCGCCGAGGCCGTGTGGTGGCGATGCCACCGGCGCATCATCACCGATTACCTGCTCAGCGAAGGCGAGCGTGTAATGCACGTCCTTGGAACGGCGCATGTCGACGAGGCAAGTCTGACACCGGGAGCCGTCGTATGCGGCGACGGCACGATCATTTATCCAGCCGAGAATCCATGATTGAAAGCGATCAATGCCGCTTCTGCTCAGCCGCCGAACGCGACGCGCAAGGTGGCGATGATTCCAAACACCGCCAGACCGTAGCAGCAAAACTGAATCGCGATCACCGCAGCAAACTTGGCGACCGAGTGAACATAGTCCTCGATCACCACTTGAAGCCCCAGCGCGGTGTGATGGAAGAGAGCAATCAGTAACAAGATCATGCCCCCTGCGACGAACGGTGTCCTCAGCCAGGCGATGAAGACCGTGTAATCGCTACCGGTATGGGCGATGATGGACGCCACGAGCCACAGCGTCAGCGGCACTAGCGCGACCGCCGTTACCCGTTCGGCCAACCAACGTCGTGAACCGCTTTTGGCCGAACCAAGGCCGATGGCGCGTCCTAGCGGAGAGCGGAAGGAGGAGCGATTCATCAGAGCCACCCACTTACAGAGAGGCCGGCGGCCCAGGCGGCGATGGTGAGTACCACGCTCGCCGCCACCACGGACCATCCCGAAATATAAATCGACCACAGATCGAAGCCGTTAACGGTATCCCAGACGAGGTGGCGGATCCCACCGCATAAATGCAGAAAGAAGGCGAAGGTGCAGCCGAACAATATGAGGCGACCGACCCAAGACCCGATCACTCGCTGGACTATGTCGTAGGGCTCAGGCCCAGCGGCGGCGGCGCTCAACCAGATAACCAGGCCGATGGCGCCGACACTCAGGACGACGCCTGTCATACGGTTGGCGATCGACAGGACCGAGGTGAGTTGCGGCCGATAGATCTGGATATTAGGCGAGAGCGGTCGAATTCGCAGCGCCTTCGTTGCAGGAGCGATCGTCTTTACGTCCATGGCTAGCCCTCGCGCTCGACGATCATCTTCTTGATCTCGGCGATCGCCTTGCCGGGATTCAGTCCCTTCGGGCAGGTCCGGGTGCAGTTGAGAATGGTGTGGCATCGATACAGACGGAATGGGTCTTCAAGATCGTCGAGCCGTTCCTGTTTCGCCTCGTCGCGGCTGTCCGTCAGCCAGCGCCATGCCTGAAGAAGTACCGCTGGCCCGAGAAAACGATCTCCGTTCCACCAGTGGCTTGGACAGCCGGAGGTACAACAGAAGCAGAGGATACATTCGTAATATCCGTCGATCCGGCTGCGCTCCTCGACAGATTGAAGTCGCTCCTTTTCCGGCTCGGGCGTCCTAGAGCGGAGCCATGGCTTGATCGCCGCGTATTGCGCGAAGACGTGGGTCTGGTCCGGCACAAGGTCCTTGATGATCCTCATATTGGCGAGCGGGTATATCGTCGCTGGTGTCGCCATGTCCGAAATGAACCGCGTGCAGGCCAGCCAATTGGTGCCGTCCATCGTCATGGAGCAAGAACCGCAAACGCCTTCACGGCATGAGCGGCGAAAGGCGAGCGTCGAATCCACCTTGTTCTTGATCCAGATCAGCGCATCGAGAACCATCGGCCCGCAATCGTCGAGGTCGACATGAAACCGGTCGAGGCGAGGGTTGCTGCCGGAATCAGGATCGTAGCGATAGATATCGAATGCCTTTGTTCGCGATGCACCAGCGGGCGCAGGCCAAGTGCGCCCTGGCTCGATGCGCGATTCCGGCGCAACATTGAAGTTGCGGGGAACGGGAAAGCGCTTGAGCCAGTTGAGGCGAGACACGCGATCCGAAGAGTCAATGATCATATTCTTCCCGCCTTCGCCGCTCCGGCTGCGTGACTTCGCTATGGGGGCCATTGTTCGTCGGCATCATAACTAAAAATGCATCTCAGAATTAGGGGGACATGGCCTTGGATTAGACGGGGCTCTTGATCAAAACTGGCGGATCGTTCCAAGCACGGCGCCAGCTTCGAAAAATTCTCCGTCTTTCAGCGATATCGTGGCCAGCACGCCGGTGACGGGCGCCTGGATTTCATGCGTCTGCTTGTCGGTGTTGATTTCAACCAGGGGTTCGTTGAGGGTGACAGGATCACCGGTGCGCTTGAACCATCGACCGATCGATGACCCGGCTTCGGTATTCGCGATCATTGGCGCTCTTATTTCAATCATCATGCACTTGACCTTTGAGCTTAAGGCAGCTCAGGCAGCCACAAACGATGCGCCCAGCGGCATCGAAAGCAGAAGCGACCAACGGCTAGCCTCTTCTACGCTCCCCACCTTCGGATGATCGCGCCTACAAATAGCTAGGAAGATAAAGGGCGCCCGACACTCCGCTAGAAAGTATCATTCTTCTCAGAAGCGCGAAGAAAGTGCGGTATGATGCCTTTGAAGAAAAGGCTTTTCTTCGACTAAAGATAGTTATCAAAACGCACCGCAGTGGCATGATCAATACCGCTCACTTTCGTGAATTAATTTTACAGGGATCACGCCGGACGAAGATTAGTCCGCTGATCGATCAACAGCGTAATTGGAACATAATTTCGGTTGGGGAATTGGCCGTTTGGAGGTGGCTCATGCCACGATACTTTTTCGACATTGAAGATGGTCGTCGTTTGATCGACACCGCAGGATGAAAATGCGAGAGCGATGAAGAGGCTCTCGAAAAGGCGAAAATACTCGCCGTCGGCGTGGGATTGGACAAATCGAGAGACGGTTCAAAACAGCATATTGCCGTGATCAATAACAAGGGGACTGATATTTCTCAGGTACCGATTTATTCCATACCGCCCGGCAACTTCTTGTACGCACGCCGCGCGTTAGGGCGCCTAAGCGCTACAAATCATCTTCCTTATTTTTCCGCTTGATTTCCGGCTTGTCATACAGAACCGCATTCAAGAGTGCGCGGTGAACTTCTATTTTCCCGTTGTAGCTGATCAGTCCAAGCTTACGGAATTTGTTCATAAAGAAACTCACGCGGGAACGCG
>JBEPUM010000257.1:0-4989 GCA_041691515.1 Pseudomonadota bacterium | reverse complement strand
CCGCGCCGCCCTTCTGAGCGAGGCCGGACATGTCGAGGATCATGCTGGCCTTGCCTTCGATATGCGCGGCCATGCCGAGAAGTGCGCCGATGGTCAACACGCCGGTGCCGCCGACGCCGCCGACCGCGATATTGTAGGGCCGGTCGAGCGTTGGCCGCGAGGCCGGCTCGGGCAGTTCGCCGATGTCGCCGAGACCGGCCGGCGCCCGCGCGCGCAGCTTGCCGCCATCCACGGTGACAAACGACGGACAGAAGCCTTTCAGACACGAGTAGTCCTTATTGCAGGACGACTGGTTGATGGTGCGCTTGCGCCCCATCTCGGTTTCCAGCGGCTCCACCGAGATGCAGTTCGACTGCACCGAGCAGTCGCCGCAGCCTTCGCAGACGGCGGGATTGATCAGCACGCGGCGCTTGGGATCTTCCATGGTGCCGCGCTTGCGGCGGCGGCGCTTTTCGGCGGCGCAGGTCTGCACGAACACGATGGCGGACGCGCCCTTGATTTCGCGGCAGGTCTTCATGACCGTATCGAGGTCGTCCCGATGCGCGGTTTTCGTTCCCGGTGCGATATCGCCCGCCGGATAACCATCCGGATTTTCCGAGACGAGGTAGATGCTGCGGATACCTTCGGCGTGAAGCTGGAACGTGATCTGCTGCGGCGACAAATCGCCATCGACATGCTGACCGCCGGTCATGGCGGTCGCATCGTTATAGAGAATTTTGTAGGTGATGTTGGCGCCCGATGAAACCGCCTGGCGAATCGCGAGGCTGCCGGAGTGGAAGTATGTGCCGTCGCCGAGGTTGGCGAACACGTGCTTCTCGTTGGTGAACGGCGCGACGCCGACCCACGGCACGCCCTCGCCGCCCATGTGGGTGAAGGTCTCTGTGTTGCGGTCCATCCACAACGACATGAAGTGACAACCGATGCCGGCAAAGGCGCGGCTGCCTTCCGGCACTTTGGTCGAGGTGTTATGCGGACAGCCCGAACAGAAATACGGCGTGCGGGTGATCGGCGCCACCGCCTGCATCTGGGTGGCCTGACGGCCATTGAACCAGTCGGCCTTGGCCCGCAGCATCTCGGCCACTTCGGGATTGAGATTGAGCCGCAGCAGCCGCTCGGTCAGCGAACTCGCCAGCGAGGCGACACCCAATTCCTGCGCGAACGGCAGAAACGGTTTATCGTGATCGTCCATCTTGCCGATGATGCGCGGGCGCACGTCGTCGCGCCAGTTGAACAACTCCTGCTTGACCTGGTTCTCGACGATCTCGCGGCGCTCCTCGACGATCAATATCTCTTCGAGCCCGACAGCAAATTCACGCACACCCTGCGGCTCCAGCGGCCACGGCATGCCGATCTTGTAGAGCCGCAAACCGATCTTGGCGGCGACCTGCTCGGTGATTCCAAGCTCGCGCAACGCTTGCCGGATGTCCTCGTAGCTTTTGCCCGATGCCATGATGCCAAAGCGCGCGTTCGGCGAATCCATGGTGATGCGGTTGACCTTGTTGGCGCGCGCGAACGCCAGCGCCGCAAAGCCCTTGTAATCCTGCAACCGCCGGTCCTGATCGTAGCGGTCATCGGGCCAGCGCAGGTTCAATCCGCCCGGCGGCATCTCGAAATCCGTGGGAATGACGAACTGCTTCATCTCGTCGGAAAGATCGATCTCCGCCGTGGTTTCCACGGTCTCGGTGATAACCTTCAAGCCAACCCAACAGCCGGAATAACGCGACATGGCGATGCCGAGCAGTCCCATCTCGATGATCTCGTGGATCGAGGACGGGTAGAGGTAAGGCATCAGCGCCGAGATGAACGCGTGGTCGGACTGATGCGGCACGGTTGACGATTTTGCGCCATGGTCGTCACCGGCGATACAGAGAACGCCGCCGTTTTTGGCCGAACCCGCGGCGTTGCCGTGACGGAACACGTCGCCGCAGCGATCGACGCCCGGCCCCTTGCCGTACCAGACGCCGACGACGCCGTCGTATTTGGCGCCCGGCGACAGGTTGAGTTGCTGCGAGCCCCAGATCGCGGTCGCCGCGAGGTCCTCGTTGACGCCCGGCTGGAATTTGACGTTGTACTGTTCGAGATGCTTGCGGGCCGCGAACAGCTGCTGGTCGTATCCGCCGAGCGGCGATCCGCGATAGCCCGACACGAACCCTGCGGTGTTGAGGCCCGCGGCTCGGTCGCGCCGTATCTGCGCCATCGGCAATCGGACCAGCGCCTGGATGCCCGTCATAAAGACGTGGCCGGAGTCTTGGGTGTATTTCTGATCGAGACTGATCGGACCTTGGTTGATTCCCATTCCGCCCTCTTGAATCGTGGCTGCACTAGCGCTTTTTAGCTAGTTATTGGTAACGCTTAGAACCAGTCTATGTCGCTTTCCGAGGCGAGCACACCATAAATCTGGACATCGGAGCCGCGCATTTAGAGAACGCAATATCGTTCCCGAATATCCCGCGGCGCTTTGCGCCTTATGTCGCAGTGAGGACCAGCCGCGAAAGGACATAACCCGCGACTTTCCCGTTGAACGCGGCATAGCTGAAAGCACGTGTTTGTTGGTTGCGAATGACCCGAATCCGCGATGTGCTGCATCGGGCTTTGGCAAAATCCTCGATATGATGCGTTACGCTCTTGCGATTGTCGTGTTGTGCAGTGCCGCATTCGCGGCCGGAGCCGTACGCGCTGCGCAGCCTTCACCCGATGTCATCGCGCGCGGCCATTCGCTGACCGATGCCGCCGATTGCGGCAGTTGCCACACCTTAGACCCAACGCAGCCGTTTGCCGGCGGCAAACGAATCGATACGCCCTTTGGCGCGGTCTATTCCCCGAACCTCACCCCCGATCGCGACACCGGAATCGGGGCATGGAGCGACGACGATTTCTACCGCGCACTGCATGAGGGCATTTCACCGTCTGGTGCACGCTACTATCCAGCTTTCCCCTACCCCTATTTCACCATACTCACGCGCGACGATGTTCTCGCCATCAAGGCCTATCTCGCGACGCTCACACCGGTCGGGCATTCAGCCCCACCGCCGGACCTGATCTGGCCGCTCAATCATCGCGCGACGATGCGCGGCTGGAATTTTTTGTATTTCTCGCCCGGCACATTCGAGGTGAACCCGCAAAAAAACGATCAATGGAATCGCGGCGCCTATCTGGTCGAAGGTCCCGGACATTGCGGCGCATGCCACACACCGAAGAATTTTTTCGGAGCCGACAGACCGGATCAGGCATTTGGCGGCGGCGAAATCGGCGGCTGGTTCGCGCCGCGCCTTGATAGCGCGCCGCGCAGCGGACTCGCATCATGGAGCGCCGCCGACATATCGGAATATCTGCAAAGCGGCCGTAACGGGAAAAGCCACGCCAGCGGTCCGATGGCAGAGGTGATTGTCAATTCGACATCTCGCATGAGTGATGCCGATGTGCAGGCGATGGCCGTGTATCTCAAGGATTTGCCGGCGGGCGCGCCGGAGCCCGCAGTTACTCCACCCTCGCCCCAGCAGATGGCCAGCGGAGCAAAAATCTACGATGGCGCCTGCGTTGCCTGTCACGAAGCCGGCGGCGGCGGTTCACCGCATGTCTATCCGCCGCTGCCAGGCAACGCGAATCTGCAGTCCGGCAATGCTCTCGGCACGATCCGCATCATTCTCGATGGTGCAGAAACCGTGACGACGCCGCGCGCGCCCAACACCGCATCGATGCCGGCCTACGCAGATAAATTGACGGATCAGCAAATCGCCGATGTTGCGACCTATATTCGCAACGCCTGGGGCAATGCGGCACCCGCCGTCACCGCGAGAAAAGTGGCAAAGGCCCGCGCGCGGCGCTGATACAGCGTCACAGCGTTTTGTTCCGTTAAATCTGACTATTCAGATCGGAACTTGGTAGCACCGCAGCCGTTGGCTTGGCATCAACCAACAAGAAAGCGGAGGATGCCTTGTTCCAGAATCTTGGAAATGACTGGATCACCCGTTCGGACGGAATGGGCGGCAGCCCCATGCCGCATCATGGCGGCTATGGGGAGCACCACGAACATAAATCCACCAAGGCGATAATCGGCGTTGCGATCCTGATCGTGCTCAGCCTTGTGCTCTACGAGATGCGGCCCAGCCGGGCCGCTCAGGTGTCGTCGGCATCGCCTGCAATCACGCATGTTGTGATGCCGTCGAACGCCTGATCATTTTGATCGCTATCAAAAAATTCATTTGTTCCGTTCCGGTCGGACCGAAAACAGCGTTCCATCCGGAACTCCGGTACGAACAAATGATTGTCTCTGTGGGAAAAACGGAGGACCAACATGGCTTACGAACGCAATCCGAACGACCCTTATCAACGCGACCTCGCCGATAACGACACGCGGCGGACCGCTCGTCTCGATACCGAACTACAGCCCGATCCAGAACTCGTTGAGGGTCCTGCTGGCGGCGGGCGCATCGCGATCTTCGCGGTGGCTATCGCCGTTGTTCTCGGCGCGGTGTTCTATGGCTTGAACAACTCATCAACCGAGACGTCAACGGCATCGCAGACGGCACCTGCGACCCAGAATACGGCCCAGAACAATTCGGCCAAGCCGCCGGTCGCTCCGGGCATGCGTGACGTGACGCCGTCCAATACGCAACCGGGCGTGACAACTGGCGCGGCTCCGGCCCGTCCGGCTCCGGCCCCCGCAACGCCAGCGCCTAGCCCTGCTACTCCGGCTCCGGCGAAATAATTAGAGCTGATCGGGCTACGTCGCCCGGCAGGCTAGCGCTATAAAACGCAGATGGCGGGTCTCGTAATGGGGCCCGCCATTTGTTTGGGAAAAGGGTTTTTAAGAAAACATCTTGTTCAGTTCGCCGCCAGGATGACCCGTGCCAAGTCCCGCAAATGACCCCTGCGCTGCGATCTCCTGCGCCGCGCGCAGAAAGCCACCCCACGCCGTACGTGCCAGCGCGCCGCCAACGCTGATACGGCGAACGCCGAGATCGGCGGCCTCCGTAACGCTCAGGCCGG
>JBEPUM010000256.1:0-5023 GCA_041691515.1 Pseudomonadota bacterium | reverse complement strand
CTGATCTCGGGTGTTTCCGTGTTCGACATCTACGAAGGCAAGGGCATCGACGAGGGCAAGAAGTCCGTCGCCATCGCCGTGACGTTGCAGCCGCGTGAAAAAACCCTGACCGATCAGGAGATCGACGCGGTGGCGGCTAAGATCGTCGCCGACGTCGCGAAGAAAACCGGCGGCGTGTTGCGGGGATGAGGACGCACAGTGCGACCTTCACCCTCCTCTGGAGGGGGAGGGTCGATGCGAGTGGAACGAGCATCGGGGTGGGGTGGTTCTGTCATGCCTAGTCAATCACCCCACCCCGTTTCGCATCGCGCTTAGCGCGATGCTCACAGACCCTCCCCCTCTAGGGGAGGGTGAAGCAAACGCGTCACAACGACGGTCGGATAAAAGACAATGTGGGCTGACCTTATCCCCACCGGCCTCAGCCTTCCCATCGTCTTCGCGATCATGGCGACAGCCTTCGCGTCCGGCCTCGGACGCGGCTTCTCCGGCTTCGGCTCGGCGCTGATCTTCATGCCGCTCGCAAGCGCGATGATCGGTGCGAAAGCCGCCTCGCCGCTGATGCTGATCATCGAAATGATCGCTGCCGTGGGCCTTGTGCCCGGCGCCGCGCGCCTCGCCAACAAGCGCGAAGTGGCGCTGATGATGGTCGGCTCGCTGGTCGGCATTCCGCTCGGCGCGCTGTTCCTGCTGCATGCCGATCCGCTCACGGTGCGCTGGCTGATCGTCGCGCTGATCGTGCCGCTTCTCGGATTGATGATGGCGGGCTGGCGCTATCCTTATCCGCCGACCGCGCTGCTGACCACGATTGTCGGCGCCGTCGCCGGATTCTTCGGCGGCGTGGCGCAGGTCAGCGGGCCGCCCATCGTGATGTACTGGCTGCGTGACGCGACAACGCCCGCCATGATCCGCGCCAGCGTCATTCTCTATTTCGCCGTTTCCGATCTCGTCATTCTCGTGAGCTATCTGTTCGGCGGCCTGTTCACCCTGCAGATCGTCGGCCTCGCGGTGATGACGGGACCGTTGTTTGGAGTTGGCTTATGGATAGGCGCGCATATGTTCGGTTTCGCCAGCGAAACCAGCTTCCGCCGGATCTGCTACGCGATGATCGCCGCCTCGGCACTTATTAGTCTTCCGCTGTTTGACGGCTGGTTGCACTAGTCGATCATCGCCGTTGCACGTGGCCGCTTTTGCCGCTTAGCTAGCGCTGCAGATCGATCGAATGCGCACGTGGGAGGAAAGTTCACATGATGAAACGCCGTGATTTTCTCAAGCTCACCGCGGCGGGCGGTCTCGCGTCGCTCGCAACAAATTCAGCGGCATTGGCGCAAGCGCCTGCGAAGCCGCGCACCCGCATCGTGTTCCTCGGCACCAAGGGTGGCCCGCGCGTCGGTCTCGGCCGCTCCAATCCGGCCAACTTGATCATGGTGAACGATACGCCGACCGTGCTCGATTGCGGCATGGGCGTCAGTCATCAACTGGTCGAGGCGAAGGTGCCGCTGCAATCGATCAAATACATTCTCCTCAGCCATCTTCATTCGGATCACGACCTCGAATACGGCAATCTGGCCTACAACGCCTGGGCCACGGGACTGAAGACGGAGATCCATTCATTCGGCCCCAAGGGCACCGAAGCCATGACGAAAGCCTATTGGGAGGTAAACAAGTTCGACATCGAGACCCGCATCGCCGACGAAGGCCGTCCCGATCTGCGAAAAATTCTGATTGCTAAAGACATCGATGCCGATGGCGTCGTGCTGAAGACGGACGACGTCACCATCACGGCGTTTCGCACGCCGCATCCGCCGATCACGGACAACTTCGCCTACAAGTTCGAAACCGCGGATGGCACGATCGTGTTCTCCAGCGACACCGAATACAACCCGAAGCTCGCGGAATTCGCCAAAGGCTGCGACGTGCTGGTGCACGAGGCGCTGTACGTTCCGGGCATCGAGGGCATCCTGAAGAAAGTCGCGAACGGCGCGACGCTCCGGAAACATCTGCTCGCAGCTCATACCACGACCGAAGACGTCGGCCGCATTGCCGCCATCGCCCAGCCGAAGCTGCTGGTGCTCAGTCACCTCGTTCCGGGAGACAACGAGTCGATCACCGACGAGCAATGGCTGGAAGGCGTGAAGAAGCATTTCGGCGGCAAGGCTGTCGTCGCGAAGGATTTGATGGAAGTAACGCTGCCGCTTTGAGCGGCGTTGCCGTCATCTTCCTCCGGACGGCGCAGCGATTCTCGCGCCGCTCCGATGCCGCGGCTTGCGCTTGCGCACCGGTTCGGCGGGCGTCGTATCCCTGATCGCACCGATCTTGCGCAACGCCGCGTCAGCCGCGCGCTCGCCGCTCTCCCACGCGCCATCGACCGTGCCCCACAGCGTCTCGTCCGCGGCCTCGCCGGCAAAGAACATCGCGCCCAGCGGCTCCATCAGGATTTTGCGCGATGGCTGGCCGCCGGGCTCGGCCGCCGACATGGCGCCAAGCACATAAGGCGCCGCGTTCCAGCGCGTCGCGGCGGATGTCTTCACCGCGGCGGCGACGTCGCTGCCGAACAGTTTGGTCAGCCACTCCGTGGCGAACGCGATCATCGCGCCTTCGCCCTGTGCCGACAGATCGCGGCCAAAATTGCCGCCGACGTCGATGGTGCACAGCGACGATCCGCCTGCATTCGCCAGCAGCAGCGCAGTTTTGCCGTCGCCGCTCTGCTCGATCAGGCTTTCGTTGGTCCCGAGCCCAAGCGGATTGTTCGGCAACCACAACGCAATGCGGTCGTAGCTGCCGAGCGACAATTTCGCCGCGGCATCGAGTTGCCGCTTGGGGAGATCCGGCGTGAAGCGGATGTTGCCCGAGGCCAGCACATTGCTCGACACCGTGACGATGATGGCGCGCGCATTGATGCGGCCGGCCGGCGTATCGACGCCGATGTCGCGCCCGGCCCACGCCACGCGGCTCGCGGACGTCGACAGACTCACCGGCAAGGCATTGCCGAGCGTCGCGAGCAGCGCGCCAAGCCCCTGCTTGCAGCCGATCGCAGCATTGCGCTCCGGCCCGCGAACCTGATCCATCGCCGACAGATTCTTCAGATCCTTGCCGGTGGCACTCGCGCCCAACACGAATTCGACTGCGCCGGCCCAGACGCCGAGATCATTGGGCAGCGCGGATGCGCAGGCCGCATCGGCCCTGCCGCGCGCGGCGTCGTCGATGGCGCGCTTGGCCCGCACCAGGGTTGCGAGAAACTCTTCGGTCTCGCCGGCGCGCGCGTTGCGCCGTCCGATCCGGATTTTCTGACCGGGCGAAGCGGGATAGACCGCGAGGCCCGCGCCGCGTGCGAGCTTGATCATCGGATTGGTATCAGGACTGTACAGCCAGCGCGCACCGCGATCGAGCGGCACATCGAATGTCTTGACATCGGTGAGACAGCGTCCGCCGATCCGGCTGGAGGCCTCGATCACGATCACCTTGCGGTTTGCCGCCTGAATCCGCCGCGCCGCTGCGATGCCGGCCGCACCGGCGCCGATCACGACAACGTCAGCGTCGCGCGGCAGTGGGGCGGCTCGCAGTTGCGTGGCGGTCCCCGCTCCCGCTGCGAACGCAGCGGACGCCGACAGAAAATCGCGGCGTGTCATTCTCATGGCATGGTTTCCGAAACTTTGAAAAAAGCGGGAACGTTGTCGTGTGGTGGTTCAAAAGTTCTCTTCACCCTTGCTGCACGTCCGGCAAGAGAACTTTTGAACCTAAACCACACGAGAATCATAGATTTTACCGTGTCCTTTCGAATCCGAAGTTCGAAAAATAGCGCGGCAGGACCATCGAACTTCGGATTCGGGAGACGGTGAATTTGCAGCATCAGAGGCTGTGCAGCAACCGTCATGGTGAATCAATGATGATTTCCAGACCGATGGCATGAACTAAATTGCAATGGCTTTCGACCATGATAAGGACTGAGAAAAGCGGTCAGGACGAACCGCGGGGAGAGACTGCCATGGGCTTCGTGCTCGATACGGTCGGAAAGTGGATTGCGGGTTATCTCCAGAAGGAGGTGCCGGGCTATGAGCCGTTCACACCGAGCGATCCGGAACACCTGCGCGGCATCATCCAGGAGGGCGACGTCCTGCTGGTCGAGGGCAACAACCGCGTCTCCGGCATCATCAAATACCTGACGCAGTCGACGTGGTCGCATGCCGCGCTGTTTGTGGGGCCAATCGACGGCGCCTGCGAGCCCGACGGCGAACCCCATGTATTGATCGAAGCCAACATCGGCGAGGGCGTCACCTCCGCGCCGCTGTCGAAGTATTTTCCGTATCACACCCGGCTCTGCCGTCCGGTCGGTCTCTCCTATGAAGACCGCATCACCGTCTCCCGCTATGCCATCAACCGGATCGGCTTCGGCTACGACACCAAGAACATCGTCGATCTCATGCGCTTTCTGATTCCGTTGCCGATTCCGCAGCGCTGGCGGCGGCGCATGATCGCATTCGGCTCGGGCGACCCGACCAAGATCATCTGCTCAGCGCTGATCGCGCAGGCATTTGGCGCCGTGCGCTATCCGATCCTGCCGAAGATCACCCGCGCGGGCAGCCGCAAGGCGCGGCGCGAGATCCTGCACATCCGCGATTCCTCGCTCTACATGCCGCGCGACTTCGACATCTCGCCGTATTTCGAGATCGTCAAACCCACCATTGTGAACGGCTTCGACTACCTCTCGCTGCACTGGGCCGACAAGCAGAAGCCGCTCCCGGAGGTGGCGGAACCTCTCGATCCGTTTCAAGAATCCTTCGACTCGCCGCCGCTCGTTCCTGAAACGCTTGACACGCAGACGGCGGTTCTCGCTGAAGAAGTGATTACGGTCGAACGCGTCACCATCACCGAGCACTATCTCCGGATCGAACGGGTGCCGCTGCGGCCAGATGCCGCCGCCGACCCACACGAGATGGAGCGGGTGGCGTAGCGAGCTGCTTCCACCTGCATTATTGCAAATACCCGACCACGAGACGTGTAGCCTCGTCGACAAGCGTACCCATCA
>JBEPUM010000255.1:0-5031 GCA_041691515.1 Pseudomonadota bacterium | reverse complement strand
CGTAAGCGATATTGCCCGGCTCCTTGCGGGTTTCCGCGATGCAGGCCTTTGCCCCTGCGATCAGTTCGGCGCGCGCCTCGGGCTTCACAGTCAATGTGGCTACGACGTAAATCACGAAATCCTCCCGGTTTTGTTTTAGCTCAGATACCGGAACAGACCTTAGAACATGAAATAGCGCTGCGCCATGGGCAGCACCTCGGCCGGTGCGCAGGTCAGGAATTCGCCGTCGGCGCGCACTTCGTAAGTTTCGGGATCGACCTCGATGTTTGGCGTGGCGCCATTATGAATCATGCTCTTCTTGGAGATGCCCCCGCGCGTATTCGACACCGGATAGAGCGTCTTTTGAATACCAAGCTTCTTTGCCAACCCCGACGCAATCGCCGCCTTTGAAGAGAATACCACCGAGGAGGCGGTCAGCGACCTACCGTAGGCGGCAAACATCGGCTGGTAATGCACCGGCTGCGGCGTCGGGATCGACGCATTGGGATCGCCCATCGGCGCTGCCACGATCGAGCCACCCTTGATGATGCAATCCGGTTTCACGCCGAAGAAGGCCGGCGACCACAGCACCAGATCGGCGAGCTTGCCCTTCTCCACCGAACCGATCAGTTTCGAGACGCCATGCGCAATCGCAGGATTGATCGTGTATTTGGCGATGTAACGCTTGACGCGGAAATTGTCATTGTTGTTGCCCTTGTCCTCGGGCAGCGAACCGCGCTGCTTCTTCATCTTGTCGGCGGTCTGCCAGGTGCGAATGATGACTTCACCCAACCGCCCCATGGCTTGTGAGTCCGACGACAGCATCGAGAGAGCGCCGAGGTCGTGAAGGATATCTTCCGCCGCGATGGTCTCTTTCCGGATGCGGCTTTCCGCGAAGGCGAGATCCTCGGCGATCGAGGGATCGAGATGGTGGCACACCATCAGCATATCCAGATGCTCGTCGATGGTGTTGCGCGTAAATGGTCGCGTCGGATTGGTCGACGACGGCAACACGTTCTTCAGGCCTGCGACCTTGATGATATCGGGCGCATGACCGCCACCAGCACCTTCGGTGTGAAAGGCATGAATGGTGCGGCCCTTGAAAGCCTTGATGGTGTCCTCGACGAAGCCGGACTCGTTCAAGGTATCGGTATGGATCATCACCTGAACGTCGTGATCGTCTGCCACCGAGAGACAGTTGTCGATCGCCGCCGGCGTCGTGCCCCAGTCCTCGTGCAGCTTCATCGCACACGCGCCGCCCTTGATCATTTCGACCAACGCTGCGGGGCGCGACGCGTTACCCTTGCCGGAAATGCCGAGATTGACCGGGAAGGCGTCGAACGACTGGATCATCCGTCCCATATGCCAGGGACCGGGCGTGCAGGTGGTCGCAAACGTGCCGTGCGACGGTCCGGTGCCACCGCCGAGCATCGAGGTCACGCCGGACATCAGCGCATGCTCGATCTGCTGCGGACAGATGAAATGGATATGGCTGTCAAAACCGCCGGCAGTGAGAATCTTGCCCTCACCTGCGATGATATCGGTGCCGGGGCCGATAATGATGGTGACGCCCGGCTGAATATCCGGATTGCCGGCCTTGCCGATGGCGCTGATGTAACCTTCCTTGATCGCGACGTCGGCTTTGACAATGCCCCAGTGATCGACGATCAGCGCGTTGGTGATGACGGTATCAGCCGCGCCCTGCCGATTGGTCACCTGCGATTGGCCCATGCCGTCGCGGATCACCTTGCCACCGCCGAATTTCACCTCCTCGCCATAGACGGTGAAATCCTTCTCGACCTCGATGATGAGATCGGTGTCGGCCAGCCGCACGCGATCGCCAGTCGTCGGACCGAACATATCGGCATAGACGGAACGTGAGATTTTGACTGACATCAACGCGCTCCCGACATTCTACCGCTCACAGCTTGCCCATCACGTCACCGCGAAAACCATAGACTGTTCGCTTGCCGGCCAGCGCAACCAACTGCACGTCGCGGGTCTGACCTGGCTCGAAGCGCACCGCCGTGCCGGCGGCGATATCCAGCCGCATGCCGCGCGCCTTCTTGCGATCGAACTTCAACGCGGGGTTTGTCTCGAAGAAATGATAGTGCGAGCCAACCTGGATCGGGCGATCACCCGTGTTAGCGACTGTCAACGTCACCGTTTTTCGTCCGGCGTTGAGCTCGATCTCGCCGGCCTTGATGAAGAGCTCACCGGGGATCATGCTGACACCTCATCGGATCGGCTCGTGAACAGTGACGAGCTTGGTCCCGTCGGGAAACGTCGCCTCGACCTGAATGTCGTGGATCATCTCGGGAATGCCGTCCATGCATTGCGCACGTGTTAGAACCTGCGCGCCGGCCTGCATCAATTCCGCGACGGTGCGGCCGTCGCGGGCACCCTCCACGATGAAATCGGAAATGATCGCGATCGCCTCCGGGTGGTTAAGCTTGACGCCGCGTTCGAGTCTGCGGCGCGCCACCATGGCGGCCATCGAAATCAGCAGCTTGTCTTTTTCGCGGGGAGACAAATTCATGCGAGTACTCTGAAATCTTAGTGGATCTAATTAAGCCACAGCCGCGGCAGCGCCGATGTGCTTGCGCGGCCCAGGACCGTCATCATGTCGGCGCGCAGCGTCGCACCATCCTGCGCACAGAAGCGCGCCATTGCAAAGCCGTTCCAGGCGGAGACGCCGACTTCGCCACGAAACAGATCCGACGCCTCACGGATACGTTCGACGACGGCTTCGTCTCCCGGCACAATCAGCGCCGTCCCGATCGCAACGCCGCCATTCGCGACTGCCGGTTTGGCAAGTGTGCGGCCGATATCGCCGTCGAGCCGGACAGTCTCGGCGAACACCAGTTCACCGCCACGTCGCATGCGCCAGCGGTCCGTAAAGCTTCCTCGTTTTATGTGTTCACCCATAGCCGTGCGGCCGAATACGACGATCTCGCATAACAGCAGTGACGCGTCCACCGCCAGATCGATGTCGATCCGGCGGGATATTCGCGCATCATCGAACAGAATGGTTTCCTGCGGCAACCACGCCAGATGAGACCGCGCTCCCGCCTTCAAAGCGATGCCGACGTGAGCAGAAGGACCGTGTGAACGATAAACTTTCTCCGCCGCAGCCGTCGTCACCATCAGTCGGGCGGCTTCGCCTACCGTGATATCGATGTCGAAACGATCGCCGCCCGCGATGCCGCCGGCGGTGTTGACGAAGACGGCCGAGAGCCCCTCTGCTTCCGGCGATGGAAACCTGACCCGCAGCGAGCCGGATTCATGCAGATGTCTGCGGCGCGTGACGCCGTCGGCCGCATGCACGTCGAACGCGACCGCCCCGCGCGCCCGGTTGGCCGCGAAAACCTGTGACGCCACATCAGGCGGATTGATCTGCATTCGCTTCCCAGCCGCGATTTGTGATGATCGCGTTCACATCCCCAGCGTGGCTCAAATCGCTCCGTTTGACAACGCGTCCTGCTTACCGCGCCATCCTGTTACAACGCCATGGCCCGGCTGATCTGATCCGGATCGAGATTGCTGCGGTCGCAGCTGAATTTTACAGCGCCACGATCCATCACAGCAAAACGGTCGCCAAGCTCGCAGGCAAAATCGAGATATTGTTCGACAAGAACGATCGCGATGTTGCCGAGGCTGCGGAGATAGGAAATCGCGCGGCCGATGTCCTTGATGATCGACGGCTGAATGCCCTCGGTCGGCTCATCCAGCAATAACAACTTCGGCCGCATCACCAGCGCCCGGCCGATCGCAAGCTGCTGCTGCTGACCGCCGGAGAGGTCGCCGCCCCGCCGCCCCAGCATCGATTGCAGCACCGGAAATAGTGAAAATACATCGTCCGGGATGTGGCGATCGGCGCGATTCAATGGCCCAAACCCGGTCTTGAGATTTTCCTCCACTGTCAGCAATGGAAAAATCTCACGGCCCTGCGGAACAAAGCCGATACCGCGGCGTGCGCGTTCATAAGGCTTCAGGTGCGAAATATCATCGCCATCGAAGACAATCGCGCCGCCGGCAATGGGATACTGACCCACCATCGCCCGCAGTAGGCTGGTCTTGCCGACGCCATTGCGGCCGAGCACGCACGTTACCTTGCCCGGCTCTGCCACGATCGACACGCCGCGCAAGGCCTGCGCCGCGCCGTAAGATAGGCTGATGTTATCGACGTTCAGCATTGCACTCTCCCCGTCATTCCGGAGCAAGCGCGTCGCGCTTGCATCCGGAATCCCGAAATTGTCTTGCCACTGAGATTCCGGGTTCGCCGCCGCGCGGCGCCCCGGAATGACGCTCCTTTTTATCGTCCTAGATACACTTCAATGACGCGCTCGTTGGACGAGACCTGATCAATCGTCCCCTCCGCCAGCACTGAGCCTTCGTGC
The DNA here is from genome assembly GCA_041691515.1 of Pseudomonadota bacterium. Taxonomy (GTDB): domain Bacteria; phylum Pseudomonadota; class Alphaproteobacteria; order Rhizobiales; family Xanthobacteraceae; genus Nitrobacter. The sequence goes on along the minus strand of JBEPUM010000255.1, from coordinate 652 downwards.
AGACACGTTACCTTGACGCCGAGTTCGCGCACGAAGGTCATGTCGTGCTCGACGACCATCACGGTCTTGTTGCGGTTGATCTCCTTGAGCAGTTCGGCAGTCTGATGGGTTTCCACATCCGTCATGCCGGCGACCGGCTCGTCGACGAGGAGCAATTTCGGATCCTGCGCCAGCAGCATCCCGATCTCGAGCCACTGCTTCTGGCCGTGCGACAGGCTGCCAGCGAGGCGATTGCGCGCATCTTTCAGGCGGATGGTTTCGAGCACGTGCTCGATCCGCTCGGATTCTTGCCTGCTTTCGCGCCAGAACAGTGTGCCGCGCACGCGATGATCGACATTCAGCGCCAGCAGCAGGTTATCTTCGATGGTCTGGCTTTCGAACACCGTCGGCTTCTGGAATTTACGGCCGATGCCAAGTTCGGCGATCCGGGTCTCGTCCAACCGCGTTAAATCCGTGACGCCATCAAACAGCACATCGCCTTCATCCGGCTTGGTCTTGCCGGTGATGATGTCCATCATCGTGGTCTTGCCGGCGCCGTTGGGGCCGATGATGGCGCGCATCTCGCCGGGCGCGAGCGTCAGCGACAAGTTGTTGATGGCGTGAAAGCCATCGAACGAAACATGTACTCCGTCGAGATAGAGCATGGCGGAAG
>JBEPUM010000254.1:0-5036 GCA_041691515.1 Pseudomonadota bacterium | reverse complement strand
CGGACAACGGCGCGTCGGCGCGGTCGGTGATCTCGTCGAACTTGCCGCGATGGAAGTGATCGTCGAGCATCGCCGTGAGATTTTTTGCGACGCCCGACATCCGCCGCGAACCGATCGCCTCGACGCGCGCCTGCTCGACAGCTTCGAAAACCCCACGCGCTTGCGGATTGCCGGGCATCAGCTTGCGATGCACCTTCGGATCGTGGCAGGCAAGCTTCAGCGCGATGGAATCCGCGTGACCGCGCACAATGGCGGCGTCACGCTTGCTCATCTTGCGCGCCGGCTCGGGCAGCCGCGCCTTGCCCGGCGACAGACCGGGACGCTCGGCGGCGAATGTCACCTCAAGTTCGGGCTGCCGGGCGATGGCGCGCAGGCATGAGGTCACCGCGCGCTTGAACGGCTCGGTCGGCGCTTCCTTGGCGCCGGTGCGGAATTTGCTGCTCGGAGGTGTGGTGCTCATAGCGACCTTGTGAACCAGTGGCGGGTGATGCCGCCGGGATAGCCATCGATCGAACCGTATTCCTCGTAACCGCAGGCTCGATAGAAACCGGGCGCCTGAAAGCTCATGGTGTCCAGATAAGACCGCGTGGCTCCGAATTCGCGCGCCTCGTCTTCAATCGTCCTGATGAGCTTCGTGCCGAAGTCCTTTCCGCGGAACTTCTGATCCATCCAGAACAACTGGATGAACAGCACCGTAGTCCAGACTTCCCCGACGACGCCTCCGACGATCTTGTTGCGTTCACGAAGCGAGACGGCCAGGCGCTTATACTTCTGCCTGCCCATCTTTTCGTTGTTGTAGCCAGCGAGCCCGCCGAGGACCGCGCGCTTGGTAATTCCAATCGTGCGTTCGACGGCAATGGCGGGCATCACATTAGCTCAGCGCCACGTTGACTGCCGATTCAGGCAGTTCGGCATTGAAGCAGCGCTGATAGAACTCGGCGACCAGCGGGCGCTCCAGTTCGTCGCACTTGTTGAGGAAGGTGACGCGGAAGGCGAAGCCCATGTCGCCGAAAATCTCGGTATTTTCAGCCCAGGTGATCACTGTGCGCGGGCTCATCACCGTCGACAAATCGCCGTTGGCGAAGGCATTGCGCGTCAGATCCGCGAGCCGCACCATCTTGTTGACGATGTCGCGCCCTTCCGGCGTGCGATAGTGTTTCGCCTTGGCGAGCACGATCTCGACTTCGTTGTCGTGCGGCAGATAGTTCAGCGTGGTGACGATCGACCAGCGGTCCATCTGACCCTGGTTGATCTGCTGGGTGCCGTGATAGAGGCCGGAGGTATCGCCGAGACCGATGGTATTGGCAGTCGAGAACAGACGGAACGCCGGGTGCGGCTTGATGACCTTGTTCTGGTCGAGCAGCGTCAGCCGGCCGGAAACCTCCAGCACGCGCTGGATCACGAACATCACGTCCGGACGGCCGGCGTCGTATTCGTCGAACACCAGCGCGACGTTGTTCTGCAAAGCCCAAGGCAGGATGCCGTCGCGGAATTCCGTGACCTGCTTGCCGTCCCTGACCACGATCGCATCCTTGCCGACGAGATCGATACGGCTGATGTGGCTGTCGAGGTTGACGCGCACGCATGGCCAGTTCAGCCGCGCCGCTACCTGCTCGATGTGGGTCGATTTGCCGGTGCCGTGATAGCCCGAGACCATGACGCGGCGGTTGTGTGCGAAGCCCGCCAGAATGGCGAGCGTGGTCGCGCGATCGAAGCGGTAATCGGCATCGATATCCGGCACATGCGGGTCGACTTCGGCATAGGCGGGAACCTCGAGATCGCTGTCGATCCCGAATACCTGCCGCACCGACACCTTCATGTCTGGCATACCGGCGGGGATCTCAGTTTTGGTCATGGCGGCGGTCGTCATCAATCCTCCGAGGTTCCGGGGCGCTCCCGAAACCAGAACTGCAGGTGGCTGCGGATGGGGGGGCTCGCACGAAACCTAGCAGAGAGCGATGGCCGGCAGAAGCCCACCGCGCAATCAAAGTTCCGTTGAGATATCATCAAGATAGGTACCCGCTGCAGTTTTTGGAAGGCTGCCCTGCGAATCAGGGCTCGGTTCGGCAAATTTTGATACAGAGACCATATTGAAACCGAGGAAGCACCGGCTGCGTTGAGACCGGAGCGTCAGCCGCGGCGCGAGGACGGGTATTTCGTGACATCCTACATAACGCAACTGACCGGCATTGTATCCGCCCATGCCGGCCTCGCTTATTTGACCGTTTTTCTGGCCGCGCTGCTGGAAGCCGTTCCGGTGTTCGGATCGGTCATTCCGGGATCGACGATCATTCTGGCGCTGAGCGCCCTGATCGGCGACGGCGAACTGAAATTCCTGCCGGTGATGCTCTCCGCGGTGTCCGGGGCGATCGTTGGCGATGGCACCGCGTTCTGGATCGGGCATCGGAGGCAGCGGGAAATTCTCAACGCCTGGCCAATGTCCCGCTATCCCGGCGTCGTCGCGCAGAGCGAGGCCTTCTTTAACCGCTGGGGCACGCTCGCGGTGTTTTTCGCGCGGTTCGTAGCGCCGGTCCGCGCCTTTGTGCCGCTGACGGCCGGCGCAGTCGGCATGCCGCCACGGCGTTTCTATGCCGTTAACGTCATTGCAATCGTCGTGTGGGCTTCGGCCCATATTCTGCCGGGGATGGCGGCGGTGTCGGTGTTCGAGCGTTATGGACCGATCATCCGGCACTATTGGCTGCCGACCGTTATCGCCGCAGGCCTGATTGCCGGCCTCGGGGTCTGGTGCATTCGCCGCCGTCACGGGACCAACATCCCGGTCAAGCGCCTGGCTAAACGAACCGGCTAACCATTGTTGGAGCGATCATGACCAAACCTCTCGTGGTTTCCATCCCGCACCGCCTCGGCAAGGAAGAAGCGTTGCGCCGGATGAAGGCAGGGCTTGGCAGCGCGCGGACGCAATACGCGCAGCTTATCCAGGTCAATGAAGAAGTGTGGAGCGGCGACCGGCTGGCGTTTTCCGTCACGGCCATGAAGCAACAGGTATCGGGATTCATGGACGTATTAGAAGACCACGTCCGCCTCGAGGTGACATTGCCGTGGCTGCTCAGCCGCCTCGCCCACGGAATTCAAGGCGTCATCCAGAAAAAGGGCACGCTGATGCTGGATAAGAAGTAGCCGGCTTCGCACCATGGGCCAGCGACGAACGATCAGGCCGGTTTTTCGGCGGTGAAGCGACCGCCGCCGAGGGCGGCCTCGTTCACTAGATCGACGAAGCGCACATAGCTCTCATAAAATGCGTCATGGCCGGCCGGAGTCCCCACAGTTTCCGCCTCGTTGCGGAGCTTGCGGTACATGGCGAGACGCTCGCGCAGGACGGCACCCCAGTCCGCGGTGAGATCCTCGACGGACCGCACGGAAAATCCGGCATCGCGAACCAGCGCGGCGTAGGCCTCGATACCGTACAGGTCCGTCACGGCCATGCCCTGCCACATGAGTTCACGGTCGGCGCCGGACAGCGGGCTGTGAGCCACCCAGTCGGTGAAGACAAGCCAGCCGCCGGGTTTGAGAATGCGCCAGGCCTCGGCGAGCGCGCAGGCCTTGTCCGGCACATGCAGCAGTGCTTCCTGGCTGATGACGACATCGGCGCTCGTATCCGCCAACGGCACCTGCATCACATTGCCGCCGATCACACGCACGCGGTCGTGCAGCCCGACCCGACGCGTCAGGTCCTCCGCACCCTTCACACGCGCCGGGGTGAGTTCGATGCCGATGACCTCGGCGCCGTAGCGGTCCGCGAAATAGCGCGCCGGACCGCCAAGGCCCGCGCAAAAATCGACCACGCGCGTTCCCTCGCTTATGCCGGCCCGTTGCGCCAGCGCATCGTTTGCAGCGAGACCTCCGTAATGATCCTGGTCGTGCGGAAACAATTCGGAAGGCGCGAGGCCATTGAGATGACCTCGGCTGGCCTCAAGTCTGGCGAGAATGATCTCCGCTGTGATCGGATGGCGTTCGTAGAAATCGACCGCGGACCGCATCCCGGCTGTCATGGCGCCGTCTCCGTGCGCGGGCAGAACTCAGGCGCCGCGCACCACAGTCTTGAGATAATTGTACGCCTTGATGATCTCGATCAGGCGATCTTCGGTCGAGCGGTCACCGCCGTTGGCGTCAGGGTGATGCTGCTTCACCAGCAGCTTGTACTTCGCTTTGACCGTCTCAAGCGTTGCTTCCGGGCCAAGTCCCATCACCTGCAGCGCCTTGCGCTCGGCATTGAATATCTTGCGGGTTTCCACCTTGGCTTCCGAACTTGCACCCGGACCCGGACGCCACTTGCCGCGGCCATTCAACTCACTGAACACGTTGAACGGGTCGGTGGCGCCTTCCAGATCCACGTCGCCGGTCTTGCCTTTGCCCTTGGTGCCATTGGCGCCCATCTTCCAGGTCGGACGGTGGCCGGTCAGCGCATCTTTCTGGTAACGCGCGACATCATCCGCGGCCATGCCCTTAAAGAAATTGTAGCCCTGATTGTATTCGCGGACGTGGTTGAGACAGAAGTGCCAATACTCCTTCTCATTGCCGCGTGCCTTCGGCGCACGATGCCCGCCCTTGTTCTTGCATCCGGGCGCTTCGCACATGATCGCTTCTTCGCGCGCAGCCGCCTGCTGCTTCGCGCTCAGCTTGTTGGGCTTGATGCGGATACTGTCGAAGAATTTCGAGGAATCGATGGGCATGACTGACTTTGACTACGCAATGCCCGACGCTTCAAGTCTTGACATCGCTTTTATTCCGTTAGGTTTCCCGCGCCATTGACGTACGCGGGGGATGGGCGTTAAGCCGCTCTCCATGAACGTCAAAGATAACATCACAAAGAAGTTGAGCGAAGCTTTCGCGCCGGCAAGCCTCGACGTCACGGATGAATCCCACCTTCACGAGGGACATGCCGGCCACCGGCCGGGCGGCGAGACGCATTTTCGGATTCATATTGTATCACAGGCGTTCGAAGGGAAGAGCCGGATCGACCGTCAGCGCATGATAAATACGCTGCTGGCGCCGGAACTGGCCGGCAGCGTTCACGC